>NZ_QAYX01000019.1:0-300000 GCF_003054705.1 Opitutus sp. ER46
CATTCGCATACGCGAGATTGCAGCGCTTCACCGTGCCGCGAATCCCAGCATGATACAGCAGCGACCGTCGCGCAGTCAGGCACGCCTCGATGTCGCGCAGGCTCTCGCGGTACGTGAGCTGCGCGAAGACCATCGTCGCAAAATGATCGTAGGCCGACAGCGCCCGCGTGTCGCGACTCAACGGATACCGCTTCGCGCAGCGCGAAAACTCTTCACCGCTCAAACCGGCGAGAACTTGGGCCAGAATTGTCTTTCCGGAGTTCACAAGCCGAAAACTCCGGAAATTGCCGCGAAATCGTCGGCAAAAATCCAAATCAATCACACCACGGAATCGACGTTACCTTCAACTCCACAGAATCTTAAGAATCTTCCGAGGCTCCTTAATCAGACAGCCGTGGGATGAGCCCTTACGATCGACTCCGGGGTTGGTTATCTCCGCGGAGTCCCTTCCGACTTCAAGCTGCTATCCGTGGACAACGTGCCCCGGAGCCAGTCTGGCAATCTACTCCTTTTGCTTTTTCTTAGGCCATAACACATAGAGAAGAAACGATACTGCGAACGTGGCTAAGTAGACAAACGTTACCAGTACGGGTGAAAAGAACAGCACTGCAACAAAATCATCCGAGCTTCTACTATAGAAGATGCCAAAATTGAACGGAATCCACAATAACGACACAGCAAGACTAGCCGCAACCGACGGGACCCACACCCTGCCCCTCCCACAGAGAAATGCACTTACCGCATGAGGCCACATGAGCCATACAGCAAGCTTCACCAAATCAAGAGCTGCAGGTGCCCTCATTTCCGGGACTACCAACACCATCGAGAAGACACTCAGCCATCGTGCAACTCTCGTCAGACGCGTTCTATTCATAGCCGAACTCCATTAGCTGCTAATTACGATTCTTAGTCACGTCGTTTTCGTTTCAAATCACGCACCAGGGGAGTACCTAAAGGGGACGGACATGTTCGATGCGAGACTGGGCGGGGATCGCTGGTTGGTCCACTTGATTTCGGACATTGGAAGCTGCTAGCGCGCTTCCGCTGGAACTTTCCCGCGCTCGTCGCGCTTCTGTCGGCGCCGCTTGCCCAACGTCGGGTCCAAGCCGCGCATCAATGGGCAGCCCCGCCCCGTGCGCGGCCCCCTGCCGCGTTCGCCCACAAGTTCGGTTAGCTCAGCAAGGCTCCGCGAAGCGGTCGCAAGCCGGCGATTTCACCCCATCCGGGGAGTACCTAAAGGGGACGGACATGTTCGATGCGAGGCTGCGCGGGGACCGCTGGTTGGTCCACTTGATTTCGGACATTGGAAGCTGCTAGCGCGCTTCCGCTGGAATTTTCCCGCGCTCGTCGCGCTTCGGTCGGCGCCGCTTGCCCAACGTCGGGCCCAAGCCGCGCGTCAAGGGGCAACTCTGCCCCGTGCGCGGCACCCTGCCGCGTTCGCCCACAGGTTCAGTCAGCTCAGCAAGGCTCCGCGAAGCGGTCGCAGGCCGGCGATTTCACCCCAGCCGGGGTCCGGCAGGTCGTGACGCTTCACACGGTGGGTCAGGCTGTGCTTCGTCCGGTACGCCGCGACGTGCCCGTCGACGAATTCCCGCCCACCCAGGACGAGCCCCTCGCTGAAGTACCGGATCCGGCAGCGGAGCACGTCGGGCAGGCTCAGTTTTCCACCGGCCTCCACCGCGGCCCGCACCTGCTCGGCTCGGAGCGACGCCTTCCCTTCCCGCGCCGCGCCCCCGCTCGTGAACAGCAGCAGCCGATAACTGCGCTGCGCCTGCTCCCAGTTTCCACCCACCACCGACTGCACGCCTTGGCGCGCACGGGCCTGACCACTCACCGCCTCGGCGTACCCGCAGAACCGGTAGTCCTTCGGATCCTTCGAGATTCCGGCCCGGACGCAGTTCAGATCGATGTACGCCGCCACCGTCTGGACGACCCGCTCCTTGCCCTCGAGCAACTGGCTCTTGAACCGATCCGCCCACACGGGTCCAAACCGCCGATGTCGGGCGTTGTACCAGATCGAGAAACGCTCCTTCAGCAGCTTCATGTACTGAGATACGTCGTACATCAACGCCCGCTGCCGCTTGCGCCACGCCTCCGCGATGGGGGTGTTCGCCGCCAGCCCGGCCCGGATCACCTCCAGCCGCGCAACTTGGTACTTGGTCGGCTTCGGATAAAGCACCGCGTAGCGCCGGAGCAGTTCCGCGTCCGAGAGCTCCGGTCGCTGCGGCACCCGCACCAGCAGATGAAAGTGATTCGACATGATGGCGTAGGTGAGGATCTCAACCCCGGCGAAGTCTGCCACCTGCCACATCTGCCGCCGCAGGATCTCCTTGGCGGTCGTGCCAAACATCCACTCCCCGTTCACCGTCCGGCTGATCAAGTGGTACACGCCCGGCTCCAGCTCCGAGTTCACTTTGATCCGTGCGCGCCGCATGCGCCTACGCCAATTCTTTTTTACCTTTTAGTCAACCCATTTGCGTGTCTGTCCCCGTTTGCCCCCCTTCGTGTTACTCGGGCGGGATGCGCCACGGTCGCGCGTTCATCGAGTTCCGGCCCGATGCCCACCGGCGGCTCGGCTTCCCCTGGGCGCAGCTCTGCCACTACACGCTCGAACCGCACCGCGGCGACGACGCCGAGACCCCGGAGCGGCTGACGCTCGCGTTCTCCACGGCCGACGTGGTGCTCGTCGGCGCGCGGTTCGGCAAGCTGGTCGAGCTGATCCACGAGCACGATCTGGAGTGGGTCGCCGTCGTGGACGCGCGCCATGCCGGTCTGCTCGCCCGTGCGCCCTGGGTCGCGAGCATCGCCATCACCCGGCTCGACAAGTCCGGCGGCGCAGCGGCCTGAGATCGCGACTTGGTTTTGCCTAAACGTCGGACTTTGTGCCTTCTTCAGCAATGTCCGGTCACGTCGTCAGAGCAGCATTCACGGATCACACCGTTCGCGTTTATCAGGCCTATCGCCCCGAGATCGCCGTTGCCGCACTCAAAGCCGGACGCTTCGTGCCGCCCTTCAAAATGGGACGGATGACGTGGATAAAGCCATCGTTCAACTGGATGATGTATCGCTCTGGCTACGCGACTAAACCAGGTCAGGAGGTTGTTCTCGAAATCGAGATCACACGCACCGGATTCGAGTGGGCGCTAGAGCATGCAACGCTCTCCTGCTTCAACGCGACTGTGCACGGCTCACCAGAGCAATGGGCAAGCGCACTGGAGACAAATTGCGTCCGTGTTCAATGGGACCCCGAGCGTGATTGGCAGCTAAACGCAATCGAAGGCGTGCGCGCCATTCAAATAGGACTGTCGGGGGAGGCTGTGAAGCGCTTCGTGACCGAGTGGATCGTCGGCATCGAGGACGTGACGCCAACGGCTCGCAAACTGGCAGACGCCGCAGCATCGGGAGTTCGCTCTCAAAATGCGCCCGATCTTTTCGAGCGTCCCTATCCGCTCGATGCCAGATACAGTCACATTCTGAGCGGCTAAGCCTTGCGCCGCTCCAGCTGCTGCAGCGCAGCGTCCCGGATCACGGATTCATTTGATGCGGCCAGTTTCCGAAGCGCGGATTCGGCCTCCCCGCCCGGCACTTTCCCGAGCGCCCAGATTGCTTTGCCTGCCAACGCTCGGCTGTCGTCGTAATTCAGATACTCAGGTATCCATTCGGTCGCTCGGACAAGCGCACTCACGGCCGCAGGGCTCCGCAGTTTGTCCAGCGCACTCACCACATCTTCATGGCTGACATGCCAGTCAGCTTCGAGCAACCGGGACAAGACGCCAACCTGATCGGCAGCAAACCCAAAGGCGTGTCCAACGATGAGCACGCACTGCACATCCTCGGAATTTTTTGATTGTAGCGCTTCCTCAAGCAGTCGCGTCGCCACGGCGCCGCGCTCAACCGCTGAGGGGAGGCGGCTGGCAAATTCCTCCTTTGATATTTTCCTGCCTGCACCTGGAGGAGTGATTACCAGGCCGCGGCACAGACTGCGTTCTTCGGATGTCATTTCGGAAGACCAAAGGTCAGGATGTTATTGTTGAACGTTTCGAGGGCCGTGCCTCTGCCCAATCCGATGTTGATCACGTCCCCTTCCAATTTGAAGAACGCGTTACTTGAGGTCCACCCCCTCTGAACCAACGGAAGGCTCTCAAACGTCTCACCGCCCAAGCCAGCATTCCGGACTCCAATATGGAGGCTCCGCACGACAGTACATCCGGAACATTCTCTCTGAACGTCAGTTACCCCAAGTACCTCCTGGTCATCCATCGGAAGATTAATGGTGTCAATTTCGACACGTACCTCGGATCGGATGGTATCGACACCTTCACGACAACCGAACAGGAGACCACCACATCACCAATTGGTCAGAAGATTGCGAGAGGGCGGGTTGTCCCTGGCATCGTACCATCGCACCTGGAAAGGAGCACAGCCACGCCGCAGCTGATTTGGCTGACCTTCCTGCCCCGAGTGATGCCCGATGAAAAGGCTGCATCGGTCGTCACCTCGTTTCTACCGACCGAGTTGTTCGTTCGTGAACCGTCTGTCCCCTCGAAGGCGTTCCACGTGGATGTGCAGAGAAATGCTCAAGGCGAGACGTCACAGATAGACTACGTTGCCCCGGGATATATTTTCGCCTCCCGCCCTACTCCTGACGAATTGCGGGCTCGGGGTTTGCCGGCAAACGCGACAGTCGTTTCACGGGAGGGCGTCGATCCCAGTACGATCCCCCCTGGAAAATATGCCGCCAACTTGGCTCGGCCCTACGACAAGGGTTACGTCGCAGCGCAGTTCCAGGCGCTGCCGACAAAAGATTACGGCACCGTCAAGTTACCCTCGGGCGCCCGGCTACTCGAATTCGCAACCATGCCGGGAGCAAAAACCAAGTCGGAACTTCGCGTCCTCGTCACCTACGCGGTCAACGTCACCGAGGGCACAGCCGACACCGGCCCTGTGACGACCGGGCTCCCCCCCCTGACTCCGGGCGCACGTATCGACGACTATCGCCTGTTGGACTCAAGCGGCAAGCAGGTCACCTATATCAGCCCGCACGGCGAATGGCTCCTGCGGCAATCCGAGCGCTTCCAGACTGCAGAACGTATGGCAAGACCAGAGGCACTTCTCGGGGAAATGTGATTGGTTCCGAGCACCGCACCATGAGTGCGATGTTCAGGAACACCAAAATCCGCGGGTGCACGACTTGAGCTACGTTGGGCTCCATTACAGGACGGGTCACAAGGGATCATCTCTTGCCTGTTACCTTTAGCCAGCGCTGCCGCGGCCCCGAATTTGCAGCGACGGCGTCCGCTCCCCCCCATCAGCTTTTCAGCCCTTTAGCCCTTTCCCGGCCTTCAGCCTTTTCCGACCTTGCGGCTCGGCGCCGCACGCGCAGGTTCACGGGCATGAGCATGGTCTACCGGACGCTGGGCAAAACGGGTCTCAAGGTGAGCGCGCTCTCCTTCGGCGCTTGGGTCACCTTCGGCAAACAGATCGGCGACCCCGTCGCCAAGGACCTCATGTACGCCGCGTACGACGCCGGCGTGAACTTCTTCGACAACGCCGAGGCCTACGCCGACGGCCAGGCCGAGCGCGTCATGGGCGCGATTCTCAAGGGCGCCGGCTGGCGCCGCAGTTCCTTTCTCGTCTCCAGCAAGGTCTTCTTCGGCTGGGAGGACGATCGCCCCAACCAGTCCGGTCTCTCCCGCAAACACATCATCGAGGGCTGCCACGCCGCCCTCCAACGCCTGCAGGTCGACTACCTCGATCTCTACTACTGCCACCGCCCCGATCCCGACGTCCCCGTCGCCGAGACCGCGTGGGCCATGCACGACCTCATCACCCAGGGCAAGGTGCTCTACTGGGGCACCAGCGAGTGGAGCGCCGCCCAGATCGCCGAGGCCCACCGCGAATGCCGCACCCACAACCTCCACGCGCCGGTCGTCGAGCAGCCGCAGTACAACCTCTTCCATCGCTCCCGCATCGAGATCGAGTATGCCCCGCTCTACAAGGCGCCCGGCCTCGGCACCACCATCTGGTCGCCCCTCGCCTCCGGCCTCCTCACCGGCAAGTACAATGCCGGCGTGCCCCAGGACTCCCGGCTCAATGCGCCCGGCATGGAGTGGCTGCGCGACACGATTCTCAAGCAGCCCGGCATCGAGAAGAAACTCGCCGCCCTCCCCGCCCTCGCCGCCCTCGCGCAGGAACTCGGCACGTCCCTCCCGCGCCTCGGCGTCGCTTGGTGCCTCAAGAATCCCCACGTCAGCACCGTCATCCTCGGCGCCTCCCGCGTGGAGCAGTTGCAGGAAAACCTCGGCGCGCTCGAGGTCGTCGACCGCCTCACGCCCGACGTGATGCGCCGCATCAACGCCCTCTCCGAGCCCGTCGCCACGTGAACATAGCCGTGGCGCGGGACGCATCCCGCCGCCACGAATCTCCGTTCCATTCCACAACCCTGTAGGCCTTCGCCCACCGGCTGCCGGCGCCCTACTCCACCTCCCAAACTGGCGCAGCCAGTTTGCTTAGCATCTTGGCGGACACCGTCCGCCAAGATGCTACGACATCACGACATCCACCACGCGGTTCTCGAGCCGGCTGCGCTCCGCCATGAAGCCCATGATGTGGCTCTCGATGGACGCCTCGAGGCTTGAGCTCAGGTACGAAGGATCGTGGCGCGAAACCGCCTGCACCCACGCCGACGCCAGGCGCCAGTCGCCGCCGCCGTGGCCGTCGGTCGTCTGCGAGAACTCCTCCTTCTTGCCGGTCACGAAGTTCGTCAGCGTGAAACGCTGCATGTCGCCCACGATGTCGCCGTGGCTGCCCATCACGCGCGTCTGCCGGCCGGCGTACGAGGTGAACGCCTCCATGCTGAAGCTGCTCGTGACCCCGTTCGCGAACTGGATGTTGGTCACGTAATGGTCCGGCTGGTCGTTATCCATCCGATACACGCAGCGGCCGTAGTTCGTCGTCCGGAGCCGCTGGAGGATGTGCTCGCTGTGCAGCGCCTTGTCGTCGGGCAGATCAAACACGAAGGTGCGCTTCCGCCGCACGTGATAGTGACGCACGGCCGAGTACGGACACCCGGCCTCCGCGGGACAGCCGTCGGTGCAACGTTCGGTGCTGCCGGCCGGCGCGTTTTCCTTCCGGAACCACTTGAGGTCGCCGAACGCCTGGATCTTCCGCGACGGCGAATCCACCAGCCAGCGGATGATGTCCAGGTCGTGGCAGGACTTCGCGAGGATGATGGGCGTCGTCTCGCGGCTGTTGTGCCAGTTGCCGCGCACGTACGAATGGGCCATGTGCGTGTGCTCGATCGGCTCCATGTGCTGGAGGCTGATGACTTGGCCGATCGCGCCGCTGCGGATGAGTTCGCGCAGGCGGATAAAGTACGGGGCGTAACGGAGCACGTGACACACGCCGACGATGCGGCCGGTCTCGTTCGCCAGGCGTAGGATGTCGCGGCACTCCTGCTCGGTCGGCGCAATCGGCTTCTCCAGCAACACGTCGTAACCGGCCGCCAGCGCCTTCATGCAGGGACCGTAGTGCAGGTTGTCCGGCGTCGTGATGATGATGGCGTCGGCAAACTTCGGCCGGGTAAAGACGTCCTCCCAGGTATTGAACCGCTGGTTCGCCGGGATGCTGTGGGTCTTGGCGTACCGCTCGTTGCGGAGCGCAATCGGCTCGGCGACACCCACGATTTTCAACTGCTCCGGATACTTGGCGGCGAAACCGCCGTACACATTGCCGCGACTGCCCGCCCCGAGGGTGATCGCCGTGACCGCCCGCCCGCCCATCGGCGCCGGGTTCGGCAGGAGAATCGGACGCCCGGCGTCATCCGCGGCGGAGGCGAACCGCGGCAGCGCGGTAGCACCGGCGGCGAGGCCGAGAATCTTGAGCAGGTCACGTCGGGACAGAGGACGGTATTCGGGGGTCATTTGAGAGAAGCGATGGGTCGAGCGTGGTTGATCTGAGGGACGATGTCAGGCCTTCGCAGGTGCTCACTGGGATCCCGAAGACGGCGGCGCCAGGTGCCGGCGGTAGAGGCGCTCGGCGGTGGCCACGGGGTCGCCGCTGGGGCGGGTGGCGTAGCCCTCGCCGTGGGCGTGGATCCAGCGCGCGGAGGCCGCATTGGCCCAGGCGGAAAACTCGGCCTGCGGGAAGGCCGTGCCATTTTCCAGCGCGGCGGTGCAGAGCGCGAAGAACTTCTCCCAGCGCGGCAGATAGTAGTCGCGCATCAGCCCGTTGTATTGGCGGCATGCGTAGTCCTCGAGGCCGCCGCCGGGCACGTGCCAGGCCGTAATGATCTCGCGCGCGGCGACCTCGTAGTAATCAGCCTCGGCGGCGTCCTTACCCCACCGTCGTGCCTGAGCCAGCCAGGGGCCGAGCAGAAACTCGTGGCGCGTGGCGAGCAGCTCGTCCAGGTCGCGCCCGAGCGCCAGGAACGTGGCGGCGGCGCGGCGGAAGGCCGCGACATCCTTGCGGCCGTACGCCGCGACCGCCTCGTCGTACACCGCCTTCGCGCGGTTGGTGAGCGCCTGGCGAGTGAAGTTCACGACGTCGTAGCGGTAGCCATCGGTCTGCCGCGCTGCCGGTGAGGCCTGCCACGCGGCCGCGAGCGCGGTGACCAGGTCCTCGGGGTGATAGTCGATGCGCGTCTGCTTCTCGATGCGCGAGTCGGGCCCAGGCCCCTTCAAGGGCGGCTTCGTCTGGAAAATCGAGGCGTGGCGGCCGATCACCTTGGTGTCGTCGACGAGGACCTTGGCCGCCACGGCGCGCCAGAGTTCCTCCACCGCGGGATCCGCGCCGCCGGCGCGCTGCGCCGCGTAGTCGCGCACCCAGGCATCGACGTCGATCGTCGCGCCAGGCCGCCAGGGCTGCTCGAGCACGAGTTCGAAGATCCCGGGGTTGACGTTGATGCCCTCGAGCGTGGAGCCCACGCCGATGCAGTTGGGCCGCTCGAGCGCATGGGGGATGCGCTGCGCGACCTTGCGCTGCGGCGCGGCGAGGTGCGTGTTGCCGCCGAAGTTGCCGAGATAATTCCAGATGAACGGCTGCCCGTAGAAGTTTTCGGTCAGCGGGTAGAACTCCACCTCCTCGCAGACGTAATCGAGCATCACGAGCCGGCCCGTGGGCACCGCGTTGAGGAAGGCCTCGAGCCGGCCGCCCTGGGTCCAGTGCTTGCGCTGGTAGTAGTAGGTCCACGCCATCTGGTACCAGCGGGCGTCGGCATCGACGGCGACCATGCCGTCGAAGATCGCCCGGGAAACCTTGCGGAGATAGTCGAGATCCCAACTCGGCGGGAGCATCTCGTTGAACGAATCGGCCGCGTAGAGGTGATCGGTGCCGTAGAGCTCGGTCTGCGCGCGCAGGAAACGCTGCTGGATCTCGGGGAAGAGCGGGTCCGTCGGATCGAGGTAGGTCGTCGCGTACTTCGGATCCATGCCACCCCACTTCGCGCCGATGCGCGTGAGCTTTGCCTGCGGTCGCACGCGCGCCAGCTCGGGCGGCACATGCCCGGCGAAACCGGACAGGATCGCCTTCATCCCGAGGGCGCGAACGCGCCCGAGAATCTGCCGCTGCAGCGCCTGCTGACCGTCGATGTACGAGCGCGGCAGCGGACCGCCCCAGCGGTCGAGGTTGGCCATGCGGTGCCACGGCAGGTGTGCGGGGCCCGAGAAGAACGCGCGAATCTCATCCTCGCCCAGCCCATAGCTCTGCCAGACGCGCAGCCAGACCGCCTCCTGCCCACATTGCAGGAGCGGCCGGTTGATGCCGTTCATGGCCATCCAGTCGATGAAGCGCTGCCACTCGTTCCAGCCCCACCAGGGCGTGGTGTAGCCAAACGTGCAGTAGTTGAGGAAGAACCGCTCCGCCGCGCCGCACGTGCCCCGCACCTTCGCCGCCGGCGCCGGCAGCGGTCCAGCCAACAGGAGCGGCTCCACGGCCTGCCAGTCGTAGTTCCGGTGCACCTCGCGGCGCAGGTACTGGTTGAACGCGACCGCCAGCGCCACGCCGTGGTTGCCGCGGAGCACGACGCGCCCGCCGGGCAGCGCCTCGTACTCGAATACATCCCGCCCGTCCTCCGCCGGGATCACCTCACAGGCGAACGCGTCCGCGTGCCCCGGGAGCACGCGTCGGATCAGCCCCTCGGCCGCGGCGACGGCCTCCCCCGTGGCGTTGACCGGCGGCGAGTCCGGCGCCGGATTTCCCGGCGCGGCGGACAGCAACGAAGGCGCGGCGGCAGGCACCGCTAGACCAAGGGAGAGGACGAGGATCGGGATACGCATGAAAAAACTAGAATCGGCCCTTGAGGCCGAAGCTCCAGAGCGAGCCGTACATCTCGCGCTGCTCGAACCGCGCCCATTTCGGGGTATTCGGACCGTACTTCTTGGAGTCCTCCGGCGCGTCACCCAGGTTACGCATGGCGAGGAAGACGCCGAGCCGCTTGTGGAAGTAGTACTCGGCACCGACGTCGATGTAGAGCCGCTTGGAGCCGTACTCATACGTGCCGGCCTCCAGCCCGCGGCCGGTGACCTGGCCGCGGCGGTGCGCGCCGCGATAGTTCCAGTTCACGCGTACGTTGTACTTCGGCCGCGTGAGGCTGATGCCCCAGCTGCCGTAGCGCGGGATGAAGCCGGAGAAGTTCGAAGCCACGTTCTCCGTGCCGACGACGCGCTGCGCACTCGCGTTGGCGAACACCTGCACGCCACGCGCCCAGTTGGGCAGGAAGGTCAACGCCTGCTTGTAGTCGAACTCGAGGCCGGTCATGCGCACCGTCTCCTGCAGGTTGTACTTGGTCGAGACGTCGTATCCCTCGTACACGGCCGGATCGAGGCCGTAGAGCGTGAGGAACTCGGGCGTCACCGGGAACACGGTCGAGCCGAAGAAGTTGTCGAACTCGCGGCGAAACGCGCCGATCGAGACCTGGCCCACGCGCTCGAAATAGTATTCGAGGCGCACCTTGTAGGTCTGGGCCGTCCACGCCTTGATGCCGACGTTCTCGGTCGAGAACCGGTTGCTCGTGCTCGGCGGCGAGTCCGGATCGGGCAGCGTGATGCCGCTGGCGTACTGGTTCAGGTTGGGCCGGCCGATCGAGGTGTAGTACGCGCCGCGCAGGATCAGGTTCTCGCGCAGGTTGTAGCTCGCATTGAGGCTCGGGAACCAGCGCAGGTACTCCTTGCTCGCGCGCGTGCCGCGGTGGACGCGGGTGAGTTTCGCCACGCCGAGCGCATCGGACGTCGGCACAATCAGCAGTGGCTTGCCGGTGCTGTCGTACAGCACGTGCCCGCTGGCGTCGCGCTGGTAGTTGCGCGTCTTGTCGTTCAGCGGGCCCTCGGCCTTGATGTTGGTCTGCTCGGCGCGCACGCCGCCCACCAGTTTCAGGCGCCGGTTGAAGAAGGCCACGTCGCCGCGGAAGTACGCGGACGAGACCATCTCCTCGACGCGCTTCGAGCCCTGCACCTCGGCAATGTAGGCCGCGCTCTCGTTGTAAACGAAGTATTCGGGATGGGTCTGGTACAGCTCCCAGAGCTTTTCGCCACTCTCCCACTCGATCCGCGGGAAGCCGAAGCGTGGCACCCGTTGCGAGAAGAGGTCGTCGCGCACGATGCTGGCGTTGTCGTCGCTCCCCACGGGCGTCGTGCTCGCCTTCCCGTCGGCGCCGACGAACTGGAAGGTCGGATTTGTGCTCTGCAGGTCGCGGGCCATGTGCCGCACATCCACGCCGGTCTTGATCGCCACCGGCACGCCGCGGACGTCCAGGTCGCGGCGCAGGTTGGCGAAAGCCGTGCGGCGCTCGTCGTACACCTTGGCCATCGTGCCGCTGGAGGTGCCGAGCGCGTAGCTGGAAAGCTGGAAGGGATCGACCGGCGCTCCGGCCGCATCCGTCACCGTGATCGTGCCCGGCCGCAGGTAGTTGATGTCGTCAAAGGAGACCGTAACGCCGGTGCGCCGCGCCTGCGTGGCGTTGAACGCGCCGACGTCGACGTCCTGGTACTGGGTGCGCGAGCGCGAGTAGCCCAGGCCGACCTCGGACACCCAGATGGGGCCGTTGTGGCGATAGGTGAGCGACGGCATGATCGTCGCGCCCGGCCGGATACGGGCAGTGTTGTTGAGCCGGACCTCGCCCTTGCCGGCGACGCCGTGCGTCGCAGTCGGGCTGAAGTCCTTCACCTGCTGCACGAGGAAGGTCTGGTTGCGGGTGCCGAAGGACTCCTCGAGGCTGGCGAACTGGAGCGACACCGAGATGCGGTCGAACGGCGAGAGCTTGAAGTCCAGCGTGCCGCCGAGCGAGTAGCGCTCCGTCTCCTTGCCGCTGTCGCGGATCACGTACTCCGCCATGTACGGATTGTCCGGCGTGGTGTCCGGCAGGCCGGTGCCGTTGGTGGCATAGCCGGCGCCGAACCACTTGGAGGTGGCGGACGGCTGGGCGGTGTACTGCAGCGAGTAGCCGCCGGAAAGGGTGAAGCCGAAGCGCTTGTTCACGGGCACGATCGAGCTGAAGTCGAAACCGGGGTGCACCTTGCGCGTCGCCTTGAACCGCGGGCCGGGCGTCTTGTGCCAATCCTTCTCGTCGTCCTTCATCATGACGTGGACGCTGTAGGTCGTCACCGGCCGGGAGCGTTCAAACGCGCTGCGGGGAACCATGTTGACGGAGCCCGCGAGCGCGGAGCCGGGAGACTCGGGTGTCGGCGAGTGCAGCACCTCGATGCGCGCGATGCTGTTGATCGAGACCTGGTCGAGTTCCACGGCGCGGCGGGTGCCGGCGCCGGCGCTGCTGGCCAGGTCGAAGCCGCCGATCGTGATCGGCACGTTGTCGGCCGGCACGCCGTTCATCGAGAAACGCCGTGCGTCGCCGCCGGTGTAGTCCGAGACGATGCCGGGGAGGAACTTCATGAACTCGCCCACGCTGCCATCGGTGATGGTGCCGAACTCGTCCGCCGAGACGACGTTCACGATGTTCGGCGCGAAGCGCTGCTCATTGATGGCGATGGCCGCGCCCTCCATCTCCTTGGAGGAGCTGACGACCACCTCCTCCATCTTGATCACCTGGTCCGTGCCGCCCCGGCGGGGGGCGCCGGCGGCGGGCATGAGGATGTCGTGCTCCACCGTCTGGCCGCCGACGATGGTCACGGTCTCCACCTGGGTGCCGAGGCCGGTGTAGAAAACGCGCAGCTGCACCGGGCCGGCCGGGAGGCTGCTGAAGCGATACTGGCCCTCGCGGTCGGAGAGCACCTGTTCCTTGGTGCTCTCGACCGTGAGGAGGGCCTTTTCGATGTATTCACCACGCTGGGTGTCGAGCACCCGGCCGGTGAGGCCGCCGGTGGGCGAGCCGTCCGCGGCGAGGGCGGGAGATTGGGGTCCGAGCGCGAAGGTCAGGAGCGCGCCGAGCAAGGCCAGAGGTTTCTTGCGCATTTTGGTGTTGGTGGTCGGGGGAGAGAAAGCCGTCCCAGGGCGCCGGGCCCGGTGCACGAGCAGTGCGCCGGTGCGCCGGTGCTCCACGACCACGAGCCCGGTTCCGACCAGCATCCGGTCGAGCGCCGCCCGCGGGGTGAAGGTGCCGTGCACCGCCTGGGTCTGTATTCCCGCCATGGATTCAGCGGGAAACAGGATTTCGCGTTCCGCCTGCGCGGCGTAACGCTTGAGCATCTCCGTGGCCTCGCCCGCGGGCAGATCGAACGACCGGGGCGTGGTGTCGGCGGCGAACGCCGTCGCCAGCATCAGCCACCCCAGCAGGGCGAAACCCACCCGCCGTCCCCATCGACTCCACAACAAAACGACGAAAGGATTCGGCAGCATGGCAGTCGGGGGGCAGGGGCAAGGGCATGGCGGAGGTGTGTCGCCTCCCAAGATGCGTGTGCCGCGAATCTCCGTTAAAAAAACTTCATCCGGGGCCGCAAAATCGCGGTCCCCACCCTCGCTCCGCGCCCAGGGCGCGTCATTCCGGCGGCCGCAGCACGATCTCGCTGTCGCTCCGCCGTTCGATGCGGACACCGAAGCCGGCCTCGAGCAGGTGCACGAAGCCTTCGACGTTGTCCGAGCGGATGGCGGCGCTGACGCGGAGCGTGGCGAGCGCAGGGTCCAGGACGAGTTGCACCACGTTGCGGCGGTTGAACTCGTCGACGACCTCGCGCAGCGGCACGGCGGTGAAATCGAGCAGCCGATGCTGCCAGGCCATGACCCGGGCAATCTCCCCGGCCGTCAGTGTGGCCACCTGCGGCGCCGCCGGCGCCGTCAGCGCGACCACCGCGCGCTGCCGCACGTCGAGGGCGACTGGCTCCCGTCGCCCCGGCGCGTTCTCGGCGGCCGTCGGTTGCTCGAGTTGCACGCGGCCGTGCGTCACGAGCACTTCCACCACGGCGGCGTCAACGCGCACGTTGAAGGCGGTACCGACCGCGCGCACCTCGAGTCCCCGGGCCACGACAAAGAACGGCCGGGCCGGGTCTTTTTGCACCGTGAAATGAGCTTCGCCGCGCTCCAGCACCACGCGACGCTCGGTCGCCGTGAACTGGGTGGTGATGGTCGCGTCGCGGTTGAGTTCGACGCGCGAGCCGTCGGGCAGCACGCGCTCCCCCTCGCTGGGCACGATCGGCCGCATCACCGGCTCCGCAGGCGCGGCGGGATTCGCGGCCACGACCCGCGGGGCCGCGGGGTGCGGCGTGGCCACGGGACGCGGCAGCCAAAGGGCGGCCACGATCGCGGCGGCGGCAAGCGTCGCGGCGGCGGGCCAGAAGCGCAGGACGCGGCGGCGCAGCGGCGGCGAAAGCAGGTCGGGATTGGGCTGGGCGCTGTGCTCGGGCCGCCATTGGGCGAGCGCATCGAGCCGCTGCCAGTGCCGGCGGAAACGCGCGATCTGTTGCCCATGCCGCGGATCCTGCGCCAGCCACTCCGAATAAGCGTCCTGCTCCGGCGGGGAGAGCCCGCGGTCGACGCGCAGCACCCACGCCGCCGCCTCATCGGCGATGCGGGCGGCGTCGCGATCGAAGGAAGGTGACTCAGCCATGGCGGGGAGGACGCGCCCTTTCCAGGCGCTCAAAATACTCGGCGATCTTGCGGAGGCCAATCGTGCCCTGCGCCTCGACGGTGTGCTCCGCAATCCCGAGTCGCGCCGCGACCTCCTTCTGCGAGAGGCCGTAGATCTTGCGGAGAGTGATGATCTGCCGGCAACGCGTCGGCAGCGACTGGATGGCTTGGGTCAAGATTTCGAGTTCCTGGGCACGGGCGACGGACTCACTGACGTCCGCGCCATCATCCAAGATACCGTCCGCATCGATTTCCGCTAAACCGCCCTGCCCGGCCACCCGTTCGTGCCGCAGCCGCCCGAGCGCGAGGTTGCGCGCCGTGGCGAAGAGGAAGGCCTTGGGCGAATCCATGGGCGTGGTGGCCCGGGCCGCGAGGACCCGGACGTACGCCTCCTGGATGATGTCGTCGACGTCGGCCCCCGGAAACCGGCTTTTCAGCCAGCTCCGCAGCATCGCCTCATGCGGCTGCAGGAACTGGCAGAACCAGCCGGCTTGTTCGGGGTCTTCCGGCATCGCCTGGTCTCGCGTTCAACGCCGCGGCGTCACGCGGCCTTCGGCTTCTGGAAGAGGGTCACGGCGCTGCAGACCATCGTGAGAACGCAGCAGGCGACCATGGAGATGAACACGCCGCGCCAGCCGAACTTGTCGGCGATCCAGCCCACGCCGGTGCCGGCGATGGCCGAGCCGAAGACGTAGCCGAAGAAGCCGGTGAAGCCGGCCGCGGTGCCGGCGGCCTTCTTGGGCACGAGATCGAGCGCGTGCAGGCCGATGAGCATCACCGGGCCGTAGATCAGGAAACCGATCGCGGTGAGCGCGGCGTAGTCGATCCAGCGCGGACCGTGGAGATTGCCCCAGTAGACCAGCACGCCCACGAGCGTGAGCGCCATGAAGAGGATCGTGGCCGGGGCGCGGCGGCCCTTGAAGACCTTGTCGGAAACCCAGCCGCAGACGATGGTGCCGGGGATCGCGGCGAACTCGAAGAGCAGCCAGCCCACGCTGGAGTCCTTGAACGAGAATCCCTTCTGCGTCTCGAGGTACGTGGGGATCCAGTTCACCACGCCGTAGCGCACGAAGTACACGAAGGCGTTGGCGACCGCGATGGCCCAGAGCGCGCCGTTGTTCAGCACGTGGCCGAAGAAGATCTCCTTGAAGGTGAACGTGCGTTCGTGATCGGCCGAATAGCCCGGCGGATAGTCCTGCCGGTACTCCTCGATCGGCGGCAGCCCGCAGGATTGCGGCGTGTCGCGCATCAGGCCCCACACGAGGAAGGCCACCACGGCGGCGATCAGCGCATTGAAATAGAAGGTCGCGCCCCAGTCGTTGAACCAGGCGACGCCCAGCGTGGCGAACCAGGCGACCAAGCCGCCGCCGACGTTGTGCGCCACGTTCCAGAGCGAGACGGTGAGACCGCGCTCCTTGGTGCTCCACCAGTGCACCATGGTCTTGCCGCACGGAGGCCAGCCCATGCCCTGCACCCAGCCGTTGATAAACTGCAGGATGATGATCAAGGCGAAGGACGCGTAGAGCGCCTTGAACATGCCCGACGCCGCCATGATGACGCAGGACAGCAGCAGGCCCAGCGGCAGGAAATACCGCGGGTTGCTCCGGTCGGAGACCGAACCCATCAGGAACTTCGACAACCCATACGCGAGCGACAGGCCCGTGAGCGCGGTGCCGAGCATCGCCTTGGTGTACTCCGGGTGCTCCTTGAGGATGCTCGGGATCGCCAGGGCGAGGTTGTTGCGGACGAGATAATACGAGGCGTAGCCCAGGAAGATGCCGACGAACACCTGCAGGCGCAGCCGTCGATAAAGCCCGGGCACCTGCGCCGCCGGCACGCGCGGTTGCAGGGGCGCGGGTTGGAGGAGATGCAGGCCAAAGGGAAGCCTCCTGGACGTACTGCCCGACGGCGCCGCAAGGCGGCCGGTCGGCTGGGCGGCGCCCGCCCGGCCCGAGGCCGGGTTGGACGCCGATTTGGATTCGTCGATCATGAAACTGGAATTCCGCTGGTTATGCGCCGGGCGGGCGACCCAAGGAAGCTAATCCTGCCGTGGCCGCCGGAATGTCACCGGCAGCGCCGCCTGCTTTGCACCCCATCAGGTGCCCGGCGCGGGGAGCCGACGCCGTTGGCGGCGGCTCCGGGACGCGTGACGCGAGGCGATGTCAGCCCTTGAGCTGGGCCCGCAGCCAGCCCGGGCGATTCGTCGTGATGCTCTCGGTGCCGAGCTGGACCCAGTGTTTGGCAACCTCCGGGTCGTCGACCGTCCAGACATGCAGCTCGAGGCCGGCGTCCTTAATCTTCTTCACGTCGGCCGGCGTGAGCGGCCAGGTAGACTGGAGATCGAGGCCGGTGAAGCCGGCGGCTTTCGCCTGGGCGATGACCTCGTCAATGGTCGGCTGCGGCTTGGCGGGCTTTTTCGACTTCTTGGCCGGCGCGGAGTCCGGCGCCTTGTAGCCCGCGAGGTACTGCGTCTTGTACTCCGGCAGCTCCTCCCGGACGGCCTTCAGCGCGTCGTAGTTGAAGGAAATGAATGTGATCATCTTCGGCGTCGCGCCGGTCTTCTTGAGACAGCGGGCGATCGCGGGGACGATCTCGGGCCCCACCTTGATCTCGACGAACATCCGCTTCCCGGCCGGGATGAGCGCGATCTGTTCCTCAAACGTCGGGAGCTTCTCGCCCTTGAACTGCGGGCCCTTCCAGGAACCGGCGTCGAGCGCGCGAAGCTCGTCGAGCGTGCTCTGGGCCGGCACCAGCTCCTGTCCGGTCGTCCGCTTCGTGTTCTTGTCGTGCAGGACCACGAGTTGCCCGTCCTTGGTCAGGTAAATGTCGGTCTCGACGACATCGGTCCCCTGCTCCCAGGCGAGGCGGTTGGAGGCGAGGGTGTTTTCGGGCGCGTCGTACGAGGCGCCACGATGGGCAACGATATCGACCGCGCGGCCGGTGGAGGTGAGCGCCAGGCCGGCGAGAACGAGGGGGAGAATGCGCTTGATCATAGGAAAGAGGGGAAGGGACGTGAGTGCGGGAAAAATAAAGGCCGGCGCCGTGGTGGCGCCGGCCTGCCTTGATCGAACCTTAGAACTTCTTGGAAAGCTCCATCGCGATCTGCCGACCACGCGGATTGGCCGCGCTGGTACGGTAGCCGTACTGCTCGTCGGCCAGCGGCGGATCGGTGTCGAAGACGTTGTTGAGGCTAACCTTCATCGTCGTGCCGCTCACCCAGCCGAAGCGCTTGCCTTTGAAGTTATAGGAAACCCAGACGTTGTGCTGGATGTAGGGATCGACGCGGAGGTAGTACTTGACGATGCCGTTGTCGTTGAAGGTGCTGATGTAGCTCGGGCCACCCAGCGCGCGGTACACGGCCTCGGTGGTCGCGGCCGACGTATCAACGAAGGAGCCGAAGTAGCTCGCGAACCAGCCGGCGCCCCACGGGGCCTTGCGCCACGAGAGCGAGGCGTTGGCGCGCCACTTGGCGCGGCCGTTGCGGGAGAGCTCGTCGAGCGGAATCGCGCCCTCTTCGGACTGCGACTTGCGCACGACGTAGTGCGTGGCCTCGCCGTTGAACGTGAAGGTGCCGTACGGGGTCTTCGGGGTGCGGTACTGCACGCCGAACTCGTAGCCCTGGATGTCGCGGCCGCTCAGGTTGATGTAGTCGTCGCGGACGCTGATGATCTTGCCAACCACCGCGCGCTTGGCGGCGTTGGACGTCTGCTTGGCATTGTAGGCGGCAAACAGCGCACGGTCCTCGTCGGTGACGGCGGCACGGGTGACGCGATCGAAGCCCTGGTAGCCGGCGGTGCCGGAACCGAGGTCGATCTGGTCGATGCTCTTGCCGGAGGCGAGGGCCGCCTGCGTTGCGAGGTCGAGGTAGGTCTCGTCGCGGTCGATGGAGGCGCCGGCGCCGAGGTTCTCGATGACCTTGTTCTGGTTGATTTTGAAGTAATCGAAGGTCAGCGACAGGCCGCGGATCTTCGGGACTTCGACGACCACGCCGGAGGACCAGGTCTGCGCCTCTTCCGGCTGCAGGTTCTGGTTACCCATGCGATAGCTGGTGCGCTGCATCGAGCTGTCCTCGGGGAGCGCGGTAACCGGATAGCGGTACGGGTCGTCGGAGCTGAACTGCCGCTTGAGCGGGGAGATGTTCGTCTGGACGAGGTTGGGAGCGCGGAAGGACTCGGCGATCGAGCCACGAACCTTGATCCAGCTCACGGGCTTCCAGATGCCGCTGGCCTTCGGCTTCAGCGTGTCGCCGAAGATCGAGAAATTCTCGTAACGGCCGGCGAGCGAAACTTCGAGCGAGTTGACGAACGGAATGCGATTCGCGGGCGTGATGAACGGCAGCGCCGTCTCGGCGTAGGCCGCGTAGATCGTCTGGTGGGCGCTGATCGGGATGTTCATGCTCAGCGCCAGGAAGTCGTTGTCGTTCTCGCGCAGGTACGGATACGAGGCACCGGAACCCGGGGGGTTCACGCCGGAATACACGGCGCGCTTGTCGGCGTAGTTCTCGTAGCGCACCTCGACGCCGCTCGCGAAACCGATATTGCCGCCGCGGAACAGCTGCCAGAGCTGGCCGTTGATCTTGGCGTCCCACATCAGGAGCGTCGTGCGGCCGAAGCGGTCTTCGTCATCGTACAGGGAGTCCGTCAGCGCCGTCGGATTGGTGTACTTCTGGTCCACCACGACCTGGTTGTTGACGATCTTGAACGTGACGGGGAACGGGTTGAAGGCCGTCGCGTCGGTGCGGGCCAGCGCGTAGCGCAACCGCGACTCACGGACCTGGAAATGCTCGTACTCGTGGGTCTGGGCACCGGAGGCCAGGAGGGCGGTCTCCCACTCCCAGTTGTCCCAGAGCTTGCCGCGGACGCCGCCGAGGGCACGCCAGGCATAGGAGAAGACCTCGGTCACGCGGGGCTTGAAGCCATAGCCCTCATTCTGCCCGGGCGAGACACCGGTCGGCATCGTGACGTCGGCCGGCGTGCCAACAAGGCGCGGGGTGCCATCGGCATTCGGCGCGCCGGTCGGGTGATAGAAGCGGACACCGAACGGGTTGTAGGGATTCTCCTTCGGCAGGTAGATGCCCTGATCATCCGAGTCCTTGAAGTTCACGGGCTCGCGGCCGGTGCGGCTGTAGGCCGAGTAGAACATCAGGTCGCCAAACGCGCTCACGTTCTCAGTGAGGGGGCGGTCGATGAAGGTGGAGAACTGGAAGCGGTCGGTGGCCGGGATCAGCATCTTCCAGCGGTTCCAGTTCGAGTAGGTGGCGTTCTCCGCGCTGTCGATGTTCTTGGAGGGCGCGCTCTGCTTGAAGCTCACACCGCCATCGGCGGTCGGATAAAGGTAGAACATGCCGTCCTTCGCCATGGTGGCGACACCAGCGGGCGGCGTGGTGCTCGTGCTGATGCCGACGTTCTTGTCGGGGCGGGAGCCGATGAAATCCAGGTAGTTGGACTGGATGAAGCCGCGCTGCCACTGGCCCCACTGATTGACGCTGTTGCTGTTGTTGAAGTCGTTGTCGCGCACGGTCGTGCCGGCGGCGTCGACCATCGGCTGACCGGTCCACGGGGCAGGCATGTCGGGCCGGGTGCGCTGGTCGGCATAGCGCGAATACTCCCGCTGCGAGGCGGCCAGGGCATCGCGGTGGTAGTAGTCCGCCGAAACCGAAATGTGGGTCTTGCCCTTCTTAAATCCCTCGTAGGCCGAAACGCCGGTCTCGTTGGCGCCACCATGCTGGGTCATCGAGCCGCGCAGCGTAATGCCGGCACCAACGAAGGAGCGGGAGACATAATTGTTCACGACGCCGGCGGCGGCGTCAGCGCCGTAGACGGCGGAAGCGCCGTCGCGCAGGACCTCGACGCGATCGACGAGCGTGCGGGGCACGACGTTGATGTTGGCGGCGAGGGAGGGAACGCCGTTTTCCGCCATCGAGATCGGGTGCGGAGCCATGCGGCGACCATTGATCAGCACGAGCGTGCTGCCGGAGCCGAGGCCGCGCAGGTCGATCGAGGCGACGTCGCCACGGGCCAGCTGCGGGCCGTTGTTGATCTCCGTGATCCCGGAGATTTCGGCGGCGCCCATGGTCTCAAACAGGTCGGCCATGGTCGTGGCGCCGCGGGCATCGAGTTCCGCCCGGTCGATCACCGAGATCGGCATGGCGGTTTCAGCATCGAGGCGGCGGATATTCGAGCCGGTCACGGTAAACGCTTCCAGCTGGATTGTCGGCTCGGCCTCGTTGGGTGCGGCCGCGGGCTTGGCTGGCTCCGTCGCGGGCGCAGTCTGCGCGGCGACGGGCAAGGCAAGGGTAAGGGCCAGAATCAACCAGCAACGTTGGGGTGTAGTCATACGGATGTGGCGAGTTCGCCCACCCCACTCCGCGGCTAGCCTTTAGGCGAGTAGAAACTTTATGCGCATAAATAATTCCGTGACATGCATGCGACAACCCGGTACCCCCTTTGGGCGCCCGACTCATGCCGAAGAAAGTCATCTACCCCGACGAAATCCTGCGGATGGCCGCGACGCTCTACCACATCGACGGCCTGGGCCAGCAGGAAGTCGCGGCTCTCGTCCACGTCTCGCAGACCAAGGTGTCGCGCCTGCTCGCCATTGCCCAGGAGCGCGGGATCGTGAAGGTATCGGTCGAGCAGTACAACGCCCGCGACGCCCGGCTCGAGGCCGACCTCAAGCAGCGCTTCGGCCTGCTCGACGCCGCCGTGATCAAGACCGCCAAGCCGGTCACCGCCGAGGCCGCCCGCCAGACCGTCGGCCATTTCGGCGCCCCCTTCGTCGCCTCCCTCCTGCCCAGCCCCGGCGTCCTCGCGCTCGGTGGAGGCCGCAGCATCTTCGAGGTCGTGAACCGCCTCCGGCGCTCCGACCAGCACCGGCTCACCGTCGTGCAGGCCATGGGGAGCATCGACTCCAACATTTCCTCCGTCGACGCCCTCGAACTCGGCCGCACCATCGTCAAGCTCTGGGGCGGCGAGTTTCTCACCCTCAGCACACCCGCGTTCGCGCCGGACAAGAAGACCCGCGACGCCTTCCTGGCCTCCGCCCAGATCCGCTCGGTCTGGCAGCGGCTCAAGAAGGCCGACGCCGCCCTCGTGGGCGTGGGCCCGCTCGAGCAGACAATCTACGTCGAGCGCGGCGTCCTCAACTCCACCGACGCCGACCAGCTGCGCGCCGCCGGCGCCGTGGGCGAGATTTGCGGCCGGTTCTTCGATCGCAACGGCCGCGAGTGCAACTCCCCCTGGCGCACCCGCGCCCTCAGCGTCGAGCTCGACTGCCTCCGCAAGGTTCCCCAAGTCGTCGGCGTCGCCGCTGGCCCGGAACGCGCCCCCGCCGTTGCCGCCGCCATGCGCGGCGGCCTGCTCAAGGCGCTCCTGATCGACGACAGCGGCGCACGCGCCCTGCTTGCGATGTAGGTGCGGCGGCGGGGCCACCGCATTCCGCGCCCCAGGTCAGCGCCGCTCGACCGGCTTCACGGCCGGTTTCCCGTCCGCCTTTCCGTCGGCCTTCGGCTCCACCGGCGGCGTAAACGTCCCGCTCTCCGCTGCGGTGACGAATCCCTCCGTCACGGTCTTCAGCTCCTCCCACCGGCGGCGGATGTTCCTCGCCTCCTCCTTCGTGATCACGTTGTCCGACGACGACACCGCGATCGTCGCCAGCATGTCCGCGAACTCCTGCACAATGTCGTTGGTGATTGGGATCAGGGGGCGCGTCGGGGGCAGCAAATGCGGATTCCGAATGAAGAAGCCCCCCGCCTGCTCGCAAACCCACTGCGCCAGCTGCGGATCCCGCGTGATGCGAATCATCTGCCCCACCCGCTCCAGCGGGCTGCTCGCGCCACTCTCCCCGTCCGGCGGCTCCGCCCACTTGTAGATGAGCGAGAGCGACAGACCCATGTCCGCGGCAATCTGCTTCGCGCTGGTTTTCTTGAGGACCTCCTTCATCACCTCGTGGGAGTGCATGGCAGTTCCACGCTGCGGGACGCCCCGACCGATGGCAATCTTCCCGGCGGCCCCTCCACCCGCGCGTAGGCTCCGGCACCGTCAAACAGTCCGAAAACGTCTCCGGTCCTGCTGCCCGCGCCGGTCTGCGCCGCCCGCGGCCGCACTCCGCCCTCCGCCGTGCTGCGGCCGCAACCCCCGGGCAGGGAACATCCCCGCGCCCCTCCCCCGGGCCCCCAATCCCGCCTTTTCCCGCGCATTTCCCTGGTTCCACCCCCGCCCGCCCCGCCGGTTTTTTTGCGTGCCACCCCCGGTTGCGCTGTGGCTTACTGGGCGGACTTTTTCTTTGTCATGAATATCCACGAATACCAGGCCAAGGCGCTCTTCGCGAAATTTGGCGTGCCCGTTCCGAGCGGCGCGCCAGCCAAGACGCCGGAGGAGTTCGTCACCGCCCTCGCGCAGCTTCCCGAGGGTGTCACCGTCGTCAAATCCCAGATTCACGCGGGTGGACGCGGCAAAGGCACGTTCACCGACGGCCTCAAGGGCGGCGTCAAGGTCTGCAAGAGCAAGGCCGAGGCCCGCGAGGCCGCCGCCAAGATGCTCGGCAACACTCTCGTCACGCTCCAGACCGGCCCCGCCGGCCGCAAGGTGCAGACGATTTACTTCGAGGTCGGTAGCCAGATCAAAAAGGAGTACTACCTCGCCATCCTCCTCGACCGCGCCACCTCGCGCCCCGTGATCGTCGCCTCCACCGAGGGCGGCATGGAGATCGAGAAGGTCGCCCACGACACCCCGGAAAAGATCCACAAGGTCTTCATCGACCCGGCCTACGGCCTCGCCGAGTTCCAGATCCGCGAACTCATCTTCAAGCTCGGCCTCACCCCCGCCGAGGGCAAAAACGCCACCAAGCTCATCCGCTCCCTCTTCCGCTGCTTCTGGGAGTCCGACGCCTCCATGGTCGAGATCAACCCCCTCATCACCACCACCGCCGGTGAGGTCCTCGCCCTCGACGCCAAGGTCGGCTTCGACGACAACGCCCTCTTCCGCCACCCCGAGATCGTCGAACTCCGCGACCTCAACGAGGAAGATTCAAAGGAGGTCGAGGCCTCCAAGCACGAACTCAACTACATCGCGCTCGACGGCAACATCGCCTGCCTCGTCAACGGCGCCGGCCTCGCCATGAGCACGATGGACATCATCAAGCACTTCGGCGGCACCCCGGCCAACTTCCTCGACGTCGGCGGCGGCGCCTCCCGCGAGCAGGTCGTCGCGGCCTTCAAGATCATCCTCGGCGACAAGAACGTGAAGGGAATCCTCGTGAACATCTTCGGCGGCATCATGGACTGCAACGTGATCGCCCAGGGCATCGTCGACGCCGTGAAGGAAGTCGGCCTCAAGCTCCCGCTCGTCGTTCGCCTCGAGGGCAACAACGTCGCCGCCGGCAAGACCACCCTCGCCTCCTCGGGCCTCAAGCTCGTCTCCGGCGACTCCATGGCCGACGCCGCCCAGAAGATCGTGAAGCTCGTTTCCGCCTAAGCGACGCAACGCTCAACTCCGTTCCAAAATGTCCATTCTCGTTAATTCCGAAACCAAGATCCTGATCCAGGGCATCACCGGTGAGTTCGGCGCGCGCCACACCAAGCTGTCCCTCGACTACGGCACCAAGGTCGTCGCCGGCGTCACGCCCGGCAAGGGCGGCCAGGTGTTCGAGCACAACGGCATCAAGGTCCCGATCTTCAACTCGGTGAAGGACGCCGCCGCCGCCACCGGCGCGACCGTCTCCGCCATCTTCGTCCCGCCGCCCTTCGCGGCCGACGCGGTGCTCGAGTGCGTTGACGCCAACCTCGACCTCGCCGTCGCCATCACCGAGGGCATCCCGGTCAAGGACATGGTCCGCGTGAAGCGCGCCATGCAGGGCCGCAAGACCCGCCTGATCGGGCCCAACTGCCCGGGCCTCGTCACGCCCGGCACCGGCAAGGACTCCTCCGGCGGCTGCCGCATCGGCATCGCCCCCGGCTACATTCACAAGAAGGGTCACGTCGGCGTCGTCTCCCGCTCCGGCACCCTCACCTACGAGGCCGTGTACCAGCTCACCACCCGCGGCCTGGGCCAGACCACCTCCGTCGGCATCGGCGGCGACCCGGTCAACGGCACCTCCCACCTCGATGTCGTCAAGATGTTCAACGACGACCCCGAGACCTACGGCATCATCATGATCGGTGAGATCGGCGGCAACGCCGAGGCCGAGGCCGCCCGCTGGATCAAAGCGAACTGCAAGAAGCCGGTCGCCGGCTTCATCGCGGGCGCCACCGCTCCCGCCGGCCGCCGCATGGGTCACGCCGGCGCCGTCATCGGCGGCAAGGAGGACACCGCCGCCGCCAAGATCGCCATCTTCAAGGAGTGCGGCATCGAAGTCGCCGCCACCCCGAGCGACATGGCCGACGCCCTCATCCGCGCCGCCAAGGCGAAGGGTGTGAAACTCGGCTAAGCAAAAGAGAGTACCTTCCCCCTCACGGCGGGCCCCCCAAAAGCGGCGGGGCCCGCCTTTTTTGTGCCCACCCGCCACCCCGCCACCTCTTCCTCTTCCTCTTACTCTTACTCTTTCTCCCAGCCCCCAGTCGCCGCCGTACGACCCGTCCGCCCCCCGCGACCTCGCCGTCGCCTCAGCCCCCCGGTTCTCGTTCTCATTCTCGTTCTCGGCCGGCTCGCGCCGGCCGAGAGGACACCACGGGCTTTTCCGACCGATCGCACTGATCAGACGGATCCGACTGATCAGTCCGATCCGTCCGATCCGCCCCAATCCGCCCGAAAGCCCCGTTGTGCTCGCTTGCCCGGTGCCCGACCGCTGCACCATCGCCCAGCCGCCCCCCTCCGTCTTCGTCCCGCGAGGAATGCAGCTTGAGAGTAAGAGAAAGAGGAAGAGAAAGAGTAAGAGCACCCCGACTTCTTCCCGCCTCGTCGCACTTCGCTGCAAACATTCGTCGCCGCCGCCCTCCTTTCGTCGCCAACTCCGCGCCCCCCCTCCCCCCGCCCCCTTCTTCATGAACGTCCAAGGCCGCCCCACGCGCACGATCTGGCCCTCCGCCGGCGGCGCCGCCGTCGAGATCATCGACCAAACGCAGCTCCCTCACGTCTTCGCCGTCGCCCGGCTCGCCACCCTCGACGACGCCGCCCACGCGATCCGCGCCATGCTCGTCCGCGGCGCCCCGCTCATCGGCGCCACTGCCGCCTGGGGACTCTGGCTCGCGCTGCGCGCCGACCCCTCCGACGCCGCCCTTGCCCACGCGCACGCAACGCTGCTCGCCACCCGGCCCACCGCCGTGAACCTCCGCTGGGCCCTCGACCGCGGTCGCGCCCACCTCGCCCCACTTCGTCAAGCGGAGCGCGCCGATGCCGCCCGCGCCCTCGCCATCGCGATCTGCGACGAAGACGTCGCCCTCAACCGCGGCCTCGCCGCCGCCGGGCTCGCCCTCATCCGCGCCCTCGCCGCCCGCAAGCCCGCCGGCCAGCGCGTCAACATCCTCACCCACTGCAACGCCGGCTGGCTCGCCACCGTCGACCTCGGCACCGCGACCGCTCCGATCTACGCCGCCCACGACGCCGGCCTCCCTATTCACGTGTGGGTCGACGAAACCCGCCCGCGCAACCAGGGCGCCAGCCTCACCGCCTGGGAACTGCTCAACCACGGCGTCCCCCACACCGTCATCGCCGACAACGCCGGCGGCCACCTCATGCAGCACGGCCAGGTCGACCTCGTCATCGTCGGCACCGACCGCACCACCGCCTCCGGCGATGTCTGCAACAAGGTCGGCACGTACCTCAAGGCCCTCGCCGCCCATGACAACGGCGTGCCGTTCTACGTCGCCCTCCCGTCACCTTCGATCGACTGGACCGTCCACGACGGCGTCCGCGAGATCCCGATCGAGGAGCGTAGTGCTCGTGAAGTGACGCATCTCGCCGGCCGGCTGCCCGACGGCTCCGTCGCCGCCGTCGCGCTCACGCCCGAGGGCAGCCCCGCCGCCAACCCCGCCTTCGACGTCACCCCCGCCCGGCTCATCACCGGCCTCATCACCGAACGCGGCGTCGCCGAGCCGTCCGAAGCCGGCCTCCGCCGCCTCTTCCCTTGAGGGCTCATGAACCCACGGATCTCCGAGGTCTTTCTCTTACTCTTCGTCTTTCTCTCGCTCTCAGCTCACCGAGTCAGTGGCTCCCTCACTTTCACTCCGCAGGCGTTCTCGTTGTCGGCCGGTTTCCGCCGGCCTCACGGATCGAGAGAAAGAGTATGAGGAAGAGTAAGAGAAAGAGCTGCATCTCAAACCCTTCGTCCTTCCCCAGCCACTCCCACTCCCGCCTCGAATGCCCCCGCTTCAGCCCCCGCCGCCAAACCCCCCCTCGCCGTCCTCGCCCGCTCCTGCCGCGCCGGCCCTCCCGCCGGCGCGTCCGTTCTGGCGCCGCGACGGCGTGCTCGCGGCAGTCCTCGTTGTGCTCGTCGCACTCGCCTACTCGCCCGTCTGGCACGCGGGGTTCATCTGGGACGACGATGACCACGTGTACGAGAACCCGCGGATCGTCGGACCCGAAGGACTGAAGGAGATCTGGACCACGCCCGCGGCGAACTACTTTCCGCTCGTCCTCACCACGTTCAAGGCGCTGCACGCCGTTTGGGGCCTCAATCCGCTCCCGTATCATCTGGCCAACGTCGCCTGCCACCTCCTCGCCGCGCTCCTGCTGTGGCGCGTCCTGCGCCAGCTCGCGCTCCCCGGCGCCTGGTTCGGCGCCGCGCTCTGGGCGCTCCATCCCGTGCAGGCCGAATCCGTCGCATGGATCTCCGAGCTTAAGAACACCCAATCCGCCGTCTTCTTCCTGCTCGCAACATCCTGTTTCCTACGCTGGCAACGTGCCCGCGATTCCCGCGCCAACACGTCTTCCTGGCGGCCGTACGCACTCGCTCTCCTCTGCGCCGTCCTCGCGCTCCTTAGCAAACCTTCGACTGTCATGCTGCCAGTCGCCCTCGCCCTGCTTTGGTGGTGGCGCGCCGAGCGCTGGTCCTGGGCGCGCGCCGCGCTCTGGTTACTGCCGTTCTTCGCACTCTCCGCCCTCACCGCCGGCTGGACGGTGTGGGAGCAGAAGTATCACTCGCTCGCCCTCGGCCCCGACTGGAACCAGAGCGTCGTCGAACGGCTCGCTATCTCCGGCCGCGCCGTCTGGTTCTACCTCGGCAAGCTGCTGTGGCCGCACCCGCTCGTCTTCATCTATCCGCGCTGGACGATCGCCGTCGGCTCCGTCTGGTCCTACCTGCCCTTCGCCGCCGCCGTCGGCACGCTCGGCGCTCTCGCCTGGCGCGCGCGCTCCGCCCGCCACCGCACCGCGTTCGTCGTCGCCGCTTCCTTCGTCGCGCTGCTATTCCCGGTCCTGGGATTCTTCGACGTTTACTACTTCCTGTTCTCCTATGTCGCGGACCACTTCCAGTACCTCGCCAGCATGGCCGTACTCCCGGCCCTCGCCGCGACCGCCGCGGTGGGACTGCGCGCCGCCGTCTCCGCCCTCGCGTGGGTCCGCCCCACGCTCGCCACCACCGTCCTCGTCGCCTGCGCCGTCCTGACCTGGCGCGAAGCCGGCGAGTACCACGACAAGGTCACGCACTGGTCCGCGGTCCGCGCCCGCAACCCGGGCGCCTGGCTGGCCCACGTGAACCTCGGCAACGAGTTCTTCGCCCAGGGGAGATTCGACGACGCCATGCCTCTCTATCTCCAGGCGCTCCAAGTCCGTCCCAACTACGCCAAGGCGCATTTCGACCTCGGCACCGCCTGGCTGGCCAAGCGGGACGCCGCGCATGCCATCCCGGAGTTCGAGACCGCGCTTCGCCTCGATCCGCGCTACACCCATGCGCACCACAACCTCGGCACCGCATTGGCCCTGCTCGAACGCTACCCCGAGGCCGCCACCCACTTCACCGAAGCCGTCCGCCTCGACCCCCGCTTCGTGGACGCCCACCGCAACCTTGGCTTCGTGCTCCTCATGCTCAACCAGCCCGCCCGCGCTGAGCGCCACTTCCGCACGGTCCTCCAACTGAGCCCCGGCGACCCCCGCGCCCTCCGCGCGCTTCAAGACATCGAAGCCCGCCGCTGACCGCGAACGCTCGCTCCGTTCATCGAACCAAAAGTCACCGCGAACGCCTTCCGAACCTCTCGCCCCCCAAACCTGCGCTCACCGCGAACGCTCGCGAAACAGCCGCGAAATCCCGCGGTCCTCCGCCCCCGCTCCCGCCTTCGCCCCTCGCCCCTCGCCCCCGCCCACCCCAGGTTTTCGCGCCCCTTCGCGTCTTTCGCGGTTCACCGCCTCCGTCTGCGGTTCGCTATACGCCCCTGAAAACGGTTAACCACGAATGGACACCAATGGACACGAATAGAGCAGGCAGCTTTTGCGGCCACGGCCTCCGCAATCCGTCCCGGATAATTCGTGTTCATTAGTGTCCATTCGTGGTTACTCCCGCTCCGGACTGCTCAGTCCGCCAAACCTGAACACCGCGAACGCTCGCGAACCCTGCCGCGAAAACCCGCGGTTCTCGTCCCCGGTCCCGCCTTCGCCCCTCGCCCCGCCCACCCCACGTTTTCGCGCCTTTCGCGGTTGCCGTCTTCTCCCTCCGCGGTCCCCGAAACCTGCGACCTGCAACCTGCGAACCTGTCACGGTCCCGACACACCTCGCCCCCGCCCACCCCCGATTTTCGCGCCCCTTCGCGTCTTTCGCGGTTCACCTCAACTCGTCCGTAGTTTCGCCCCCGACTCCGTGATCTGCCCACTCTCACTTTCACTTCATTGGCCATTAGCCCCGGTTTAATGCGCAATTTACCGTAGCGCGGTGCTGCGGCCGGCGTCTCAAGCGACGTTGTTCCTCGATCCCATGCTTCGCGTCCCGTCCGAGTTCTCCGATTGCGTCTCCCTTCCCCGCTTCGCGGTCGCGCTCGGCGCCGCCATGCTGGCTTTCCTGGCCGTGCCGGCTGTCCCCGCCGCTGAAGCCGCGTCCCCAGCCCCCAGCCCCGCGACCACCACCACCGAGACGACGCCGCCCGCCCCGAAGAAGCGCCCCAACCGCAAGGCGCAGAAGCCCGGCGCCACCACACCCGTCGCGGCGCCGGCCAAAACCACGCCCCCGCCGGCATCCGCAGTCGCCGCCGCCCCGGCGAACCCCGCCGCCATCTATGAACGCGGCGCCACCCTCAAGCCGGCCACCGAGATCGACCGGCTCGTCCTCGCCCGCCTCACCGCCGCCAGCCTCGAACCCGCGCCCCTCTGCACCGACGCCGTCTTCGTCCGTCGCGCCTACCTCGACGTCATCGGCACGCTCCCCACCGCCACCGAGGCCCGCCGCTTCCTGCAGGACCGCAACCCAGACAAACGCACTGCGCTCATCGACACGCTCCTCGCCCGCGACGAGTTCGCCGACTACTGGACGATGAAGTGGTGCGATCTCCTCCGCGTGAAGGCCGAGTTCCCCATCAACCTCTGGCCCAACGCCGCCCAGGCGTACCGGCGCTGGGTGTACACCGCGGTCCGCGACAACCTGCCCTACGACCAGTTTGCCCGCACGCTCCTCACCGCCAGCGGCAGCAACTTCCGCGACGGACCCGTCAACTTCTACCGCGCCGCCCAGGCCCGCGACCCGCAGGGGCTCACGCGGGTCGCCGCCCTCACCTTCATGGGCAGCCACGCCGAGAAATGGCCCGCCGCCCAGGCCGCCGGTCTCGCCCCGTGCTTCTCCGCCATCGGCTACAAGGCCACCCAGGAGTGGAAGGAGGAGATCGTCTTCTTCGACCGCACCAAGCTCGCGACGCCCGCCACCATCACCTTCCCCGACGGCACCACCGCCACGCTCAACGGCGACCGCGACCCGCGCGAGGTCTTCGCCGACTGGCTCATCCGCCCCGACAACCCGTGGTTCGCCCGCGCCCTCGTCAACCGCGCGTGGTCCTGGCTCCTCGGCCGCGGCATCGTCCACGAGCCCGACGACCTGCGCCCCGACAATCCGCCCGCCAACCCCGAGCTGCTCGCGTATCTGGAAAAGCAATTCGTCGCCGGCGGCTACGACCTGCGAAAACTCTTCCGCCTGATTCTCACCTCGCAGACGTACCAGCTGTCCTCCGTCGCCCACAGCGACCGCCCCGAGGCCGCCGCGCTCTTCGCCTCCTACCCGCTCCGCCGGCTCGATGCCGAGGTCCTCATCGACGCGCTCAACCAGATCACCGGCACCACCGAGAAATACTCCAGCGCCATCCCCGAGCCCTTCACCTTCATCCCCGAGAACCAGCGCTCCATCGCCCTGCCCGACGGCAGCATCACCAGCTCCTTCCTCGAGATGTTCGGCCGGCCTTCCCGCGACACCGGCGAGGAGGCCGAGCGCAACAACCGCATCACCGCCAACCAGCGGCTCCACCTTCTCAACTCGACACACGTCCAGAAGAAGATCGAGGACGGCCCGAAGCTGCAGTCCCTCCTCCGCACCGGCTCCCTCGAGGAGAAACTGCCCGATATCTACTTCACCATCCTCTCCCGCCCGCCGACCGACGCCGAGAAGGCCGCCATCGCCGCCTACGCCGCCGGCGTCAACTCGCGCACGGCCACGATCGACGTGCTCTGGGCGCTCATCAACAGCACCGAGTTCCTCTACCGCCACTGAGCCCGGCCGCGCCCGCGCCTCCCGTTTCAACGTCCCCGCCTCAACTCCCCGCCATGAATCTCCATCACAGCGACGATCCGAAACAGTGGGACCTCGACGCCGAACTGCGGCTGCTCGGGCTCCGCGGCGGCCCGATGTCCCGTCGCGACGCCATCCGTCTCGGCCTGCTCGGCTCCGTCGGCGCCATGCTTGGTGGCCCGCTCCTCTCCCGCGCCTTCGCCGGCCCCGCCGCGCCGGCCGCAGCCGCCCTGCCCGCGCTCGCGCCCAAGCCGGGCCCCCGCGCCAAGTCCGTCATCCAGATCTGGCTCTGGGGCGGTCCGTGCCACCTCGACACCTTCGACCCCAAGCCCGACGCCCCCGCCGACTACACCGGGCCGTTCCGGTCCGCCCTCGCCACCAACGTCGACGGCATCCGCATCAACGAGCTCATGCCCGAGTTGGCGAAACAGGCCGACAAGTACGCGCTCATCCGCAGCATGAGCCACGGCGTCTTCGCCCACGAAACCGCCGCCTACACCGTCCAAACCGGCCGCGCCTCGGGCGGCCGCGATGTCTTCCCCGGCGTCGGCGCCGTGGTGTCGCTCTTCAAGGGCTACGACGCCGGCTACAAGGGCCTCCTGCCGCCATACATCGTGCTCACCGAGCTGCAGGGCCGCTTCTCCGAGGCCGGCTTCCTCGGCGCCCGCTACAAGCCTTTCGCCACCGGCGGCGACCCCGCCGCCAGCCGCTTCCTCGTCGAGGGCGTCGTCGCCCAGGGCGTGACGGACGAGCACCAGCGCGCCCGCCGCGAACTGCTCCACAAGCTCAACACCCTCGAGCGCGCCTCCCGCAGCGGCGATCCGCGGCTCGCCGCCCTCGCCCAGTGCGAGACCGACGCCTACGAGATGATCCTCGGCGACGCCGGCAAGGTCTTCGACCTCGCCCAGGAATCCGACAAGCTGCGCGACCAGTACGGGCGCAACACCTTCGGCCAGTCCTGCCTCATGGCCCGCCGGCTCGTTGAGCGCGGCGTGCCGTATGTGACGATCAATTACAAGGGTTGGGACACCCACAAGCAGCACTTCCCCATCATGCGCCGGAAGCTGCCCGAGTTGGACAAGGGTCTCGCCACGCTGCTCGCCGACCTCGCCCAACGCGGGTTGCTCGACAGCACCATCGTGTGGACCGGCGGCGAATTTGGCCGCACTCCGAAGGTGATGTGGGAGGCGCCGTGGAACGGCGGCCGTGGCCACTATGGCACCGTGTTTTCTACCCTGGTCGCCGGCGGCGGGTTCAAGGGCGGCCGCGTCCTCGGCGCCTCCGATGCCCGCGGCGAAACCGTCGCCGATCATCCGGTGCACCCGAGCGAACTCATCGGGTCCGTGTACGAGCTCCTCGGCATCGATGGCGACGCCCGCCTGCCGCACCCCGAGGGCACCGACGTCCGCGCGATGCCCACCACCGCCGATGGCTCGCGGCCGGTGAGCCGCCTCGCCGAACTGATGTGATTCCCTGCTCCGCCATGGCTCTCCCGCTGTCACTCCGCCCGTTCCTCTCCCGGCTCCAACCGGCCATCGTCGCCACCGCGATCGCGGCCGCATGCTTCGTCACCGTCCCGGCGCGCGCCCAGAACCAGAACGCCGGTCGCACCCCGCCTCACCTCGGCTACGCCTACCCGGCCGGTGCGGAGAAGGGGCAGACGGTCACGATCACGGTGGGCGGTCAGAATCTCAACGGCGTCGACCAGGCGCTCACGACCGACCCGGCCATCACGGCCAAGGTCACCGGCTACGACCGCCCGCTCACGCAGAAGGAGCTCAACGATCTTCGCGACAAGGTACAGGCGCTGCTCGAGAAGCGCGCCGCCGCTCGCGGCACCGCCGCCCCGGAACGCGTCAAGGGCGAGGGCCGCAAGGGCGCCGAAAAGAAGGCCGCCAAGGAGCCCGAACCCGCCGCGCCGTCCGGCCCGCGCCCGACCTGGACCGAAGCGGACGAGCTCCAGCTCGCCGAGCTGCGCCGGCAGATGGCCAAGCCCAACGCCCGCCAGGGCAACCCCGCCATCGCCGAGTCCGTCACCGTCGAGCTCACCGTCCCCGCTGAGGCCGCCCCTGGCACGTTCGACCTGCGCCTGAAATCCCCCGCCGGCGTTTCCAATCCGATGGTCCTGAACATCGGCGAGCTGCCGGAGTACTCCGAAGCCGTCGTCACCGCTGCGTCGATGCCCAAACCGCGCGGCAAGCGCGAGGCCGCCAGCCCGCGCCCCAACCGCCCGCAAACCGCGCCCGTTGAAATCACGCTCCCCGCCACCGTCAACGGCCAGATTCTCCCGGGCGAGGTCGACCGCTACCGGTTCACCGCCCGCGCCGGCCAGCACATCACCGTCGCCGTCGCCGCGCGCAGCCTGATCCCCTATCTCGCCGATGCCGTCCCCGGCTGGTTCCAGGCCACCGTCGCGCTCTACGATCCCGAGGGCCGCGAGGTCGCCTACAGCGACAGCTTCCGCTTCAGCCCCGACCCGGTCGTCAGTTTCCTCATCCCCGCCGACGGCACCTACGCAGTGGAGATCAAGGACTCCATCTACCGCGGTCGGGAGGACTTCGTATACCGCTTCAGCATCGGCGAACTGCCTTTCGTCACGAGCGTCTTCCCGCTCGGCGGTCGCGTGAATGAGGCCACCACCTTCGAACTCACCGGCTGGAACCTGCCCGCGTCGCGACTCACGATGGACACCAAGGACAGGATGCCGGGCACGTTCATGCTCGCGGTGCGCAACCGCGGCCAGCTGTCGAACAACGTTCGCTTCGCGCTCGATGCTTCGCCGACCGTCCGCGAGGCGGCCGACCACACCGCCGGCGCCGCCCAAGCGCTGCAGCTTCCGACCGTCGTGGACGGACGGATCGGCCGCCCCGGCGAAGAGGATGTATACACCTTCACCGGCAAGGCCGGCGACGAGGTCATCGCCGAGGTCTTCGCCCGCCGGCTCGGCTCGCCGCTCGACTCGATCCTGCGCGTCACCAACTCCACCGGCCAGGTGCTCGCCAGCAATGACGACACCGAGGACAAGGGCGTGGGCTTGATGACGCACCACGCCGACTCGCGCGTCAGCCTGAAGCTGTCGGCCGACGGCACCTACCTCGTGCGGCTCGCCGACGCCCAAGGTCACGGCGCACCGGAGTATGGCTATCGGCTGCGCGTCGGCGCACCGCGGCCGGACTTCGAGCTGCGCATCGCCCCCTCGGCCATCAACACGCGCCGCGGCATGCACACGCCGGTCACGGTGTATGCACTGCGGCACGACGGCTTCAACGGCGAGATCCGTCTCGCGCTGCAGGATCCGCCACCCGGAATCTTTCTCAGCGGCGCGCGCATTCCCGCGGGCCAGGACAAGGTGCAGTTCACCATCGCCGCCGGCCCCAACGCATCCGACGAGCCCATCAAGCTGCTGCTCTTCGGCGTGGCGACGATCGCCGGCGAGTCCGTCGCCCGCGAGGCCATCCCAGCCGAGGACATGATGCAGGCCTTCGCCTACCATCACCTGGTGCCGGTGCGTGAACTCCTGCTCTCCGCGTCCGGCCGTCCCGGCGCGATCTGCCGCCTCCTGTCCCGCACTCCCGTCACGCTCACGCCCAGCGGCACCACCCGTCTGACGCTGAGCGCGAGCGCGGCCCGCGGTGTGGAGAAGATCAGCGTCGAACTCAGCGACCCGCCCGCCGGCATCGCCGTCAAATCCGCCAAGGTTTCCGGCAACATCGTCGAGGTGGAGCTCACCTGCGACGCCGCAAAAGTGAAGCCCGGCCAGCAGGGCAACCTCATCCTCAACGCCTTTGGCGAACGCACCAACGCGAAGGACAAAGCCAAGCGCGCCCAGCGGACCCCATTAGGGAGTGTCCCCGCCATCCCCTTCGAAATCTCAGCTCAGTAATCTCCTCAACGCCCGTCCGCCCAACTCTTTCTCTTACTCTTCCTCTTTCTCTTACTCTCGAGGGATTGAGGGATTGAGGGATTGAGGGATTGAGGGATTGAGGGATTGAGGGATTGAGGGCCGTCCCCCGATATCGCAGCCACTCCGTCCCCCATCTTCACTTTCACTCTCACTTTCACTCCGAAGGCCGTTTTCGTTCTCACAGGAGCTCGCTGAGCTCGCAGAGAATTCGATCAGGAGATCAATCCTCCGGATCGACCTCTGCGCCCTCTGCGCGCTCCTGTAAGAACTGACTTGGGAGAACGAGTAAGAGTAGGAGCAAGAGAAAGACCGGTCGTCGTTCCCTCACGGCGCCGCTGGGCCCGCACCGCCCCACTTCACATTGCGGTTCGCGCGCAGGCTCTGCTGCAGAAACTCGCGCGCCGCCTCGACGGCCACATCCAGCGCTGCGCCCTTCGCCAACTCGGTGGCAATCGCGGCGGACAACGTGCAGCCGGTGCCGTGCGTATTGGGCGTCTTGATCCGGCGACTTTCGAACCAGCGGAAGCGCCCGTCCGGCGTCATGAGACAATCCGCGCAGCGCTCTCCGGGCGCATGGCCGCCTTTCAACAGCACCGCGCAGCCGCAGTCGTACGCCAGGGCAAACGCGACGCGCTCAACCTCCTCGTAGCGACGCAGCCGCTCGCCCGTCAGCGCCTCGGCTTCGGGCCAATTCGGCGTCACCAGCATCGCCCTCGGCAGCAACTCGCGCTTCAGCGCCTCGCGCCCCGCCGCGTCGAGAAACTGCGCGCCGCTGGTCGAGCCGACCACCGGGTCCACCACGAGCGGAATTCCGGCGTGCGGCGCCAACGCCCGAGCCACCGCGCGCACCGCCGCCGCTCCGGGCAATAGCCCCGTCTTGATGGCGCGCACCGGCAACGCGCCGTCGTTCCGCACCACCGCTCGCCGTCCGCCGGCTCGCCCGCGTGCCACCACCTTCCCCAGGACTGCCTCGATTTGCGCCGCGATCATCGCCGGCGGCTCGGCGCGCCAATCGATCACCCCGCGCGTGTTCTGCGCCGTGATCGCCGTGATCGCCATGCACGCAAACCCACCGCGCGCGTGAATCGTCCTCGCATCCGCCTGCACCCCAGCTCCGCCGCCGGAGTCAGAGCCCGCAATGGTGAGGACACAGGGGGGAGGATGCATGCGCCAAACGTCACACGTCCCGCCCCCTCCCGCCAGTCAGGAAACCACACTCACTCTTTCTCTTGCTCTTCCTCTTTCTCATACTCTCACGGCGCGGGATTGAGGGATTGAGGGATTGAGGCCGCGTCCCAATCCGTTCCCCCGCATTCACTCTCACTTTCACTCCGCAGGCGTTCTCGTTCTCGTCACGGAGCTCACAGAGGCCGGAGGAGAACACGGAGGAATACCGGCACGACGCAGGTCTTCGCTCCGTGCCCCTCCTCCGATCTCGGTGCCCTCGGTGTCCTACCTGTTTCCGCGACGGCTTCAGCGCGCGGACGCGCCCCACGCCTTTATTCCCCCGCGCAAGCTGGTCACATTCGTGAACCCGTGCCGGCTGCGAAAATACTCGGCCGCCCGCAGGCTGCGCACGCCGCCGGCGCAGTACACGACCGTCGGGCGCCCCGGATCCAGCGCGCCCAGATCGGCGGTGCCCCGCTCGATCTCGCTCAGCGGCACCAGGACCGAGGGCTCGATCGCACTCAGTTCCCGTTCCCAGCTTTCGCGCACGTCCACGACCTGCACGCGCTGCGTGAGCCGGGCCTTGAACTCAGCCACGTCCACCTCGCGAGGCAGCGGCGCATCCGCGTTCACCCCGCGGTGCGCCGGCTTTGCGTCGGACGTCGCCTGCGCTCCGTGACCCGGCACCGCGCAGGTTTCGCCGTAGCCTTCCGGTGGCAGGTCGGTGATTTGCCGGCTCCGCGGGTCCGCCGCGAAGCGGACGACCTGCGTCGCCATGTCGAGCGCGTCCCAGAGGAGCAGCCGGCCCGACAACGGTTCGCCAATGCCCGTGAGCAGCTTGATCGCCTCCACCGCCTGCACCGTTCCGATCAGTCCTGGCAGCACGCCGAGCACGCCGCCCTCGGCGCAGTTCGGCACGGTGCCGGGCTCCGGCGGCTCCGGGAAGAGGCAGCGATACGTCGGCCCGCCGCGCCAGTTGAAGACGCTCGCCTGTCCTTCGAAACCCTGGATCGCGCCGTACACGAGCGGTCGGTTCTCCAGCACGCACGCGTCGTTCACCAGGTACCGCGTGCCAAAGTTGTCGGAGCCGTCCACCACCACGTCGACCCCGCGGACGAGCTCTCGCGCGTTCCGGCGCGTCAGCCGCATCGGGTGCGCCGTGACCGTGATGAACCGGTTGAGCGCGCGCAGCCGCCGCGCCGCGGATTCCGCCTTCGGCTGGCCGGCATCGGCCTCAGTGTAGAGCACCTGCCGCTGCAGGTTCGACACATCGATCCGATCGTCGTCGACGATCTCGATCCGCCCCACGCCGGCCGCGGCCAGGTACAGCAGCGCCGGACACCCCAGCCCGCCGGCGCCGATGACGAGCACCGACGCAGCCTTGAGTTTCTCCTGCGCCTCCGGCCCAAAGCCCGGCAGCGAAAGGTGCCGCTGATAACGCGCGATCTCGTCGTGGGAGAGTTTCATGGGAAGCGAGCCGAGAACCTGATTCGCCCCTCGAAAAGGGCAAGCAGCAGAGGCGGCTGTAGGCGATACGCTTTAGGCGATAGGCGAAAAGGCGCCTAAACGCCCGACCACATGCCGCGCACCGTCCCAACCCGCCGCCCGGCCCCGGCCGGGCCGGCGGCCCCTACCCCGCCAATTCGGTTTTCGCGCCAGCGAAAGCCGAATCCGAATCGAAAACCGAATCCCAGTCTTTGAACACCGGCGTGTAGCCCTGGCTGCGGAGGTACGCGGCGACCTCGGGCGTGGTGCGGGTGTCGTGGATCGCAAACTGCTCAAGCGACTCCGGCTCCGCCGCGTAGCCACCTGGATTCGTCCGCGCCTCCGCGCTCATCGAGGTCACCCCGAGCCGGATGGCGTGGTTCCGGAACCGCGGGCTCTCGCGTGTCGAGAGCGTGAGCTCCACCTCCGGGCTGAACAGTCGGTACGCGCAGAAGGCCTGGACCAGGTTGCGTTCACTCGTCGGCGTCACCTGGATCTCCGCGCCCGCATGCGGCCGCAGCCGCGGGAACGAGATGGCCAGCCGCGAACGCCAGTAGTTTTTTTCCAGATACTGCAGGTGCAGGCCGAGAAACCACGCGTCGGTCCGCCACTCGCTCAGGCCGTACAGCGCGCCGAGCCCGATCTTCTTCAGCCCGGCGCGGCCCAGCCGGTCCGGCGTCTCCAGCCGGAAACGCATGTCAGCCTTCGGGCCTTTCAGGTGATACCGGACATACGCCTCCGGATCATACGTCTCCTGGAAAACGATCACCGCGCTCAGGCCTTCGCGCGCGAGGGACGCGTACTCGGCCTCGCTGATCGGCTGCACCTCCATCGAAAGGTTGGCGAACGACGGACGCAGGAGCCGCAGCGCGTTGGCGAAGTAGTCGTGGCTCGCGTGCTTCGATTCGCCCGTGACGAACAGCACGTGCTCGATTCCACGCGAACGCAGGACCGCCGCCTCGGCGCGAATCTCGTCGTCGTTGAGCACCTTGCGCGGAATCCGGTTCTGCGCGCTGAACCCGCAGTACGTGCAGACGTTGGCGCACACGTTCGTCAGGTAAAGCGGCGCGAAGAGCTGAATCGTGTGCCCGAACCGCTCCACCGTGCGCTGGTGACTGAGCTGCGCCATCTCCTCAAGGAAAGGCACAGCGGCCGGGGAAAGCAGCGCCGCCAGGTCGTCGAGTCCGAGCCGCCCGCCCGCGCGGGCCCGGGCGAGCGCGCTGCCCACCTCGGCCGCGGTCTTCTCCCCGATGCTCGCCGTGACGTCGCCGAAACGGTGCTGCTGCCAGGTATCGTAAAACGTGCTCATGGGCGCCTCACGCGGTGGCTTCGCTCAGGAACGCGGTGAGCGGCGAGGTTGCGCTCGCCTCGAGCTTTGCCTTGCCCGGCGCGTGCTGCGCCAGGCCGGCCTCGTACGCGAGCCGGCCGGCCTCAACCCCGCGGCGGAACGCGTCGCCCATCGCCACCGGATCCGCCGCCGCCGCGATCGCGGTGTTCACCAGCACGGCGTCCGCACCGAGCTCCAGCGCCGCCGCCGCGTGCGAGGGCGCGCCAAGTCCGGCATCCACGACCACGGGCACACGGCTCTGGGCGAGGATGATCTCGAGGAAGGCGCGCGATTCGAGGCCGCGGTTGCTGCCGATCGGGGCGCCGAGCGGCATCACCGCTGCCGCCCCCGCCTCCTCGAGCTGCTTGCACAGCACCGGGTCGGCGTGGACGTACGGGAGGACCACAAAGCCGCGGCGGACGAGTTCACGCGTCGCGGCAAGCGTCTCGATCGGGTCGGGCATGAGGTACTTCGGATCGGGGTGGATCTCGAGTTTCAGCCAATTCGTCTCCAGTGCCTCGCGCGCCAGTTCCGCCGCCAGCACCGCTTCCTTCGCATCGCGCACACCCGAGGTGTTCGGCAGCAGCCGGTACCGGCCGGGCTCGAGGTAATCGAGGATGTCGTCCGGCCGGCCGTCGGTCCGCACCCGGCGCAGCGCCACGGTGACGAGCGACGCCCCCGTCGCGGCCAGGCTGGCCCGCATGACGTCGCCCGAGCTGTACTTGCCGGTGCCAACGAAGAGCCGCGAGGAAAGTTCCACGCCGGCGATGACGAGAGGGTTGGATTTCATGGGAAGATGGGTGCGGGGCTTGCGGAGCGGTTGGGGAAAGGAACTGGCGGGGGCGATCAGCCGATCGCAGGCGCTGGCGCGCGCGAGCATGCGCCGACGGCCGCCTGCTCCCACGCGGCCACGAGCGCGGCGTAGTTCGCCTCCACGCGCCCGTCGCGGAACAGCACCGAGGACACCGCCGCGCCAGCGGCGCCGGTCGAGCGCACGGCCGCGAGGTCGGCCGCGCCGATGCCGCCGATCGCCCACGCCGGCAGCGGCGCGAGCTGCGCCACGAGCTCGCGAATACCGTCCGCGCCCAGGATCGGCGCGAGCTTCCGCTTGTTGGTCGTGAACCGCCACGGGCCCACGCCGACGTAGTCCAGCGCGCCCGCCGCCCGCGCCGCCGCGGCGTCCGCCGCATTGTTCACCGTGCCGCCAAGGAGCCGCCCGGGCCCCAGCCGCTCTCGCGCTGCGCGCCAGTCGCCGTCCGTCCGCCCCAGGTGCACGCCGTCGGCGCCGGTCGCAAGCGCGACCTCGACGCTGTCGTTGATCAGGCAAAGCGCCCCGCGCGCGTGGCAGATGTCCACCACCTGCCGTGCGGTCTCGCGCCAGCGCGCCGGCTCCGCGCCTTTCATCCGCAATTGCAGGAGCCGCGCGCCCGCGCCCACCAGCCGCGTCGCCTGTTCCACGTGCGACAGCGGGAGGCCGTCCTGCGTGAGGCACATCAGCGGCGGCAGCGACGGCCGCACCGCGGCGCCGCTCGCCGAAGCGACCCGCGCTTGCAGCTCGCGAAAGGCCTGCACCGGATCCGGCGCCTCCCAAACCGCGCCGATCACCGCCACGCCGTCGAAGCCGAGCGCAAGCGCCTGAGCGGCGTTCGCCGCCGTGACGCCGCCCAACGCCAGTACCTCCGGCCTCCGTTCCTCGCCGGTCCGAGCGCGCAACCAGGAACTTACCGCGGCGAGTTCGCCCGCCGCAACCGGTCCGTGCCCGGGTTTCGAGACCGAGGCAAAGACCGGGCAGAAGAACACGCTCGGATACCGGCCCGCTGCGGCTCGCAGCGTCGCGAGGTCATGACACGAGCGGCTGACCGCGGACGCATCGCCCGCGACCGACGCGGGCTCGGCGCCAGGGTCCCTGTGATGCACGCCGCCCAGCCCAAAGCGCGCCGCGAGTTCGTGGTGCTGGTGCAGCACCAGCCGCGCGCGCCAACGCGTCGGCACCCCCTGCAGCCAGGCTGCGAGCGCCACCGCGGATGCGTGCGGTTTGCGCACGTGGTAACGCTCGAGTCCGGCCGCGCAAAGCGCGTCGAGCACGGCCAGCTCATCGGCGCGGTCGCGCTCGGGACTTATGACCACCAGCGTCATGCGGCGTCAGCCACCCTGCGTGGCACGGATCACGAGGACGCGGTCGTCCGCGGCCAGCACGTGCGCCACCCACGTTGAGCGCGGCACCACCGCATCGTTCACCGCGATCGCGACGCCGTTCCGCCCGGCGAGCCCGAGTTCCGCCACCAGCGCCGCCACGGTGCAATCCGCGCCGAGCACGCGGGGCTGATCGTTGACCACGATCGTCGCGCACCCGGCGGGTCCGGCGTCGGTCACGACGCCGGTCGCTCGACCTGAGGTCGCGCTGCTCATTTCGCGGGCGCGCCTTCGACGTAGATGTCGCCGCCGGCTTGCTTGAACTGCGTGGCCTTCTCGCGCAGCCCGGCCTCGATCGCCTCGTTGCTTTCGAGCCCGTGCTCCTCGGCGTACTTGCGCACGTCCTCGGTGATGCGCATCGAGCAGAACTGCGGGCCGCACATGGAACAGAAGTGCGCGGTCTTGGCGCTGTCCTGCGGGAGCGTGGCGTCGTGGAATTCGCGGGCCTTCTCCGGGTCGAGCGAGAGGTTGAACTGGTCCTCCCAGCGGAACTCGAAGCGCGCCTTCGACAGCGCGTTGTCGCGGTACTGCGCCGCGGGGTGGCCCTTGGCGAGGTCGGCCGCGTGCGCCGCGATCTTGTACGCGATCACGCCGGCGCGAACGTCGTCCTTGTCAGGCAGGCCGAGGTGCTCCTTCGGCGTGACGTAACAGAGCATCGCGGTGCCGTGCCACCCGATCATCGTGGCGCCAATCGCGCTCGTGATGTGGTCGTAGCCCGGCGCGATGTCGGTCGTCAGCGGCCCGAGCGTGTAGAACGGCGCCTCGTGGCACCACTCGAGCTGCTTGTCCATGTTCTCCGGGATGAGGTGCATCGGGACGTGGCCCGGGCCCTCGCACATCGTCTGCACGCCCAATTTCCACGCGCGCTGCGTGAGTTCGCCCTGGGTCTTGAGCTCGCCGAACTGGGCGTCGTCGTTGGCATCCGCCAGCGAACCCGGCCGCAGGCCATCGCCGATGGAAAACGCCACGTCGTACGCGGCCATGATTTCGCAAATCTCGTCCCAGTGCGTGTAGAGGAAGTTTTCCTGGTGATGCGCGAGGCACCACTTGGCCAGGATCGAACCGCCGCGGCTGACGATGCCGGTCATGCGGCGCGCCGTCAGCGGGATGTAGCGCAGGAGCACACCAGCATGGATGGTGAAGTAGTCGACGCCCTGCTCCGCCTGCTCGACCAGCGTGTCGCGAAAGATGTCCCAGGTGAGTTCCTCGGGCCGCCCGCCAACCTTTTCCAGCGCCTGGTAAATCGGCACGGTGCCGACGGGCACGGGGCAGTTGCGGAGGATCCACTCGCGGGTCTGGTGGATGTTCTTGCCGGTGGAGAGGTCCATCAGCGTGTCGCCGCCCCACTTCACGGACCAGCGCATCTTCTCCACCTCCTCGTCGATCGACGAAGCGACGGCGGAGTTGCCGATGTTCGTGTTGATCTTCACGAGAAAATTCCGGCCGATGATCATCGGCTCGCACTCGGGGTGGTTGATGTTGGCCGGGATGATGGCGCGGCCGCGGGCGACTTCGTCGCGGACGAACTCCGCCGTAATTTCGCGCGGGATGGCGGCGCCGAACGACTGGCCGCGGTGCTGGCGCCAGAGCGAGTTACGCGGACCGTCCTCGGTCATCTCGAGGAGGTCGCGGGCGCGCTGGAGCTTCGTGTTCTCGCGGATCGCCACGTACTCCATTTCCGGCGTGATGATGCCCTGGCGGGCGTAGTGCATCTGGGTGACGCACTTCCCGGGCTTCGCGCGGAGGATCGGACGACCGGTGCGGTCGAAGAACTTGATCGGGTTGCGCCGCCCCTCGACCTCGGCCTGTTCGCGGTGTTTTTCGGAAAGGTAGCCGTCGTCGATGGGCTTCACCGATCGGCCCGCCACCTCGTCGACGTCGCCGCGCTCGCGAATCCAGGGGGCGCGGATCAGAGGCAGCCCGCGGCTCGCGTCGCCGGCAAAGTCGGCGTCACCCCACGGCCCGGAGGTGTCGTACACCCGCACCGGCTCGTTGGGGACCTCGGTTCCGTTCGGCAGCCGGGTAGGAGTCAGGCTGATCTCGCGCATCGGGACGCGCAGGTCAGGGCGGGAACCGGTCACATAGACGCGACGTGAAGTCGGGAAGAGCCGGTGTCCACTGGTGGAGACGGCTTCAGGAGTGCGGTTGGATGACATGAGAGGGAGCTAGGTTTGGTATGTGGCCTCCTCCTGCCGCGCTCATCATTACCGAAGGTGCCAGCTCCCCGCTACTTGCAGCGGATCCTGTTTTCCCTACGGCGGTGTTAAGCGCATCAGGTTCGAAGACTTTAGGAGCGGAACGTGCTCCATTCTCAGCCCAGCGCCCCGGGCTCGCCTAAACGAGGTGACGGGTAAGAGGCACCCCGACGTCGGAATTTTCAAATCAAAATTGTGGCGTACACCGGCCGCGGGCCGCTGCCGCCGGCCCAACCTCCTCCACGCGAATAGCAACCGAGCGGCGAAATGCCAGCGCGGTCCTTATGACAAGTTATGTCGAAAAAAGTCTGGACCGGCGGATCTGGAGTGTCACCGTCGATCCCGCATCAGGAACGAGTCAGCCGTAAAAAAGCTGGCTCCGCCAACCGGGCCGGGAGCGGCCACGGTGGATCGAGCGAAAGCTCGGATGTGCGTCGCCCGCAAGGGTGGCGAACCAAGAACGCTCCCGAAGATGAGGACCGACCTGATGCACACCAGGTCGGTTTTTTGTTTTCACCGGATGCGCGATCACGTCCCACACCGAAAATCACGCACACATGAACACTAGCAGCTCGTTGTCCGGTCTCCGCGTCCGCGCGGAAAACCCTAACCATCACTTGTGGAACAACCACGGCACGTGGTTCCTCCACTACACGATCCATCCGACGCCCTTCACGAAGGAGCGCGTCCGCCGCTCGCTCGGCACCAAGGACCTGAAGGTCGCCCGCACGCGGCGCGATGCCTTCTTCGCCCACTTGGCGACCCAAGCCGGCAAGGAGGCCGTCCAGCCGGTTGCCACCAAGGCGGCGGTCGCAGCCTGAGTTCGCTCCGTTTTCAGCACACACACACGAAAAAGCCGCGCCTTGTTGGCGCGGCTTTTTTGTGTCCGGAGTCGTCGATCGCGCTCGCCGGGTAGGTCACTGAGCACACGGAGAGACGACCCGAGGGCACGGAGATCACGCGAACTGAAAACAGCCCGACGCCAGGCCTCGGTGCCCTCCTCCGGCCTCAGTGCACTCTGTGTCGCTCCCTTCTCTTCGGGTCGGGGTCGCGGTCGGTCGGAACCCCAGCCAAACAGTGGTCAAGGGATTCGGAGGCGCTGGCCGGGGCGCAGGGAGTTTTCGCCGCGGAGGAGGTCGCGGTTGGCGTCGTAGATGTCCTGCCAGCGGTTGCCGCTGCCGTAATAACGCTGGCTGATCCGCGTGAGCGAATCGCCCTCGACGACCACGTGGATGCGCGTCGGCGCCGGCGCGGGGGCGACGGGTTGGGCCGTCGTCGGAGCGCTCGGGGCCGCGACCGTCTGCGGCGCGCTCGGAATCACGTAGCTCGGGGCGTTCGGATTTAGCACCCGCGCGGCCGAGGCAATTTGCTCGAGCGTCGCCTGCGCCTGCCTGAGGCGCGCCGTGATCGCGGCATTCTCCTGCTGTAGGAAGGTTACCCGGGTGGTCCGGTCGCGATCGAGCGCCTGGACCGTCTCGGTCAGCCGCGCGATCTCGGCGCGCGCCGTGGTGAGGTCGCGCTGCGCCCCGGCAAGTTGGTTCGCGGCCGCAGCGAGGCTCGCCGCGCGCTGCTCGGCCTCCTGCCGGGCCTGCTCGATCTGCGCCAGGCGCGCCCTTTCAGCGCGGAGCGAGGCCAGTTCAGCCTGCGCGTCACGCAGGTCGTTGGTGAGTTTCTCGTTCGCTCCGGTGATCTCGGCCACGGTGCCGGCGGTGCGCTGGCCGACCGACTGGGCGTCGGCGAACTTGCCGCGCAGGTCTTCCACCGCGGTGCGCAGGGTGGCGGCGTCCGCCGATGCCGCGGTCAGCCGGGTGTTGTCGGCCTGGAGACTCGCGACCTGGGCCCCGAGGTCCTTCACGTTGCCCTGCAGCCGCTCGTTTGCCTCGGACAGATCGTTGATCTTGGCGAGCTGCTCCTGGGCGACGCGGTTCGCCGCCGCAAAGCGCGTGCGCAGGTCGTTGAGCTCGGACTTCGAGCCTTCGGTCGACTGCCGCAACTGCGCCAGCTGCTGCTCGAGCGTGGTCTTCTCCGTGGCGAGCTTCTCGTTCACCTCCATCAGCTCGCCCACGGTGGTGGCCTGCTGCTGGGTCGCCTTGGCGGCGTCGGCGTACTTTGCCTGCATCGCGGCGTACTCGGTCCGCACCTTCTCGGTCTCGCCCTGGGCGGCGATCACCGACTGGCGCAGTTCCGCGAGCTGCTGGTCCGCCGTGTTGAGCCGCGTGAAGAGCTGCTCCACCTGCGTGCGCAGCGTGTCGCGTTCCTGCGTCGGCGCCTTCAGCGCCTCACGGGCCTGCTCGAGTTCGCGGGTGCGGGTCTCGAGCGCGGTGTTGAGATTCGCCTGCGCGCCGCGGGTCCGCTCCAACTCGGTCTGCGCTGCGGTCAGCTGCGCCCGAAGGTCGTCCGTCGCCGCCTTCACATTCGAATCCTCCGCCGCCTTCACCTGCATCAGCGCGCGGTTGGCATCGGACAGCGCCCGGTTCGACTCGCGCGCGCCCTGCAGTTGCGCGGCGAAGGTCGCGAGCTCCTGCGCGGAACTCTTGCGCTCGGCGTCGAGCTGCGACTCCAACGAACGCACGTGCTCCTGGAGCGTCTGCATCTCCAGCTTCATGGCGTCGGTCGGCGCCGCCTTGATCGCCGCCGCCTGGGCCGCGAGCGCCGCCGCCGTGCCCTGCTTCGAAACTTCGAGGTCCTTCTGCAGGCTGTCGTTGGTCGCCGTCAGCTCCGCAATCGTACTGCTCGCCGCCTCGAGCTGAGCGGTGAGTTTCTCCACCGACTGCCGCGCGCGCAGGGCGTCCTGCTGCACGCCGGTGAGCCGGTCGCGCTCGGCTTCGGCGTCGGCCAGCTGCTTCGCCAGGTTCGTCCGCTCGCGCTCGAGCGTCTCGCGCGCCTGCTGGGCCTGCGCCCGCGCCTGTTGCTCCTGCGCGAGGGTCTGCTCGCGCTGCTGCAACGCGCGCTGGAGGCTGGCGCGTTCGGCGGCAGCATCCTCCGCACTCTTGCGCGCCTCGGCCAGCGCCTGCGTCCGCTGCGTCAGCTCCTGCTGCAAGGTCGTCTTCTCCGCGCCGAGCGACTCGGCGGTCTTGCCCGTCTCCGCCAACGCCTGTTCGCGTTTCGCGAGTTCCTGCCGAAGCGCCGTCTTCTCTATCGTCAGCGCATCGGCTGTCTTGCCTGCTTCGGCGAGCGCCTGTTCGCGCTTTGAAAGTTCTTCCTGCAATGCCGTCTTTTCGGACTCGAGCGCCGTACGGGCCTGCTGCGCCTGCGCCAGCGCGTCGCGCTGCTGCTTGAGTTCCGTCTCGAGTGTCGCCTTGTCGCGGACGAGTGCGTCGCGGGCCTTGCCGGCGTCGGACGCCTCCACCTGCAGCGCCGCGAGCGTGGCCTGGGCGGCCTTGGCCGCCGCGGTCTGCACCGCGATCGCCGCCGCCCCACCCTGCTTGGCGCCATCGAGTTCCTTGCGCAGCGACGCGACCGTGCCGGAAAGATCGGCGTTGGCGCGGTTCGCCGCGTCGAGGTCGGCCGCCAGCTTCTCCGCGCGCGTCCGCTCCTGCGCGGCGTCCTGCTGCGCCGCCGTGAGCCGGTCGCGCTCGGCGGTGACGTCGGCCAGCTGTCGGGTCAGCTCGGCCTTCGTCTGCTCCAGCGCCTCGCGGGCCTGCTGTTCACGCGCGAGCGACTGTTGCTGGGCCGTCTTCTCCGCGGTGAGGGCTTCGCCCGCCTTGCCCGCTTCGGCCAGGGCCTGCTCGCGTTTCGAAAGTTCCGCCTCCAACGCCGTCTTTTCGGACTCGAGCGCCGTACGGGCCTGCTGCGCCTGCGCCAGCGCGTCGCGCTGCTGCTTGAGCTCCGTCTCGAGTGTCGCCTTGTCGCGGACGAGTGCGTCGCGGGCCTTGCCGGCGTCGGACGCCTCCACCTGCAGCGCCGCCAGCGTGGCCTGGGCGGCCTTGGCCGCCGCGGTCTGCACCGCGATCGCCGCCGCCCCACCCTGCTTGGCGCCGTCGAGTTCCTTGCGCAGCGAGGCGACCGTGCCGGTGAGGTCGGTGTTGGCGCGGTTCGCCGCGTCGAGGTCGGCCGCCAGTTTCTCCGCGCGCGTCCGCTCCTGCGCGACGTCCTGCTGCGCGGCGGCCTTTTCGTTGGCGAGTTGGTCCCGCTGCTTCGTGGCCTCGGCGAGCGCCTCCTGCTGACGCGTCGCGTCCGCCCGCCCCTGCTTCAATTTGTCCGCCGTCGCGGTGAGCTCCCGGTTCGCCGCCTCGGCCGCCTGCAGCTTCGCGGTCAGTCCCTCCAGCTGCGTCCGCCCTTCGTTCGCACTCGCCTGAGCGGATTGCGCAGTCTGCGCCAGCCGGTCGCGCTCGGCGCGCAACCCGGCCACCTGTTCGTTAAGCTGCTTGTTCGTCTGCTCGAGCTGCTGCGTGAAGCCCTCGCGATCGCCCTGGCGTTTGGACAGCTCCTCGAGCTGCGTCTGCGCGGCCTGCTTTTCCGCCGTCGCCGCATCGCGTTCCCGCGTCGTGGCAGCGAGCGCCTCCTTGCTCTGCGTGAGCTGCGTCTGACTCTGCGTCAGCTCCGCCTGGATTTCCGTGAGCTTGCGCGCGGTCTCGGCAAGCCGGTCGCGCTCCGCGGCCAGGCCGGCGAGGCGCTCGTTCAACTGGGCATTCGTCTGCTCCAGTCTCTCGACAAAGGCGCGCTGCTCCTGCGCTGACTTCTCGGCGGCGGCGAGCCGGGCCGCGAGCTCGGGATCGACGGCAGGCTTCTCCCGCGCGGCGCGCTCCACGTCGGCCAGCTGTCGCACCGCGCGGTCGCGCTCGGCCCGCGCGGCTTCAAGTTCCTGCCCGGCCCCGGCGACGGCCTGCTTCAGCGCGGCGGCGCCGGAGGCGGACGCCTCGCTCAACGCGGCGCTGATCCGGGCCTTGTCGGCGCGCTCCTGTTCCAGGGCGGCCTTGGCGGCCTCGAGCTGCGGTTGCAGATCGGCGAGGGCGCGCTTGGCGGTGCCAAGCTCGGCGGCGGTGTCGCCCAACTGGCGGCGCAATTCATCGGTCGGCTCCGTGTCGGCGCGCTTGGCCGCCGCCTCCGCGAGCTGCCGTTCCAGCGCGCTCTTCTCGGCCGCGAGCGTCTCGCGCTGCTTCTCCGCCAGGGCAAGCGCCGCCTCGGCGCGCGTCACGCGATCCTGGATACCGGCGGCCCCAGCCAATTCATCCCGGAGGCGGGCGTTCTGCACGCGCAGCGTGGCGAGTTCGGCGCCGGTGCCCGCCTGGGCCTGCAACTGCTTGTTCTCTTCCGCCAGCTTCTCGTTCGCGGCCCGGAGGGCCGTGAGCTGCTGGTTCAACGCGGCGAGTTGGGCGGAATCCGCCGCCGGCGCGGCGGGAGCGGCGACATTCGCAGCGGCGGCGTTGGCGCCGCCGGACTTCTCCTCGAGCGCGCGCAACTGCCGGTTCATCTGCGTCAGGCGGATCGTCGAGGACTTCACCTCGTCGTTCAGCCGCGCGTTCTCCGTAAGCAGCTTTGCGATGCGCGGGTCGGCCTCGGCAAGCTGCGCGACGGTCAAGTTCGTGGTCTCGGGCTTGGCGTCGGCCGCCGCGGGCGCGGCGGTCTGACGCGCAGCCGCCAACTGGGCCGCGAGTTCGGTCGCGCGCTGCTCGGCTGCCTGCCGCTGCTGCGTGAGCTCGTCGACCTGAGCGCGAAGGGCGGCGGCGTTGGACTGCGCCGGCGAGGGCTGGGCGACAGTCCGCAGGCGCTCGTTCTCCTTGGAAAGCTGGGTGGCGGTCGCCTGGGCCTCCGCCAGGGCGGTCCGCGCGGTGGCGAGATCGGCGGCGAGACGCTCGCGGCCGGCGGCCTCTTCGCGGGCCTTGGCATCCGCCGCGGCCGCGGCCTGCAGGCGCTGCTCCAGATCGGCCTTCTCCTTCGCGAGATCGCGGGCGGTGTCGGAAAGCTTCGTGTTCTGCGCGCGCAACGCCTCGAGCTCCGCCTTGAGGGTCGCAAGCTCCGCGTTGACCGCCGCCAGCTCGGGCGCGGGCGTTGCCGGCGCGGCGGCCGGCGGAGCACCCGCGGATGCGTTGGCGGCGACCGCAGGCGCAGCGGCCTTGGCATCGGTGGCAAGGCGCGCGCGGAGGGTGTCGAGCACCACCTGGGCCTGGGTGGCCTGCGCGGGCGTGAGCTGCTGGGCCACGATGTCGCGGCCGGTCGGCTTCGCGCCGTTCTCGACGGCGAGCGACAGCCAGGCGTGGGCCTCGAGCAGGTTCTGCATCACGCCGCGGCCTTCGGCCAGGAGGATGCCGAGGTTGTTCTGCGCGGGGGCAAAGTTGTGCGCGCCGGCGGCGCGGTACAGTTCGGCGGCAGCGGTCGGATCTGCGGGCCCGCCGCGGCCTTCCTCCATCATCAGCGCCAGATTGTAGCGGGCGCGGTCGTAGCCCTGGTCCGCCGCGTCGTTGTACCAGCGTCGCGCGGCGGTCTCGTCCTTGGTCAGCCCGCGGCCGAGTTCGTACGCGAGCGCGAGGTTGTACTGCGCCTCCGGGACGCCGCGGTTGGCGGCCTGGCGGAACCACAGCGCCGCCTCGAAGAAGTCCTGTTTCACGCCGGTCCCGTTGGCGTACATGTTGCCGACGTTGAACTGCGCGGGCGCGAAACCCTGCTGCGCGGCCTTGAGGTAGTGCCCGAACGCCGCTGCCGGGTTGGCGTTCACGCCGCGGCCGAGCTCCGTGAGCATCCCCAGGTTGAAACTCGCCGTCGCCAGCCCGCGGTCCGCCGCCTGCTGATAGAGGCGGATCGCCTCCCGGTAGTCCTGCGGCACGCCCTGGCCGTTCGCGTACGCACTGCCCAGCGCATTCAACGCCTCCGCGTCGCCCCGCTCCGCCCGCGACCGCACCGTTTCCAGGTCCACCTGCTGCGCCCGGATCGATGGCGCCGCCAGCCCAAGCAACAGCGCGGCGATAAGCAGGCGCTGCTTCCAGATCGGGAATTTTCGGGTGGCCGCTTCGGGATTACGCACGGGCCTCTTTTAAGGCCAAAACCGTACAGGGAAGCAAGGCGGCGTCTTGCATGCCGTGGATGATCTTCTTGTCCGGCGGACAGAACGTCGCGAGCGCGCCGGAGAGCCGCGCTTGTCCGTCCACAGTAAAGTAATACGGACACAGCCGGAGCCGGCCGGCCTTGGTGGTGGCGATCGCCGGCGCACCCGCATTCACCGGGTCTTCATAAACCGGGTGCTCGGTCCGCCGCGGCTTCCGGTACGCCTGCAGCACGTGCAAGTTGGTCGCAGCCGCGCCCAGCGCACGGTTGATGCCCTCCTGCCACTCCTCGCGAGAGCAGTCGCTGCCGAGCACCACGCTGCGCGCGCCCCACGCGGTCTCGTGGTAGCCGCTGATCTTGATGATGAGGTCGCGCTCCTTCTGCGACGCGTGGGCCAGGTCGCGCCAGTCGGTCAGCGGCCGGCCGGCGGCGCGCGGGCCGTCGAGCACCGCGCCCGGAGGGATCGGCGTCGGGTCCATGATCCACGAGGCCGGGATAAGCCCGCGCAGGAGCTTGTGCGCGCGGCCGCTGAGCGCCTCGTGCCAGTAGTCCTGCAGGAGGTGGTGGTGGAAGAGCGCGAGCGCGAGCTTCTCCTCCTGGAAGTGCCGCATCGGCGGCGCGATCTGCACCTCGCCCGCCGCCCACGCCTCGAAGATGAACTTCTGCGTGCGGATGTTCTCGAGGTCGAAGAGCTCGAAGAACCGGTACAGGACGTCGATCTTCTCGGGGTTGCCGTCGGCATCGAAGAACAGCGCGTTCTCCAGCGGGAAAATGTCCTCCGGCCGCAGGCAGAAGACGCGCTTGCCCTCGAGCTGGAGCTGGTGCGCGAGCCACTGCATCTCGGGCCGGTAGGTCGCCGCCTCGTCGCTCACCACGAGCGCGATCAGCGGGTTCGTCGCCGCCGGCGCGAGCGCCGCCAGCGCCGCGTAGAAATGGCGGATCATCCCGTCATCGGCACCAAGGATCCGGCCGGCGTCAGCATCGCCCGGTGTCGCGGCGGAGGCGGACGAAGCGGGCGTCGCCGACGAGGTTGCCGAGCGATCCCCCGCGTAGAGCCGGTTGAGAAACGCCGTCAGCCCGATGCCGCCCGGGACCGAGTCGAGCTCGGTCAGGACAAAGCCGTCGTCGGTGAGCAGCAGGTCGGGCCGGAGAACCGGCGGAAACGCGCCACGGTTGCGGGGATCGCGGGCGTGGGCGACCAGCGCGGCGGGTTTGCCGCGGTCGAGGTAGTCCGCGACCCAGGGCGCGAGCAGGGGCTTGTTGCGCAGGAGGTTCTTGCCGGCGACGGAACGGAGATAGAGCGTCTCCAGCGCCTGGTGAAACTCGAGACACGCCGCGCCGATGGCCTCGAGCTGCGTCACCTGCTCCGGCGTGAGCGGCCAGGCGTCGGGCGAGAGCTGCCAGGACTTCGCCTCGAACAGCGGCTGGTCCGCCAGCGCGGAGTGGATCTGCTCGTAGGTGAGGCCGGTGCTCATGACTGGCCCGAACATTGGAGGTAGAACCTCAAACGCAACTGCGAGTTACGTCGCGCCCGGGCGCTGCAGCGGCGCGCCGGGGGCGAATGGCGAGAGAACGCGCCAAACGAAGACGCCGGGCGGCCGGGCCGAGCGGGGAAGCGGCCGAGGGGTAGCGACCGGGCGCGTGGACGCGCGCCCATCGAGGGCAACGCGTCCGGTGCGGGCGGACGTTACTCCTCCATCTGAATCTCTTTGTTCCGGTGCCGCGGACACCCGGCGCGGAGCCAGGCGTTGACGAAGCGGTCGAGGTCGCCGTCGAGCACGCCCTGGGTGTCGCTCGTGCTGATGCCGGTGCGCAGGTCCTTCACCATCTGGTAGGGCTGCAGCACGTAGCTGCGGATCTGGCTGCCCCATCCGATTTCGCCCTTCTCGCCGTAGAACTTGTCCATCTCGGCGCGCTGCTCGTCCTGCTTCTTTTCATACAGGCGGGCCTTGAGGACGTTCATCGCGCTGGCGCGGTTCTTGATCTGCGAACGCTCGTTTTGGCAGACCACGACGATGCCGGTCGGGAGGTGCGTGATGCGGACGGCGGAGTCGGTGGTGTTGACGCCCTGGCCGCCCTTGCCGGAGGAGCGATAGACGTCGACGCGGATGTCGCTGTCGGGGACCTCGATGTTGATCTCCTCGTTGATCTCCGCGATCACGTCGACCGCGCAGAAGGAGGTATGCCGGCGCTTGTTGGCGTCGAACGGGCTGATGCGGACGAGGCGGTGGACGCCGCGCTCGGCCTTGGCGTAACCGTAGGCGTTCTCGCCCTTGATGAGGAGCGTGGCCTTGGTGATGCCGGCCTGGTCGCCGACCTGGACGTCCTGCACCTCGACCTCGTAGCCGCGGCGCTCGGCCCAGCGGTTGTACATGCGGAAGAGCATGTCGGCCCAGTCGTTGGACTCGGTGCCGCCGGCGCCGGACTGGATGGAGAAGATGGCGTTGTTGCGGTCGAACTGGCCGGTGAGGAAGGACGCGATCTCGAGCTGGTCGAGTTCGGCGACGAGGGCGGTGACCTGGCCCTCGAGTTCGTGCTCGTACATCTCCTTCTCGCCGGCGGAGGCGGCCTCGATGAGTTCGATCATCACACCGACGTCATCGACCTTCTTCTGGAAGGCGACGACCGGGAGGACGGCCTTCTTGAGGCCATTCAGTTTGGCGATGTGCTTCTGCGCGCGATCGTTGCTGTCCCAGAAAGTCGGCGAGCCCATCTCGGCGTCCATCGCCTCGATCTCGCGGGTCTTCTGATCGACGTCAAAGAAACCTCCATAGATGGCCGGCGCGCTTCTTGATGTTCTCGATGTGGCTGAAGGTCTCGGGGGAGAGCATGGTCAAATAGGAGAGCTGGTCATGGCCGCAAACGCCGCGCCACTAGGCAAGGCCGAAAACCCGGTGAGCCGGCGACAGTGGGCGCAAACGCGCCCAAGGCGCGGAGTTACGCCGCAAAACCCGGGCAGAAGACCGAGCCGAGGTTGGACCGCAAAGACGCGCAAAAGGCGCAAAAGGAACGAGTCGCGGAGCCGCCGGCAAAGGGCCAAATCGCGGCCGCTAACCCACGCCAAGCGCGGCTTTGGCTTTGTCCCACGCCATGCCCGTTTGCCCTGATTGCGGCTGAGCGCGGCGTTCAGGTCGCACAGAGACTAGTAGAGGGGACGGACATGTTCTGTTCGACGCTAGAGCGCTAGAGGGTGCTAGAGGGGACGGGGGTGCTAGAGGGGACGGACATGTTCGAAGCGCACACACATCAGCCGGTATGTTCGGCGCTCGTCGCGCTTTGGTCGGCGCCGCTGGCCCAACGTCGGGCCCAAGCCGCGCATCAAGGGGCCGCCCCGCCGATACGCAGCACCCCGCCACACTCGCCACAAGTTCGGTCAGCTCAACAAGGCTCCGCGAAGCGGTCGCAAGCCGGCGATTTCACCCCAGCCGGGGTCCGGCAGGTCGTGACGCTTCACGCGGTGGGTCAGGCTGTGCTTCGTCCGGTACGCCGCGACGTGCCCGTCGACGAATTCCCGCCCACCCAGGACCACTCCCTCGCTGAAATACCGGATCCGGCAGCGGAGCACATCGGGCAGGCTCAGTTTTCCTCCGGCCTCCACCGCGGCCCGTACCTGCTCGGCGGGGAGCGAGGCCTTCCCCTCGCGCGGCGCGCCGCCGCTCGTGAACAGCAGCAGCCGATAACTGCACTGCGCCTGCTCCCAGTTTCCACCCACCACCGACTGCAGGCCTTGGCGCGCGGGGACATGACCACTCACCGCCTCGGCATACCCGCAGAACCGGTAGTCCTTCGGATCCTTCGAGATTCCGGCGCGGACGCAGTTGAGATCGATATACGCCGCCACCGTCTGGACGACCCGCTCTTTGCCCTCGAGCAACTGACTCTTGAACCGATCCGCCCACACGGGTCCAAACCGCCGATGTCGGGCGTTGTACCAGATCGAGAAACGCTCCTTCAGCAGCTTCATGTACTGAGATACATCGTACATCAACGCCCGCTGCCGCTCGCGCCACGCCTCCGCGGCGGGGGTGTTCGCCGCCAGCCCGGCCCGGATCACCTCCAGCCGCGCAACTTGGTGCTTGGTCGGTTTCGGATAAAGCACCGCGTAGCGCCGGAGCAGTTCCGCGTCCGAGAGCTCCGGTCGCTGCGGCACCCGCACCAGCAGATGGAAGTGATTCGACATGATGGCGTAGGTGAGGATCTCAACCCCGGCGAAGTCTGCCACCTGCCACATCTGCCGCCGCAGGATCTCCTTGGCGGTCGTGCCAAACATCCACTCCCCGTTCACCGTCCGGCTGATCAGGTGGTACACGCCCGGCTCCCGCTCCGAGTTCACTTTGATCCGTGCGCGCCGCATGCGCTACCGACAATTGTTTTTTTACCTTTCAGTCAATCCATTTGCGTGTCTGTCCCCCTTAGCTCTCCTGTCCCCCTTAGCTCTCCTGTCCCCCTTGGCTCTCCTCAGCGCCGGGGACCTCATCCTTGGCGTCGTTGCCCTCTAGCCTGAACAGCGGGGCGCGTGTTGCGTGCCGCACCAACGAGCCACGGTCCCTGGCAGCCCGATCAGCCCCTCCCGGCCGTGTGCGCGCGAGCGGCTAATCTTCCCTGTCTCGATTGGCCTTCTTGAGAAGCTTCCAAAACACGACGCATTCGAGGGCAAAAACCAAAACGAATGTGGCTAGAGAGACATAAAGGATGCGCTCGTAACCTTCGCGCCCTTCGATCCGCTGATTCGCTAGCCAAAAATAGTAGGTGCAAAGGTTGAAGAGGCGATAAAGCACGAGTGCTGCCACTACAACCGAAGCAACCAAGAGAAGTGCTGCGGTATTGGCTTTCATTCAGGTCCTCCAAAGCCTGCTACCACTGCGGGCGGTCGAACCGGATCGCGCTTTGAGAAACGTGACCATGATCAGGTGTCATTACTCACTCATCGCCTGGATGAAGGCAGCGTGCCCGATCAACAAGGCAGTAGCCGCCGAGAGATATGCCACAGGCTCCGCCCGCCAACGCGAGGTGCGCAACCGTGCACGATCAAACTTCCGCAGTAGCCAATAACGAACGACAGCAAACACCGCTGCAGAGCAGATCGAAACGAACACGAGATTCTTGGGCAGTCCCCAACCATATGGGACGAGCAGCATGATGGTCGCGATGAACGTATGATACGTCTTATGGGTCATCCGTTATACAAAACCACCTATAGCGCCCGCCGGCGGGGAAAGGAGTACGGCGGCGGGGAGGCATACGCTTATTCGATCAGCTGCGCGGCTTCCTGCTTCTTGCGCTTACGTTCCCAGTACCAGGCGATCCAGATGCAGATCTCGTAAAGGAGGTACAGCGGCACGGCCATCGCCACCTGCGTGATCACTTCGGGGGTCGTCAGGAGCGCGCCGAGGATGAAGGAGAGCACGATCACGTGGCGGCGGTACTTCGCCAGCTGCGTGTGCGTCAGGATCCCGAGCTTCACCAGGAACAGCACCACCACCGGGAGCTGGAAGCCGAGGCCCATGCCAAAGATGAAATGTGTGACGAAGCTGATGTACTCGTTCGCCCGCCAGTCCAGGCCCTCAAAGCCGAGCAAGTTCGAGTACGCCACGGACGCCCGCAGCGCGATCGGCAGGAGCAGGTAGTACGTCGACAGCACGCCCAGGATGAACAGGAGGAAGCTCCAGCCCACCCACGGCAGGAGCGCCTGCCGCTCCCGCCGGTGCAGCGCCGGCAGGATGAAACTTGCCATGAAGTAGATCCAGAAGGGCGACGAAATGATTAGCGCCGCGTACAGCGCCACCCGGAACGCCAGGATGAAGCCCTCCGCCGGACTGAAATTGTGCAGCCGCACCTGCAGCGGGCCGGCCGACGGATCCGTTCGCGGCGGGAGCGTCTTCAACGTCGCCACCTGCTGGTCGCCGATGACGGCCGTGCCCAGTTCGTACTCCACCTGCGGCGCATCGCCGCCCGGCAATCCCGCAAACTGCTCCCGCGTCACCTTGTACGGCCCAAGCTTCGTCGTGCCGATGTGCAGTGTGACCGTCGGCTCCGGCTTCTGAAAGATGTCGATCCGCCGCAGCGGCTGCTCGAGCACACCGACGATCTTGTGCGTGAAGACCATGCACAGCACGACCGCGATCCCGATGGCGATCAGCGACCGGACGATCGCCTTCCGCAGTTCCTCCAGGTGCGACCAGAACGACTGGCGCGGACCACCGCTGTCATCGGGAAGTTCTTCAGGCGTGTCGTTGCTCATCGGGTGCAGGCGACAGCAACTTCGGCGACAACCCCGCCGAGTTCGAGGCAGAAATCAACGGTACGCCGTGGCCCCCATAGGAGCGCGGCACCCTACCCGCTCCCGCCAGCGCCGACGGGGCGAATCGTTCTCGTCACAGAGCACACGGAGACCGGAGGAGGACACGGAGGAAAACCGGCCGGGGATTCGCTCCGTGCCCCTCCTCCGATCTCTGTGGCCTTCGTGTCCTGCCCGGAAGGATCGAGGGATTGAGGGATTGAGGGATTGAGGGATTGAGGGATTGAGGGATTGAGGGATTGAGGGATTGAGGGATTGAGGGGCGTGCCACTCAGCGGCTCGCCACCTTCACTTTCACCTTCACGCTCACTTTCACTCCGAAGGACGTTCTCGTTCTCTCGGAATCGATCTCGTTCTCTCAACCCGCGGTTCGCAGAGCGTACGCGAGGGCCATGGCGCAGAGGCGATGGAGGAGCGGACGGGCGGACGGAGACGGAGTTTGGGAGAGTAAGAGGAAGAGTAAGAGTAAGAGAAAGAGCCTGCCGAACCGACCCGGCCGGCTGACGGACGGGGTTGGAGAACGAGAACGCTTTCTTGGAGGACTAGTGATCCAGATAAACACCCTTCCTGCCGTTCACCTCGACCCAGGTGCGGGGGAGCGGGCGGAACTCGAGGCGGAAGACGTTCTGGTTCGCCAGCTCGCCGCGCTTTCCATCGAAGAGCATCACGCTGATGTTGTCGCCGTCCGGCACGGGCAGGACGACCAGCGTGTTGATGGTATCCGGACGATACGGCGCGACGATGTCGCGGCCACGGCTCACGGCAAACTCCACCTGCGCAGAGGTCGCCGACTGCGTCGCACGGACCGGCACTTCGGTCGTGTCGCCAGTGTTGCGGTACGGCCAGGAAATCTTGGTCTCCTTCTCCTCCTCCTTCGCGCCAGCGGCCACGACGGGCTTCGCTTCCGGCTTCGCCGGCACGGGCGCCCAAGCAGCCTTGATCTCCTTCAGCGTCGGGCGATGCGCCTGATAGCGCCAACCCGCGCCACCGAGGCCGGCCACGAACAGCACCCAGGCGACGACGCCGACGATCTGCACGCGGCGGAAACTCGGCAACGCCGGCAACGGCTCGGGCGTGGGCTTCACGTCAGCCAGCGCCTTGAGCTCGTCCTTCACCTTGGCCAACTCCGTCTCGAGTTCGTCACCGCTCTTGCCTGAACCCGCCACCCGCAGCTCACGGCGGCAGCGCTTCGGGCCATCGCGCCAGCTCCAATGGGCGCCGGCGATCGTGGCCTGCAGCGAGCGCCGGATCTGCGGCGTGCCGGCAAAGCGCAACGCGAGCGCGGCGACCAGCGGCACGAACGCGAGGGCGACACCCATGACGCCGGGCCAGAGCACCGCGGCCACCACGCCCAGCAGCAGCCACGCGAGCAGGAACCAACCCCACCCGCCAAAGACAATGCGTCCGGTCTGCAGCGCGCGCTCAAACTGCAGCCACGCGAGCGCCTGCGTGAGCTCCACGCCGCGGTCCCGCAGCTGCTTTGCCCGCCGGCGCGCCGCCTCTTCGTGGGTGTAGAACTTCAGGACCTCGGGAATCGATGCGCCCCACGCGAGCAACACGAGTTCCGCACGGCCGGGGTTCGGCAGCTTGAACAGCTTTTCGACCGCCGCGTGATCCGAGCCCGCGAACGTCTTCGCCAGCTCGTCGCGCGTCGCCTTCAGGTTCGGCAGCGGCTCGAGTGCGAGCCGGAACAGCCGGGCGTTCGCCGCGACGTCGTTCTGCGCCAGCCAGCCGTGACGCCGGCACGCGGACTCCACGTCGGCGGTCACGCGGCCGAGTTCCGCCAGCAGGCGGCCGGCCGCCTGGTCGATGCGCTCGATCTGCAGCGCGATTGAGCGTGTGGTGAGCGCGCGCAGCACCATGAGCCCGTCGGCCTCGCCGAGCTCCGTGAGCATCGCCGGCACCGTGGCCGGCTCGAAGGGACGACCCCGCCAGATGAGCTTCCCCGCGGAAAGCACCACGAGCGCAACCATCGTGACGGCCTCGCGGCGCGCCGCCGGCGAGGAGAGCTTCAGCGGCAGCGAGTCCCCGAGCTCGAGCGAGGAGATCAGGCTCTCGTGCGCGAGCGACTGCGTCGTGGACCAGCGCAGGAAATGTGCGAGCGTGCCGGGCGTGGTGGCCTCAAAGAGCTGCACGGAATTCTCCGCCCAATGCTCCGCGGACTGCAGGATCGCCGCGATCTCGGGCACGGTGCAGGGGCGGCCCCGCCAGCGGAAGTGGGTCTCGGCGCGCGGCGTGTCGTAAAACTCCTTCACCGACTGCCCGCGCACCCAGCGGTCGACATTGTCGCCCGTCCAGCGCGCATCCTTGGCACTCGTCAGCAGTCCGCGCAGGAGCACCTGCAATTGCGGATCAAGTCCGGCCATCTTCTCCACGGCGCCGGCACGCGGGCCCTTGGCCTCGGCTTCGTGCAACAGCGTCTCGGCGCGCGCGAGCGGATCACCGGCGCGCGAATCCTTCACGAGATCGGGCAGGTCCTGGACGATGTGATGGCCGAGGACGATTTCCTGCACCACGCGGCCAAGCGACCACCAGTCCCACGCGCACAGCCCGGGGCCGGGCACGTGCAGGTTGAGGCCAAGCGTCTCCGGCGGGGCATACAGCGGGTTGGCCGGCGCGGGTACCGACTCCTTGCGGTCGAACGTGGTCAGGTTGTCGAGCCCGGCGATCATGCACTCCACGTTGCCATCGTGCTCGAAGACATGGACCGCCGCGGGGCTCAGCCCGAGGTGGACGAGTTCAAACGCATGCATCGCCGCAAGCGCCTCGGTGAGCTGCACGACGATCGCCTTGACGGTGTCGGCGTCGACCGCCGGACGGGCGGCGCGCCACGCCGGGATCGGCAGGCCGCGCGGGGCGTCGGCCACTTCGATGCGCCACTCGCCGGCGCGCTGGGCATCGCGCGGATGCTGCACGTGCGGCGAATCGATGCCGCCGAGTTTGGACCACACCTGGGCGCGAATCTCCGGCTCGGCCGGCTTGAACGCGCGCAGCACGACCGGCTGGCCGCCGTCCACGCACGTCGCCTTCCAGCTCTGGCTGCCCGGGGCAGCCGCGAGCGCTTCCACGATGGCGTACTTTTCCCGCCACACGGCGCCCACGACCGGCAGGGCCGCGTCGCCTGGGTTGGCAGAGGCCGGCGCGGACACAGGGGTGCCATCGCCAGCGGTTCCGGCTGGAGAAATAGGCGCAGCCTCCGCGGCGCGCTGAGCAGGTGCGGGCATATTACCCTGTTAAACGACCCGAAAACGGCCCGGCTTGAGGGTGAATTCCGCTTCGGAAGCCGCCCCGCCGCCCTCTCCCGCCCCGGGCGCCGGCCGGACGTTACCCCGGCTGGCGCAACGTGATGCTCAGACCCGCAGCGCGCCCTGCTTTTGCTCCGCGAGGAAGCTCTGGTAGGTGGCGGCGACGCCCTCGCGCAGGCCGATGCGGGCGCGCCAGCCGAGCTTGGCCAGCCGCGACACGTCGAGGAGCTTGCGGGGCGTGCCGTCAGGTTTGCTGGGATCCCAGACGATCCGGCCGCGGTAATCGACCACCTCGGCCACGAGCTCGGTCAGCTCGCGGATGGTCACGTCGGTCCCGGTGCCCACGTTGATCCAGTCCGGCGGGTTGTCCGCGCGGAGCAGAAAGGCGCAGGCGTCGGCGAGGTCGTCGACGTGCAGGAACTCGCGCATCGGCGAACCGGTGCCCCAGGCCAGAACTTCGGGCTGGTGCGCCAGCTTCGCCTCGTGGAAGCGGCGGATGAGCGCCGGCAGCACATGCGAATTCTGCGGGTGGTAGTTGTCACCCGGCCCATACAGGTTGGTCGGCATCGCCGAGTGAAACAGGACGCCGTGCTGCTGCCGGTAGAACTGGCAGAGCTTGAGGCCGGCGATCTTCGCGATCGCGTACGCCTCGTTGGTCGGCTCGAGCGCGCTGGTGAGCAGGGCGGTCTCCTGGATCGGCTGCGGAGCGAGCTTCGGATAGATGCAGGAGCTGCCGAGGAACAGCAGGCGCTTCACGCCTTGCCGGTAGGCGCCGTGCACGGTGTTGGCCGCGATGGCGAGGTTCTCGTAGAGGAACTCGGCCGGATAGGTCGCGTTGGCGTGGATGCCGCCGACCTTCGCCGCGGCGATGATCGCCACATCGGGTTTCTCGGCGGCGTAAAACGCCTCGACGGCGGCCTGGTTCAGCAGGTCGAGCTCGCGGTGGCGGCGCAGGAGGAGCGTGACGCCCGGCTCCTGCTGGAAGCGGCGCACGAGCGCCGAACCGACCATCCCGTTGTGGCCAGCAATGAAGAGTTTCATCGCGCTGCGTCTCAGGCGCCCACGGTGGCGTTGTCGCGCGGGAGCGCGGCGACCCGTGCCTCGTGCTGGGCGAGTTCGTAGTCGTGGTCGACCATGAGCTTCACAAGTTCCTTGAAACGGACCTTGGGCTCCCAGCCGAGCTGGCGACGGGCCTTGTCGGGGTTGCCGATGAGCAACTCGACCTCGGCGGGGCGCTCGTAGCGGTTGTCGTACTTCACGTACTTCTCCCAATCGAGCCCGAGGTGGCCGAACGCCTCCTGGCAGAACTCGCGCACGCTGTGCGTCTCGTTCGTGGCCACGACGTAGTCGTCCGGTTTGTCCTGCTGCAGCATCAGCCACATCATCTCGACGTACTCCTTGGCGTAGCCCCAGTCGCGCTGGGCATCAAGGTTGCCGAGGTAGAGCGAGTCCTGGAGGCCGACCTTGATGCGGGTTGCGGCACGCGTGATCTTGCGGGTGACGAACGTCTCACCGCGGCGCGGGCTCTCGTGGTTGAAGAGGATGCCGTTCGACGCATGCAGCGCGTAGCTCTCACGGTAATTCACGGTCAGCCAGTACGCGTAAACCTTGGCGCAACCGTACGGGGAGCGCGGCCAGAACGGCGTGGTCTCCGTCTGCGGCACCTGCTGGACCTTGCCGAACATCTCCGAGGAGGACGCCTGGTAATAGCGGACCTTCTTCACGAGGCCGGCTTCGCGGATCGCCTCGAGGATGCGCTGGGCGCCGAGCCCGTCGACGTCGCCGGTGTATTCCGGAATGTCGAAGGAAACGCGCACGTGCGACTGGGCGCCGAGGTTGTACACCTCGTCGGGCTGGAGCTCGTAGAGCAGCTTCACCATCTGGACCGAGTCCGCCAGGTCGCCGTAGTGGAGGAACAGCCGGACGCCGTTGACGTGCGGGTCGCGGTAAAGGTGGTCGATGCGGGCCGTGTTGAACGTGGACGCACGCCGGATGACTCCATGAACCTCGTAGCCCTTGGCCAGCAACAGTTCAGCCAGGTACGATCCGTCCTGACCCGTGATTCCAGTGATGAGCGCTTTTTTCATGCAAGTGGGCGGCGAACCTAGGGGGTTACGGAAGTACGCGGCAAGCCCCGAGCATGGAAATCTTCGACCGAAACTTGGATATTTTTGACAGCAGGTGCGGCGCGCCGGGGAGCAGCCGAGTGGCGTGATCCGGCAGATCAGTCCGATCAGTCGGATCGGTCCGATCGGTCGGATCACCCGGCCTCTGACATCTGACCTCCGACATCTGCCATCTGGCCTCCGGCGCAGGCGCGGTCGGCGCCTGCGGGCGGGTCAGCCCAGCGCCTTGAGCAGGCGCTCGAGTTCGGTGCGTTTGGCCTGCTGTTCGGCGAGCTGCTTCTGGGCGCCGGCGATCACGGCGGGGGGCGCCTTGTCGGTGAAGGCCTTGTTGGCCAACCGCGCCTCGGTGCCGGCGATGTGTTTGGTGATCTGGTCGAGCTCCTTCTTGAGGCGCTGCTTTTCGGCGCCCACGTCGACGGTGCTCGCCAGGTCGAGATAGACCGTGCCGAGCGGCGTGACGATGGCGGGAGCGCCCTCGACGGCCGCGCGGCGCGTGATCTCGGCGGCGCCGGCCATGCGGGTGAGGCTCGCGAGATTCGCCTCGATGGTCGTCCAGTCGGCGTTGGCCGCGGTGACCATGAGTTTCACGTCGCGGCGGCTCGCGAGATTATGCTCGGCCTTGAGGGCGCGCGCCTGGGAGACGAACGCCTTGAGCTTCTCGACGGCGGCCACGGCGGCGCGATCAAGGACAAGACCCCGGCCGTGCGCGCTGGTCGCCACCTGGGACGCATTCTCCAGCCGCGCCTCCTCGATGAACTTGCCCTCCTCGCCGTAGCCCAGCAGGTGCCAGAGCTCTTCGGTGATGAACGGGATGAACGGATGCAACAGCAGGAGCGTCTGGCGCAACACGAGGTCCTGGATCGCGAGGCAGTTGGCCTTCGTATCCGGAGACTGGAGCTTCGACTTCGAAACCTCGACGTACCAGTCGCAGAAGTCATTCCAGAAAAACCCGTACAGGGTCTGGACGGCCGCGCTGAACTCGAACTCGGCGAAGCAGCGGTTCACCTCACGCGTGGCGGAGAGCATGCGATCGAGGATCGCGTGGTCGTCGGCGTCGAACTTCGCGGGCTCGAGCCGCGCGAGGATCGCGTTGAGCGTGCGGTTGTCGCCCGCCTCGCCGCTGATCTGCCGGAACCGGCATGCGTTCCACAGCTTGTTGCAGAAGTTCTTGCCGGACTCGATGCGGTCCTCCTGGAACCGGATGTCCTGCCCCTGGGGCGCGATCGAGATGATGCCGAAGCGCAGGCCGTCGGCGCCGTACTTGTCGATCAGCGTCAGAGGGTCGGGCGAGTTGCCGAGCGACTTCGACATCTTGCGGCCCTGGTTGTCGCGGATGATGCCGGTGAAATAGACGTTCTTGAACGGGATGCGGCGCTCGATCGGCTCGCCCGGATTCATGTACTCCAAGCCGGCCATGATCATGCGCGCGACCCAGAAGAAGATGATGTCGGGACCGGTGACCAGGGTGGTCGTCGGGTAGAAGTACTCGAGACCGGCCTGCTTCATTGCGGCCTGGTCGGGCCAGCCCATGGTGGCAAACGGCCAGAGCCAGGAGGACGCCCAGGTGTCGAGGACGTCGGCCTCCTGCACCCAGTTCTCCGGGTCGGCGGGGCCTTCGAGGGAAACGTGCACCTTGGTCGGATCCTTGAGATCGGCCTCGGTGAGCGACTCCTTGTCCAAGCCTTTTCGATACCAAACCGGGATGCGGTGGCCCCACCAGAGCTGGCGGCTGATGCACCAGTCCTGGATGTTCTCGAGCCAGTGGAGGTACACCTTGCTCCAGCGCTCGGGGTGAAACTTGATGTGGCCGTCGCGCACGGCGGCCTTGGCCTCCTCGACGCGCGGGTAGCGGAGCCACCACTGCCAGGTGAGACGCGGCTCGATCGGCACGTCGGCGCGTTCGGAGTAGCCGACGTTGTTGGCGTAGGGCTCCTCGGCGACGAGGGCGCCGCAGGCCTTGAGCAACTCGCCCGCCTTCTTGCGGCCGGCGAAACGCTCGAGTCCGGCGAGTTCCGGCCCGGCGAGTTCGTTGAGCACGCCGTTGGCGTGGAGGACATCGATCGCCTCGAGCCCGTGGCGGCCGCCGACCTCGAAGTCGGCCTTGTCGTGCGCCGGGGTGATCTTCAGCGCGCCGGTGCCGAACTCCATATCGACGGCGGTATCGGCGATGATCGGAATCTCGGCGGCGGGCCCGATCGGGCGGCGGACCTTCTTGCCCACCCAGCCGGCGTAACGCGGATCAGACGGGTGCACCGCGATGGCGACGTCGCCCGGAATGGTCTCGGGGCGCGTGGTCTTGACCTCGATGAAGGTGCCGGGGGCGTCGACGCGCTCGTAGCGCACGCGGTACATGACGCCGTTGGCGGGCTTCATGATGACCTCCTCGTCGCTCAACGCGGTGAGCGAGACGGGGCACCAGTTCACCATGCGCTTGCCGCGGTAGATGTGGCCCTTGCGGAAGAGGTCGACGAAGACCGAGAGGACGGCCTTCGAGTAGTGCGGGTCCATCGTGAACTGGGTGCGATCCCAGTCGCAGGAGGCGCCGAGCCGGCGGAGCTGCTCGAGGATGATGCCGCCCTTTTCGGCGCGCCAGTCCCAGACCTTCTCGAGGAACTTCTCGCGGCCGAAATCGTGACGGGTCTTCTTCTGCTTGCGCAGTTCGCGCTCGACGACGGTCTGCGTGGCGATGCCGGCGTGGTCGGTCCCGGGGATCCAGAGCGCGGATTTGCCTTCGAGGCGGGCGCGACGGATAAGGATGTCCTGCAACGTGTTGTTCAGGACGTGGCCCATGGTGAGCACGCCGGTGACATTCGGCGGCGGGATGACGATCGAGTACGGCTCACGGCCCGGCTCGACGCGGCCGGCAAACTGGCCGCCTGCCTGCCAAGCGGCGTACCATTTCTTTTCCACCTCACGCGGTTCGTAGCTCTTGCTGATCTCGGCCATGGTCTTTGCGAAAAGTTAAACGCGGGAGAAAACCGGCCGCCGCCCGGGGAAGCAAGGGCGGAAAAGGGGAAGAAAAAGTGAGGGTGAAAATGAAAGTGAGCGGGGCGGAGGGGCGGGCGGAGACGGCGGGGGGCCGCCCCAAAATCTTTCTCTTTCTCGTTCTCTCAGACCGACTGCGCCGCCCGGCGCGGCCATACGAACCGCGGGGGGGGGGACAGTGGGCGCTCTCGCCAGAATCCGGACATTATCCCCCAGTATCTGGACATTATTCCGACGAGTATCTGGACATTATCGCTACTCGCTGATGATCGCTGAATTATAATTGCAGCCTCCTGCCCTGGGGTCGTGCACGGGAGGTCGTATGCGGGCGGTCCAGCGGGTGGCGTTCCTGCGCGGCAAGGAACCGAGTCAGGGCAGACAGAAGGAGGATGGAGCGGGTGAACGCGGGGGACGGCGGGCGGCCGGGGGGGGGACGCGTGGGCTTCAGGTAGCGGAGGTCACGGGTCGGCGGCGGCGGCCGTTGCCGCGACGACGGATGGGGCGGATTGAGAGAACGAGAAAGAGAAAGAGAACGAGAAAGATTTGGGGGCCTGGGCTGCCAGGACCCCCAGTCGCCCCCCCCGGCGATTTCGTGGTTTGCGCGGGGCGGGGAATACCGTTCACTCGCGCGTTCCCCCATGTCCGCCGATATCCACCAGCATGCCAGCGAACACCTGAGGTTCGACGGCGACGTCGCCGTCGCCACGCGTCTCGCTGCCTGCAAGGAGTTTCTCAAGACCGAGACGGCCGCGCTGCGCAGCCGTCACGAGGCCGGCGGCTCAGGGCTGCAGATCTGCCACGAACGCGCCGCGACCATCGACGAGCTCCTGCGCAGCCTCTTCAACTACGCGATCAAGTCCTACGCCCGGCTGCCGGACAGCGTCCCCACCCCGGTCGCCCTCGTCGCGCTGGGCGGCTACGGCCGCGGCGAGCTGTCGCCGTGGAGCGACGTCGACGTGATGTTCCTGTTTCCCACCAAGACCCCGGTCGAGGAGGCGAAGCCGCTCCAGGAGCACCTTACCAACGAGATCCTCTACGTCCTCTGGGATTGCGGCCTGAAGGTCGGCCATTCGACGCGCACCATCGACGACGCGTTCGCCGAGGCGCGGAAGGATATCCAGACCAAGACCGCGCTGCTCGAGGCGCGGTTCATCGCCGGCTCCGAGAAGGTTTACGCCACGTTCTCTCAGGCGTACCGCAGCTACTACATCAGCGAGGATCCCAAGGGCTACATCGAGTCCCGTCTCGACGACCAGGCCGCGCGCCGCGCCAAGTTCGCCAACACGGTTTTCAACCAGGAGCCCGATATCAAGAACGGCGTCGGCGGCCTGCGCGATTACCAGAACGCCGTGTGGATGGCCCGGGTGAAGCTCGACATCACCTCCATCAACGAGCTCGCCGCGCAGAACTACCTTCGCGTCGACGACCTCGCCGCCTTCCGCCGCGCGTACGACTTCCTGCTCCGCGTCCGCAACGAGCTGCACTTCATGTCCAACCGCGCGACCGACATGATGAGTCTGGACCAGCAGGTGATGCTCGCGGAGCGGCTCGCCTACAACGACGCCGAGCGGCTCGTGCGCGTGGAGCATTTCATGCAGGACTACTATAAGTCCGCGCAGACCATTTATCGCGTTTCCAAGCTCGTCGAGGACCGGCTCGCGCTAAGCATCGGCCGCAACGCCAACGCCGCCGCCGGCCGCTCGTTCCGCGAGTCCCTCCTCGCCTCCCGTTTCCAGAAGACCAAGCGCCTCGACGGGTTCGTCCTGCGCGGCCGCGAACTGGTCGCCGAAAAGCCCGAGGTCTTCCGCGAGGACCCCATCCGCCTGCTGCGGGTGTTCCGCCACAGCCAGCAGCTCGAGGCCCCGCTCGAGTTTCACCTCGCCGAGCTCATCCGCTCCTCCCTGCCCCTGCTCACCCGCGAGGTCGTCCACTCGCCCGACGCCAACCTCTCCTTCCGCGCCATCCTGTCGGAGCGCGGCGCCGTGTTTCCCGTGGTCTCGAAGATGCACGAGCTCGGCGTGCTCGCCCGGTTCATTCCCGAGTTCGACGGGCTTACGTGCCTCGTCCAGCACGAGTTCTATCACCGGTACACGGCCGACGTGCACACGTTGAACGCGATCCGCGAACTCGACCGCATCTACACCGAGGCCGAGCCGATCACGCTGAAGTATCGCGCTGCGCTGCACGAGACGGAGGACGCCTCCCTGCTCTATCTGACGCTCCTATTGCACGACATCGGCAAGGCCGAGGGCATCCGGGGCCATGCCGACGCGGGCGTCAGGATTTCCCTGCCCATTCTCGAGCGGCTCGGGGTCGCGCCGGAGCACCGTGAACTCATCGCTTTCGTCATCAAAAATCATCTCGCGATGGCACGATTCTGGCAGAAGCGGGACGTCGATGACCCCCAGACTGCCATTGCTTTCGCCGACCTCGTCGGTACCGCGGAACACCTCCGCCACCTCTACGTGCACACGTTCTGTGACGCCCGGGCGACTTCCGTCGACCTGTGGAACAGCTACAAGGACACGCTGCACACCACCCTCTACCGATCGACGTTCGAGCGTCTGAAGCACGGCCAGGCCGTCGACGCCTCGATGCAGGAGAAGAAGAAAATGACCCAACAGGAACTCATCACGAAGAAGATCCCCGGGATCAGCGCGGACGAGATCAACGCCCATTTCAGCCTGCTGCCCGACCGGTACTTCGTGCAGACCGACCCGGCCGAAATCGCGGTGCACATCCAGATGGTGAACCGCCTGCTGCAGTCGATCACCTCAGCGGACTCGGTCGGTTCGCTGCGTCCGATCATCGAGTGGAACGACGACCTCAACCGCTCCCTGACCGTGGTCAACGTCGTCACCTGGGACCGCGCCGGCCTCTTCTACAAACTCGCGGGCGCGTTCAGCGTCGCCGGTTTGAGCATTCTCGGCGCGAAGGTCATCTCGCGCACCGACCACATCGCGATCGACACATTCTACGTCGTCGAGCCCGGCCGCGGTCCGGTGCAGAGCGCCGTCGCCCAGGAGAAGTTCGCCAAGACGATCGAGGAGGCGCTGGTGGCCAACCGCGATCTCCTGCCGGAGATCCTTGCGCAGGCGAAGCGCCTGGCGTCCACCCGCTACCTTTCCACCGCCGCCAACCACGACGCGCTGCAGAGCTCGTTTCCTCCGACCGTGGAGGTTTACCACGAGCTCTCGATGCAACGGACGATCGTCGAGGTGCAGGCGCGGGATCAGATCGGCCTGCTGTTCCGCCTGGCGAAGACGATCTCCGATCACAGCTTCGACATCACCTTCGCCCGCATCGGCACCGAGCGCGGCATGGCGATCGACACCTTCTACATCGAGGACGTGAACGACGCCCCCGTGGAGGACGAACGCCGGCTGCATGCGCTGCGCGACGCGCTGAAGGAGATCATCACGCCGGCCGCCGCGGACACGCCGGCCGAAGCCGCTGGCGCGGCAAAAGGGGCGACGGCGACGGGCGCAACCGCGCCCAAGACCGTGGCGCCAGCCAAGGCAGGCGGCCGCTAAGCCGGCAGGGCGGCGACCGGCGCAGCGCGGTCGCGCTCCGCGCTGCGTTGGACGATTCATGCTGATATGGCCGGGGTTTACGTTTGACCGCAGCCAAGCGTCTGGCTGAACGGGCGGCATGATCGCCGCCCCGAATTCCCGCACTTGGCCCTGGGCATGCCTGGGCACGGCGGCATTGTTCGGCGCGTTCCTGTTCGCGTACCTGCCGCAGGGGGTGGTCGCGCTCAACGATGACTTCGCGTACCTGCGCTCGATCGTAGAAACGCTCCAGCGCGGGCGGATCTGGACCGACGAGTTCCTCGAACCCTGGGCCCTGTCACTCACCGGCGCGGCGGCCGCGCTATACCGGCTGACCGGCAGTTTCACCTTTGCCGTGCAGGGCCTGCAGGTCGCGGCGGCAGTCGCATCGGGCTTCTTCGCCGCCCGCTTCGTCCAGCACGCCACGCGATCCACCCCGCTGGCTGTCGGCATCGCGCTGGCGATCCTGACTTTCCCGACCGCGCTGTGGAAGCAGGCGGAGTTCACGGCGATGGTCATCTACCTGCCGGCGCTCCTGGCGACGATCGCGTACGCGGCCCGGCGCGCGTGGCTCGGCTTCTTCATCGCCTTCGCGGTGGCCCTGGGGAGTCGCCAAAGCGCGATCGTCTGGCTCGTGTTTCCAATGCTGGAGGTCGCCGGCCGCGCCGTTGGCCGAAAAGGCCGGCCAGGCTTCGCGTCCGCACTCGTCGTGCTGGCGCTCGGCGCGGCGTGGTGGTGGGGCGTGACACGGTACGCCCACGTCACCACGGCACAGCGCGCGATCACCGACCACATTCTGGGTGCCGTGACGCTCAGCCTGCTCGTCAGCCATCTATTGACGGCATTCTGGGTGATGGGCGTGGGCACGGGCATCGCAGGGCTCGTCTTGTGGCTCGCGGGGCAACGCCTGACGCGGCAGCGAACGCGCCTGGAGCGGGGGGCGGGGGTCATCGTCGGATTGATCCTGCTGGGAACCTTGCCGCTGGTCGGGAACGCGAGCGGGCTCTCGTTCGAGCACCCGCTTTTCGACCACGGCGGCGCGACGCCCTTTCTCCGGGCGCTGGTTGCGCTCGGTGCGCTCGGCTGGGCGGTCGCCGCCCCGCGGCTGGAGTTCCGCTTCGCCGGCGCGGCGCTCGCGGCCGCCGGGCTGGCCAGCGTGAAGGCGCAGCTCTGGGACTACTACCTCATCGATGCGGTGCTCTTCGCGGTCGCCGGAGTCGTCGCCCATTCCGGGCTCCACGACCGCGCGAACGCCACGCCCCGTTGGGCGCGAGCGGCCGCCCTGGCGACGCTCGGCGCCCTGGTCATCAGCGCGGTGGTCGTCACCAGCAAGACCAAGCAAGCCATCGACGAACGCGCGGCGGCGGGCGTGGTGCTCGAACGCGCGTTGCGCGCCGGGTGGATGCGCCCCGATGAGCTTTCCCACGCGCCCTTCGGTTTCGTGGGCTGGCACCTGTACCCCTATTACGCGCGGCACGAAGGCAAAGGCTCGGGCGATCTCGCCGGCTTCGGCGCCTACATCCGTGGCTCGTCGGTCGATTTCCGCATCGATGAAGTGCCGCGCCATGCCTCCACGGCCGACTATCCGCCCGATGTCGCGCACCCCTTCTCGGAGGTGCATCCCGCCGGGTGGTTTCGCACCGCGCGCTTCTATCTCGTACGGCGCGACGATCCGCGCCCGGCGGCAGTCGCGATCAACCGCGCCGAGTACGTGCCGCAGCCGTTTCCGCTCAACGACGCGGAGTGGCGGCTGTTGATTGACGCGAAGCCGGTCCGCTAGGTCCCGCGCTCCCGGGCACGACTTTCGCGTTGGCCAAGGCTCGGCCGGCTCGCATAACTCCGGGCCGTGGACCACAACCGGCCGCCCACTCCCACCTCCTCGCCCACCGGCGCTCCGCCGCCGCCCGCCAGCGCCGATCCCCGCGTGCTCCCGGCGCTGTACCAGATCGCCTCGCTGGCCGCCCGCACCGACGACCCCGAGTTTGCGCTGCGCGAGCTGCTTGATCTTTTCGTCACCCTGTTCCGCGCCGATGCCGGGTCGATCGCCCTCATCAGCCCCGACACCGGCCGGCTCGAAACCGAGGTGCAGGTGGGAGGCGCCGCCCCCCGCGACCTTCCGGGCCTGAAGCTCGGCCACGGCGTCACCGGCTGGTGCGTGCTCAATCGCCGCCCGCTGCTCGTGCGCAACGTCGCCACGGAGCCGCGCTACATCGCGGTCCGCGCCGCGACGTGTTGCGAGATGGCGGCGCCGATGCTCGACGAGGACGGCGTGGTGGGCGTGGTCGATCTCGAGAGCAACCAGGTCGACGGCTTTGCGCCCGGCGACCTCACCGCGCTGGTGCAGCTGGCCGGTGAGGCTGCACGCGTGCTGCAACGCCTCTGGCAGGTTCGCCACCTCCAGGGCAAGGCGCGCCAGCTCGAGTCCCTCATCTCGGCCGGCCAGTCACTTGTCACCAAGCTCGAGCAGCAGGAGCTCTTCGACACCCTCGCCCGCGAGGCGCGCGACATGCTCTGCGGCTGCGCCTGCGCACTGCACCTGTACGACGCCACCGCCGACACCGTCCGGCTCGCCGCGTGGAGCGGACCGCGCGCGCTGACGTTGTCCACGACGCCGCTGCCGCTCGACTCCTGCATGGTGGCGGCCGCGATCCACACGCGCCGCGCGGTGACGTTTGCCGATGTGCAGACGCCGGACTTCCGCGAACTCGCCGACCTGCCGCCCGACGCCACGCTGACCTCGGCGCTGATCACGCCGATGCTGTTCGAGGGCGAAGTGCTCGGCGTGATCGTGGTGTTCACCGACCGGATCCGGCGCTTCGACAACGACGACAAGCGCCTGAGCGCCGCGCTCGCCAGCCTCGGCGCGGTAGCGCTGCAGAACGCGCGCCTCTACGCGCGCGTGTTCGAGAGCGAGGACGTGCTGCGCAAGAACGAGCGCCTCACCACGCTCGGGCTGCTCGCGGCGGAGATCGCGCACGAGATCCGCAATCCGCTCACCGTGCTCAAGCTGCTCCACGGCGGCCTCGGTCTGGACTTCGCCCCCGGCGACCCGCGCCACACCGACATGCGCGTGATCAGCGAAAAGCTCGACCAGCTCGAGGCGATCGTCGGCCGCGTGCTCAACTTTGCCCAGGCGCCCTCCAGCCTCCACGCGCGCGTCTCCCTCACCGACATCATCGGCGACACGCTTGTGCTCGTCCGGCTCAAGCTGGCGCAGAGCAAGGTCGCGCTGCGCTTCGAGCCGCCCGCCCGCCCGCTCTTCGTCGACGCCCACAAGGGCCAGATCCAGCAGGTGCTGCTCAACCTGCTCCTGAACGCGACGCACGCCATGCCCGAGGGCGGCTCGATCACGATCCGTGTCGGGCCCGAGGAGCGCGCGGGGACGAAGCTCGCCCGCATCGACATCGTCGATACGGGGCGCGGCGTGCCCGAGGCGATCCGCGACCGGATCTTCGACTCGTTCCTCTCCGGGCGGCCCGACGGGACCGGTCTGGGCCTGGGCATCGCCAAGCGCATCCTGGCCTCGCACCACGGCGACATCGCGCTGCACGACACCGGTCCCGCCGGCACAACCATGCGGATCACGCTGCCGCTCGCCAAATGACCGCCTCTCCTTCCACCCCACCCTCGCCCTCCCCCGCGCCGGCTGCCGACGCGGAGCTCGCCCGCAGACGTATTCGGCAGCGGCGGACGCTGATCGTCCTCAGCTTCGTCCTCATCGCCGCCGGCATCGTGGTGCTCACCGCGCTGCCCCGGCTGCCCCTCCCGATGCGCATTCTGACCGGCCTCGGTGATATCTTCCTCGGCATGATCCTGCTCGTGGTGGTCCGCCAACACCACTGAGGAAGACCGCGGAAGAAGAACCGCGGAAGAAGAAGGCGGACCGCGAAAGACGCGAAGGGGCGCGAAAATCAGGGGCAGGCGATCGCGAGTGGTGCAGACGCCGCGCAGCGTCGACCACCTGGTGTCTTCGCGGGCTCGGTTCGCGGGCGTTCGCGGTTTCTCTCCGACAATCTTGCGGATCGGCACGGTGGTGCGGCAACACCGGCTTTTCAGAAGGGGAGTAACCACTAATGGACTCGAGGGGACACGAATCATCGGACCGCTACCCCGACGCCGATCACCTGTTTCATCCGTGGCTGTACTACTTCCGCGTTTCGGGGTGCATTGCGGTCGACAGCAGAAGGAGCACCGCGAAAGGCGCGAAGGGGCGCGAAAATCTGCGGTCGGCGGGAGCGAGATGGGAATGCGTGAGCGGTGGCAGAGGACCGCGGGTTTTCGCGGGCTCGGTTCGCGGCCGTTCGCGGTTCTTTCTTCCGGCGATTTCGAGGGGCGGGATGACGGGGCGGCGACACCGGCTTACCAGAAGGGGGGGATTAACCACGAATGGACACCAATGGACACGAATGACCAGGCATCCCTATCCGCCACCTCGTCAGCGGTCTTCCTTCGTGTTCATTCGTGTGCATTCGTGGCTAAGCCTCTTCCGCGTTTCGGGGTGCATTGCGGACACCAGCAGGAGCACCGCGAAAGGCGCGAAGGGGTGCGAGAATCTGCGGTGGGCGGGAGGAAGGAGAGAATGCGTGCGCGTGGCCGAGGACCGCGGATTTTCGCGGCTCGGTTCGCGAGCGTTCGCGGTTCTAACGGCACGGATTTTTGCGGATGGGGAGAACGAGAAAGATGGGTTGGGAGATCACCCTTGAGGGGGTTCGCGGGAGTTCCGTGGGGGCGTCGTGTGCGGTGGTCGCCGCGGAGGCCAACTACCGGGTTGCGGAGCGGCAGGGGGCTGATCAGCTTCGCGGCATGCTCGCAACCCTCGTGATGACGGTGATCGGGGCCGACCGGCCCGGCTTGGTGCAGATGGTGGCCACGCGCGTCGCCGATCACGGCGGCAACTGGCTCGAGAGCCGGATGTGCCGGCTCGGCGGACAATTCGCCGGCATCCTGCGCGTTGAGGTCTCCACCGACCGCCGCGACGAGCTGGTGAACGCGCTCCGCACCCTCGAAGTCGACGGCCTGCGCGTGATCATGCACGCCGAAGGCGGCGCCACGACCGCTCCCGTTGATCGCCCCCTCGTCCACGTCGAGATCGTCGGTCACGACCGCCCCGGCATTCTGCGCAGCGTGTCCGGCGTCTTCGCCGCCCACGGACTCAACGTCGAGGAACTCGCCTCCGAGCGCGTCAACGCGCCGATGGACGGCGGCACTCTCTTCCGCGCCAAGGCGACTGTGTTCGTCCCGCCCACCGCCAAGATGTCCGCCGTGCGCGCCGACCTGGAGAAGATCGCGTCCGACCTGATGGTCGACGTGAAGGTCGACTAAGCCGGCCCAAGTGGCCGGCGCGGTCTTACTCTTTCTCATCCTCTTCCTCTTTCTCCCCGCCGCCGGGGCTTCGGCCCGGTCGCTCCTGGCCGCGTCGCGCCGCCAGTATCCGGACATTATTCCGGAGTATCCGGACATTATTCCGCCGAGTATCTGGACATTATTCCAAGCGCCTCACCACAGGGTGATTATAATTGCAGCCTCCTGCCCTCGTTGTCCGGACCAGGGGCTCCTGCGGCGCTCGCCCGCGCCATCCGACTAGGTTGGCGCGTTTCTCGCGGTGCCCGACGATTGGTCGACGCCGCGGCCCGCTGGTCGCGCGCTCGGGGTGAGAGAGCGAGAACGACTTCGTGAATGAACGATGGCTCACTGCCACGACACGAGGTCTCCGCCCCGGAACCTTCCAACCTGGAACCTCCTAACCTGTAACCTCCTAACCTGGGACTCCGGCGGCGCGTCCGCGCCGCCGCCGGTCACTCCTCCAGTTCCACGTTCCAGTAGGCGACGTCGAGGAAGTCCTTCCACACCTCGTGCTGCTGGTTGCCGAGGACGAGGGAGATGACGGGGCGCCACTTCGGGCGCTGGGGCTTGCGGATCAGGCGCATGCCGGCCTCGTGCGGCAGCCGGTTGGCCTTGCGGGTGTTACACTTCACGCACGAGCAGACGATATTCTCCCACGTCGTCTTCCCGCCGTTGTCGCGCGGGATCACGTGATCGAGGTTGAGCTCCTCGCGCGGCAGCACGCGGGCGCAGTACTGGCAGGTGTTCTTGTCGCGCTCGAAGACGTTGTTGCGCGTGAGCTTCAGTTCCTTGCACGGCAGCTTGTCGAAAAACGTCAGCAGGATCACGCGCGGCAGCCGGATCGTCCGCGTGGGCGTCCGCACCATCTCCATCTGCTCGACCGGCGGGTTGTGGACCGAGAAATCGATCCAATCCAGCATCGAGAACGTACGAAAATCATCTTCGTGGTGGTGAACAACTTGAGCGTGCCCCCGGGCCAACAGGGCAAAGGCGCGCCGGGCGCCAATCACGTTCACCGCCTGCCATAGGCGGTTCAAAACGAGCACCGGTTGTTCGAGCGCCGTTTGCATACGGGGGCAGGCCAATAACCGCGGGACCGCCGGAGTGTCAAGGGTACGGCCAAGTGGCCCAGCAATCGTATTGCGAATCACGGCCGGCGGGAAATTATCGCCGCGACTCGTCCTGAATTTTCACGTCTCACCCTCCATGCGTTTCCCTATCCTTGCCGTGCGGCGACTGCTCGCCGCTTCCGTCCTGGTTCTGGCCGCAGGCGCCGCCCACGCGCTCACGGTCGTCCCCCCCACGTTCGACGAACTGGTCGCCAAGGCCAACGTCGTCGTCCGCGGCGTGGTCACGAAAGTCGAGGCCAAGACCGTCGAGACGTCCCAGGGCACCGCGATCAAGACCTACGTCACGTTCAAGGTGGAGCGGACGCTCAAGGGCACGACCGAGGACGAGGTGACGCTCCAGTTCCTCGGCGGCAAGGTCGGCCGGCGCACGCTCAAGGTCGTCGGCATGCCGACGTTCAGTGTCGGTGACCGCGAGATCGTCTTCGTCGGCGACAACGGCCGTGTGATCTGCCCGCTCATCGCCGCCGGCCACGGTCGGTACCGGCTCGAGACCGATCCCGCCACCAAGGTCGAACACGTCGCGCGCGAGAACCACGCGCCACTGGCCTCGACCGCCGAGATCGCCGCCCCGCTCGATCACAGCACCGCCGCCCTCTCCTCCAGCGCGGCCATGACGCGCGAGGACTTCGAGTCCCGCATCATCGCCGCCGTCTCCAACTCCCAGACCGCCTCCCAGAAATGAGCGCCCTCTCCTCTTCCCTCCGGTCCGCGAGCCTCGCCGCGGCGCTCTTCGCCGGTCTCGCCGGCGCGGTCGACGTTTACGCCTACACCTCGCTTGGCGGTTCCTGGAAGAACGGCTCGATCCCGATGCGCCTGCAACTCGACGCCACCGCGCCGGCGGTGACCATGCCGCTGCAGGATGGCTCCACCAGTTGGAACACGATCGCCCAGCAGTCGCTCGCCGCCTGGAACGCCGAGATGATCCGGAGCCAGCTGACCAGCACGACGTCCACCTCGTCCGCCGCGGAGATGTACGACGGCATCAACAGCGTGCTGTTCGCCACCACGATCTATGGTGATGCGTTCGACAGCACCACGCTGGGCGTAACACTCGTGAACTACTACGACGACTACGGCCTGCCCACGCCCCAGATCACCGAAGCCGACCTGATCATTAACAAGAACCGGACATGGAACTCCTACTCCGGCGTGATCCGCTCCAACCCGCTCGATTTCCGCCGGGTGCTCCTGCACGAGCTCGGCCACGTCATCGGCCTCGATCATCCCGACCAGGCCAACCAGAACGTGACGGCTCTGATGAACAGCACGGTGAGCAATGTCGCCGGGCTGCAGACCGACGACCGCAGCGGCGCCAACTACCTCTATCCCGCCGCCTCCGCGCTGCCCGCCTCCAACATCACGCTTCAGCCGACCGCCCAAAGCGGCGCCGTCGGCAGCTCCGTCGCCCTTACCTTCGGCCTCAACGGCAGCACCACCCCGCCCGAGAAATCGCTGTTCCTCAACTACCGTTGGTACTTCAAGGCCTCGGGCGCGTCGGCGTACGAGCCCCTGTTCACCGTAAACACCGGCACGCTCAGCTTCGGCACCCTGCAACTCCTCGATGCCGGCAGCTACTACGTCCAAATCCAGACGCCCAACGGCACCGTAAACAGCAACGCCGTGAACGTCGCCGTCACGCCGGTCACCCTCGATAAGAACACCTGCCTGTTCAACCTTTCCACCCGCGCGCTCAACGGCTCCGCCACCAACCCGCTGACCGTCGGGTTCGTGATCTCCGGCACCGACAACAAGCGGATCCTGCTTCGGGCCGTCGGGCCCACCCTCGCCGACCCGCGATTTGGCATCTCCAATCCGCTGAGCGATCCCAAGCTCACCCTCGTCAACCAGACCACCGGCGCGATCCTCGCCACGAGCACGGCGATCTGGAGTCAGGCCGCCAACGCCGCCGAGATCCGGACCACCACCGGCCAAGTGTACGGGTTCCCGCTGCAGGAAGGCTCCCGCGACGCCGTGCTGCTGGTTTCTCTGCCGCCCGGCGCCTACACCGCCGTGGCCACCAGCCCGAGCAGCGGCTTGGGCACCGTCCTCTTCGAAGCCTACGATGCCGACACGACCAAGACCGCCACCTCCAGTCGGTTCTACAACCTGTCCACGCGCGGCTACGTCAGCACCGGCAACAACGTGATGGTCGCCGGCTTCGTCGTCAGCGGCACCGCGCCCCGCACCTACCTGATCCGGCTCGCGGGGCCGACCCTCGCATCGAAACTCGGTGTGACCGACACCCTGTACGATCCGTACCTGAAGCTCTACCGGCACAACGACGACGGCAGCGGCGACACCCTGATCCGCGAAACCGATGACTGGGATTCGCCGTCCGCCACCCAGCCCTCTCTGAAGGCGGCGGCGGCGGCCGCGTACGCCTTCGCCTTCGATCTGGAGAACGCGGGCAATCGCCGGGAGTCCTCGATGCTCGTGACGCTCGCTCCCGGCCAGTACACCGCGATGGCTTCGGGCAACGACAACGGCGGCGACAACAGTCCGTCCGGCAACGCGCTGATCGAGATTTACGAGCTGAATCTGTGACCGAAATACCGGCGGCGGCCGCGCCGTCGCCGGTCGTTTGCGCCTGCCCGCACAGGCGGCTTGCCCGGCCTGCCGTGGGTCCTCAGCGTGGCGCCCGTTCATGGCCTTCCCATCCTCTCCCACCGTCCTCGCCGCGCGTTCCCTGACCGCGGCCGAGCTTGAGACCCAGCGTGCCGAAGCCCTCCTGAAGATCTATGCCTGGATGCACCTGTCGCGGGCGGCCGATAACCGGATTCTCGAGCTGTTCCGCCAGGGCCTGATCCGCGGCACCGTCACCGGCGGGCAGGGCAACGAGGGCCTGATCGTCCCGCTGGCGCTCCTCGCCGACAAGGCCACCGACGTCGTCTCCTTCACGCACCGCGACCTCGGCGGCCACCTGATCTGGAGCGGCCACCTCTGCGAGCACCTCAACCAGTATTTCGCCAACGCGGGCAGCCCGACCAAGGCGCGCGAGGGCAACATCCACCACGGCGATCCCGCGCACCGCTCGCTGCCGATGATCAGCCACCTCGGCACGATGCTCTCCAACGTCGCGGGCGCGACGGATTCCCAGCGCCGCCAGGGCCGGAAGGCCGTGGGTTTCGCGCTCTTCGGCGACGGCGGTTCGAGCACGGGCGACATCCACGAGACGCTCAACCTCGCCTCGCTGCTGTCGCTGCCGGTGGTGTTCGTGATCGAGAATAACGGCTACGCGTACTCGACGCCCGTTTGCGAGCAGTTCGCCGCCGGCACCGAGCTGTGGCGCCGCGCCGCCGGCTACGGCATCGAGGGTTTCGCCGCCGACGCGACCGACCCCGAGGCCTGGGCGTGCACGCTCGCCGCCACGATCGAAAAGGTCCGCGCGACCTCCCGCCCCGTGCTGATCGAGGCGCACACGCTGCGGCTCCGCGGCCACGCGGCCTACGACACCTGCGATTACCTTCTGCCCGGCGAGAGTGACGGCTTCTTCGCGCGGGACCCGCTGCCCAAGCTGCGCGCGCGCGTGGTCGCGGCCGTCGGCGCGGCCCGCGTCGAGGCGCTCGAAGCGGAACTCAACGCCCATCTCGAAGCCTGCGTGCAGGTCGCGCTCGGCACGCCGCGGCCGACGCCCGGCAACATGGAGGCCGACCTTTTCGCGCCGGAGTCGGCGCTGCTGCCCTGGCAGCCCACGCCGGCCGAGCCCGCCCAGTTGAACCTCGCCCAGGCGGTCAATCTCGGCCTGCGCAAGATCCTCACCGAGCGCCCCGAATCGCTCGTCATGGGCCAGGACATCGGCACCTACGGCGGCGCGTTCAAGGTGACGGACGGCCTGCTCAAGGAGTTCGGCCGCCCCCGCGTGTTCAACACGCCCCTGGCCGAGAGCGCCTGCACCGGCTACGCGATCGGACTCGCGTTGAACGGCCACCGCCCGATCGAGGAATTCCAGTTCGCCGACTTCTCCACCGAGGCGACGACGCAGATCACGCAGAATGCCGCGACGATGCACTTCCGCTCCGGCGCGTCCTGCCCGCTCGTCTTCCGCCTGCCCGCCGGCGGCGGACTCACCTTCGGTTCGTTCCACTCCCAGGAACTCGAATCGTTCTTCCTGGCCATGCCGGGGCTCAAGGCGCTGTACCCAAGCACGCCGCAGGACGCCTTCAACGCCCTGCTCGCCGCCTACGAGGACAACAACCCCGTGCTGCTCTTCGAGCACAAGGGCCTCTACCGCCGCGGCAAGGCCACTGTCGCCTGGGATCCCGCCTACCGCGAGGTCTGGCAACCCCGCCAGGTGGCGCGCGGCGACTACGCGACCTTCGTCACCTACGGCGAGATGGTCCATGTCGCGACCGACGCCGCCGCGTACCTGCGCGAGGAATACGAGCTCGCCTTCGACCTCTTCGACCTGCGCGCGCTGTCGCCCCTGCGGCTCGACGCGATCGAGGCGTCGCTCGCCCGGACCGGCCGGCTCATCGTCCTCCACGAGGGCCGCCGCACCCACGGCTTCGGCGCCGAACTCGTCGCCCGCCTCACCGAGCAGCATTTCAGCGCGCTCAAGGCCGCCCCGCTCCGCATCGCCGCCCTCGACCTCCCGGTTCCGTTCGCGCCCGAACTGGAGGCCGTTTACCGGCCGACTAAGGACGCGATCGTCGAGCGCATCGCCGCCTGGATGCAGTAAGCGCCCGGCGCCTTCACGATTGCGGATTGCCCAACTTCAGCCACCAAGAGCGAACCGAAGTCCATGGCCTCCCCGAAACGCTCCGCCTCCCGCTCCGCCGCCGCGGCGCCTGCCCGCGCCGATTGGGCGCGCGTCCGCCTGTTCGCGATGGATGTCGATGGCGTGCTCACCGACGGGACCGTCCTGATCTCTTCCGACGGCACCGAGGCAAAGTCGTTCTCCATTCTTGATGGCATGGGCCTGCGCCAGCTCGGGCGCGCCGGCGTGGCCGTGGCGTGGATCAGCGGGCGTCCGTCGAAGGCCACCACCCGCCGCGCCCGGGAGCTTGAGATTCCGTTCCTGATGCAGGGCCGCACCGACAAGCTCACCGCGCTGCTCGAATTGGCGGACGAACTCGGGCTCAAGGCGGCGAACTGCGCCTACATGGGCGATGATGTGATTGACGCGCCCGCGATCGCGTGGGCCGGTGTCGGCATTGCCCCTCCCGGCGCGATGCCCGCGGCGCAGGAAGCGGCCACGTATCTCACCCAGCGCCCGGCCGGGCTGGGCGCAGTGCGCGAGGTGTGCGATCACATCCTGACCGCCCGGTTGCCCCGAGTGGGGAACCGCCAGCAGCGCGCACAGACCAACCGGAAATGACGCCACGCCTCCTTCTCCCGGGCCTGGCGGCGCTGGCGAGCGCCGTGGCCTTTGGCGCGACGCCGCCGGCCGCGAGCCCGAAGTCGGCCCCGGCCAACGCTGCCGCGATCGAGGCCGGCCCGGCCGTGGGGTGGACGCTCCCGATTTTCACCGACAAGGAAGGTTACCGACAGCTCACGCTCCGCGGCTCCCTGGCCCGCGTCATCAGCAAGGACCAGATCGACGTCACCGGCTTCAGCGCCGTCGCGTTCAGCGGTGATGCCAGCGAGCGCGTCGAATCCGTCCTCCTGAGCCCGCAGGCCTCCTTCTTTCCCCGCACCAACCGGGCGACCGGCAAGGACACCGTGCGGCTGATCCACGACGACATCGAGGTCCTCGGCCGCGACTGGACCTTCGAGATGATCGGCGGGACCAAAAAGGTTTCCATCGCCCGCGACGTGCGCGTTACCTTCCAAGCCCAATTGAACGACATCCTGAAATGAACCGGTTCCTCCGCGCCTCCGGCCTGTTTATCTCCGCCCTTCTCGCCGGGTCGGTCCTCCGCGCCGCCGACGCCCCGACCACGCCGACCGTCATCGAGGCCGACCGGTCCGACATGGTCAGCACCGAGGTGGAGACCACGTTCACGTTTCGCCAGAACGTGGTGGTGACCGCCACCAACATGAAGCTGATGTGCGACCAGCTCGTCGTCGTCGCCCCGCGCACCGGCGACACCAAGGCCACCTTCGGCACCCAGGAGAAGTTCAAGTCGCTCGTCGCCACCGGCCACGTGCGCATCCTGCAGAACGACCGCGAGGCCACCTGCGAACGCGCCGAGGTGTTCCCCGGCGACGACAAGGTCGTCCTCACCGGCAACCCGCGCATCCGCACGCTTGATGGCTCCTACGTCGCCGATGGCCCCGTGATGGAACTCCACCGCGGCGAACGTCGCGCGTCCATCCAGGGCCACACCCGCATCACGCTCCCGCCGCTGAAGGACCTCGGCTACGACAAGGCGCCCGAGAAGAAGAAGGCCGCCGACACCAACAACGCCGGGAAGGCGCCGACGCCGCAGAAATGAGCCAGCCCGTCGTCTCGGAAATCCACACCTCGGACCTGGTCAAAACCTTTGGCCAGCGCACCGTCGTGAACGGCGTGAACCTCACGTTCCGCGCCGGCGAGATTGTCGGGCTCCTCGGGCCCAACGGCGCCGGCAAGACCACGACGTTCTACATGATCGTCGGCCTGATCGGCGCCACCGCCGGCCGCGTCGCGCTCGACGGCCAGGACATCACGCCGCTGCGGATGCACGAGCGCGCCCGCCGCGGCATCGGCTACCTGCCGCAGGAGGCCTCCGTCTTCCGCAAGCTCACGGTCGAGGAGAACATCCTCGCGATCGTCGAGGCCATCGGCGTGCCGAAGCGCGAGCGCCGCGCCCGCGTCGAGGCCCACCTTTCGGAGCTCCACCTCACGCACGTCACCCGCCAGAAGGCCTACACGCTCTCCGGCGGCGAACGGCGCCGGCTGGAGATCGCCCGCGCCCTGGTCGCCCAGCCGAAGTTCCTCCTCATGGATGAGCCCTTCGCGGCGATCGACCCCATCTCCGTCGCCGAGGTGCAGAAGATGATCCTCCAGCTGAAGTCCCGCGGCATCGGCGTCGTCGTCACCGACCACAACGTCCGCGAGACGCTCCGCATCGTCGACCGCGCCTACCTCATTCACCAGGGCAAGGTGCTCACCGAGGGCACCGGCGACTTCCTCATCCGCGACGAACAAGCCCGGAAGTTCTACCTCGGCGAAAGCTTCAACCTCTAGGCCGCCCGCCCGCCCCTCTTCGCTCCCCGCGCGCGCCACCGCTTCGTGGCGGCTTCGAACCCCTGCCGAAACCCATGCAAAAATCGATCCACGGCATCACGGTCGCCCACTTCTTCGAATCGTATAAGGAAAAGCTGAAGCTCGAGCTGGTGACCGGCGAGCCGGGCATGCACCGGCTCATCCACGAGGGCAGCATCAACCGTCCCGCCCTCGCGCTCACCGGGTTCTTCAAATATTTCGCGAACAAGCGCATCCAGGTCCTCGGCGCCGCCGAGATGACCTACATGAAGACGCTCACGCAGCAGCAGCAGGTCCAGATTCTCGACCAGATGGTTCGCCGTGGCATCCCCTGCATCGTCCTCACGCGGAATTACAATCCGACGCATCCGATGCTCGCCGTCGCCGCCGAGATGAAGCTGCCGATCATGCGCACGCCCATGATCACGATGAACTGGATCAACCTGGCGACGCTCGCGATCGACAACGAGTTCGCTCCGGCCGGCACCGAGCACGCCACCACCCTCGATATCAAGGGCGTCGGCGTCATGCTCCGCGGCGACTCCGGCGTCGGCAAAAGCGAGTGCGCCCTGGCCCTCATCGAGCGCGGCCACTCGCTCGTCTCGGACGACCTCACCGTCATCAAGCTGCTCGACGAGCGTGAGCTCATGGCCTCGAGCCGCCCGCTCAATCGCGGCTACATGGAGTGCCGCGGCATCGGCATCATCAACGTCAGCGAAATGTTCGGCATCAAATCGGTCCGCCTCGAGAAGCGCATCGACATGGTGGTGTCGCTGAAGGAATGGACGCCCGACGTCGTCGAAGAGCGCACCGGCCTCGAGGAGAATTTCTACGAGATCCTCGGCATCAAGCTGCCGCACATCGAGCTCTACGTCCGCCCCGGCCGCGACATCGCCCGCCTCGTCGAGGTCGCCGCGCTTACCCTCGCGTTGAAGAAGATGGGCCACGATCCGGCGCGCGATTTCAACGACCGCCTGATCGCGTTCATGACCACCCAGGCCAACGCACCCGCGCCGACCAAGATCAAACCGGTCGACCGCGAGGAGCGCTCGCCGGGTTGAGTTTTTGTTTGGCGTCGCCCCCGGCCCCGGCCGACACTTCGTCTTCATGTCCAACCTCCCCGCGCGCGTGGACGGCCGTCAGCCGTCCCAACTCCGGCCCATCCATTTTGAGCCCAACATCGCGCCCAACGCCACCGGCTCCGTGCTGGCTTCGTTCGGCAACACCCGCGTGATCTGCGCGGTGATGGTCGAGCCCAACGTCCCGCTCTGGATGAAGCAGCAGAAGGTCCCGGGCGGCTGGCTGACCGCGGAATACTCGATGCTCCCTTACTCGACGCTCGACCGGAAGCAGCGCGACAGCACGCGCGGCAAGATCGACGGCCGCACGATCGAGATCCAGCGCCTCATCGGCCGCTCGCTCCGCGCCGTCATCGACCTCCAGAAGCTGGGCCAGAACACGCTCTGGATCGACTGCGACGTCCTGCAGGCCGACGGCGGGACGCGCACCGCCTCGATCACGGGCGCCTACCTGGCGGCCCGTCTCGCCATCCAGAAGCTGCTCGACGAAAAGCGGCTCGCCGAAAACCCGATCTCCGATTCCGTCGCCGCGGTCAGCGTCGGCCTGTGCGGCGGACGCGAACTGCTCGACCTGAATTACATCGAGGACAAGGACGCCGAGGTTGACTTCAACATCGTCATGACCGGCCGCGGCCAGTTCGTCGAAGTCCAGGGCAGCGGCGAGGAATCCACCTTCTCCCAGACCCAGCTCGACGCCCTCGTCGCCCTCGCCCAGAAGGGCATCAAGGATCTCGGGGCCATGCAGACTGCGTTCCTGACGAAGCAGTTGCTCGGCAACCTCAAGCTGTAAGGTCCCCGCCACCGCGTCGCCGCGCCGCGTGAACCCGGGCGCGGCGGGCGGGTCGCCGGGCACTCCCGACTGCCGCGGTTGTCCGGGGGGAAGGCCCGGCACATTTGACGTAGCTTTCCGGGCCGACCATCGTCTCCCAACCCATGTCCACCGTTCCCCGTATCCTTTGCTCGGTCGCGGTTTGCCTCGTGGCGGCCAGCTTCGCCTCGGCTCAAGCGCCCCAGGAGTCGCCCTTCAACCAGAGCAAGGGGACGCGCGCCGTGGCGAGCGTCGAGGGACTCGAGTTCGCCGGCGTGACCACGGTGGGCAAGAAGGCGATGATCAACCTGTACGACACGCAACAGCGCCGCAGCTTCTGGGTCGCGACCGGCGCCACCGCGGGAGGCGTCACCGTCCTCAGGTATGATGAGGCTCACAACCAGGTGGTTGTCCGCCACAACGGCGTGGAGAAGACCCTCGCCTTGCGCAGCGCGGCCGTGGCCGCGGCGCCGGCCACAGGGGCCCCAGTAGGCGCCGCGGCGCTTCCTGCGCCGCAGGCTCCCGCCACCGCACTGCCGCCTCCGCCGCCGGTCAGCCAGCTTTCCCAGGCCCGCCAGGAGGAGGAGGCGCGCATGCTCGTGAGCGACCTGCTCGAGATCGGCATGGCCCAGCGCCGCGCCTACGAGGAGGCCCGCCGCAAGGCCGCCGCCGGTCAGTCGACGGAGACGTCCTCAACCGCCGGGGCGACTCCGACGGCCACGGCCAACGCCCCGATTCCCGTCGCGCCCGCCCCCGGCCAGCCTGCCGCCCCGGCTCCGACCGGCACCCCTTCGGGTGGCTGAGCGCTGAGCCGCCGCCACGCCGCGTGCCGGGTGCTCGCGCGCGTCGCAAACCGTCGCATCGCCTCCCGCGATCGCTCGGAGGGCGCCCTCGTTCGCCGGCAAAAACACCCTTTCCGCTCCCGCGAAAACTCCCATTGTCCCCCCAATGCGCATCCTCATCACCGGCGTTTGTGGTTTCGTCGGCAGTACCCTGGCCCGCGCATTCGTTGAATCCGGCCGCGGTCACCAACTCGTCGGCCTCGACAACTTCATCCGTCCCGGCAGCGAGGCGAACCGCGAAGAGCTGAAGCGGCTCGGCGTCAGACTGCTCCACGCCGATCTCCGCGCCGCCAGCGATCTCGAGTCCACCCCGCCCGTCGACTGGGTCATCGACGCCGCGGCCAACCCGAGCGTGCTCGCCGGCGTCGACGGGCGCACGAGTTCGCGCCAGCTCGTCGAGCACAACCTCGTCGGCACGGTGAACATGCTTGAGTTCTGCAAGGCGCACCGCGCGGGGTTCGTCCTCCTCAGCACCAGCCGCGTCTACGCCATCGCGCCGCTCGCGAACCTCCCGATCGAGGCGCAGGGCGGCGCGTTTCGGCCGCGCCCCGGCGCCGCCCTGCCGCCGGGTGTGTCCGCCGAGGGGGTCAGCGAGGGATTCTCCACCCAGGCCCCCATTTCGCTCTACGGCGCAACCAAGCTTGCCAGCGAGGCGCTCGCCCTCGAATACGGCGAGACCTTCGGGCTGCCGGTCTTCATCAACCGCTGCGGCGTCCTCGCCGGCGCCGGCCAGTTTGGCCGCCCGGACCAGGGCATTTTCGCCTACTGGATCAACAGCTGGCTCCAGCGCCGCCCGCTCCGCTACATCGGCTTCGGCGGCACCGGTCACCAGGTGCGCGACTGCCTGCACCCGCGCGACTTGCTGCCCGTCCTGGATCAACAGCTCGCCGCGCCGAAACTCGCGGCCGCCGACCGCATCGCCAATTTCTCCGGCGGCATCGCGTCCGCCACGTCCCTGCGGCAGCTCAGCGATTGGTGCGCCGCCCACCTCGGTCCGCACACCGTCGGTGCCGACGCCACCCCGCGCGTTTTCGACATTCCGTGGATGGTCCTCGACTCCGCCAAGGCCCGCCAGCTCTGGAAATGGCAGCCGGCGACACCCACGGCCGCCATCCTCGACGAGATTGCCGCCCATGCCCGCCAGCACCCCGGCTGGCTCGATCTTTCCGCACCGCTCTGATCCGCATGTCCGCCGCGCCCCTGCTCAACCTGTTCTCCGTCGTCATCCCCGCACGCGACGAGGAGGAGTCCCTCCCCGCCACGCTCGGTGACATTCACCGCGCCTTCACCGCCGCGGGCATCCCCCACGAGATCGTCGTGGTGGACGACGGCAGCAAGGACCGCACCTGGGCCGTGCTGCAGGACCTGAAAAAAACGATCCCCACCCTCGCGCCCGTCCGCAACACGGGCGAAAACGGCTTCGGCCGCGCCGTCGTCTTCGGCCTCGACCACAGCCAGGGGGATGCCGTCGTGATCATGATGGCCGACGCCTCCGACGACCCCGCGGACGCCGTCAAATACTGGCGATTGCTCAACGAGGGCTACGACTGCGCCTTCGGCAGCCGCTTCGTCCCGGGCGGGCGCGTGATCGATTACCCGCGGGTGAAGCTGTTCGTGAACCGGCTCGCCAACTTTCTGGTGCGCGTCGGCTTTCACATTCCGCTCAACGACACGACCAACGCCTTCAAGGCCTATCGGCGCACCGTGATCGATGGCTGCCGCCCCTACCTGGCCCCGCATTTCAACCTCACCGTCGAGATCCCGCTCAAGGCGATCGTCCGCGGCTACTCCTTCACCGTCACTCCGATCTCCTGGCGCAACCGCAAGTACGGCGTCGCGAAGTTGAAGATCAAGGAGATGGGCAGCCGGTACTTCTTCATCTGCGCCTACGTGTGGCTCGAGAAGTACTTCAGCCGCGGCGATTACCGGCGCAAGGCCGTCGCCGCCCCGCTGCCTCCGACCACCGCCGTCCGTTGAGCGTCGGCGCGAGTAGCGCGGTGCTCGCCCGTGGGCGCGGCTCAGAATGCCCTTGTTCCGGGCACGCCCGCCAGTTGACTCGATGCTTTCCCTTTTCCGCTCCTTCCTTACTCAACGCCTATCCTTTCAATGATCTACCTGCTCGGAGGTTCCGGATACGTCGGCCAGGCCTACCAGGCGCTCCTGCAGCGCAAGGGAATCCCCTTTCGTAATCTCCGCCGCGCGGAGCTCGACTACACCCAGCGCGCGACACTGGTGGAGGCGCTGCGCCGCGACCGGCCGGAGTTTCTGATCAATGCCGCCGGCTACACGGGCAAACCCAACGTCGACGCCTGCGAGCTGCACAAGGCCGAGTGCCTGTTCGGTAACGCCGTCCTCCCGGGCACGATCGCCGAGGCCTGCGCCGAGGCGGGCGTGCCGTGGGGCCATGTTTCCTCTGGCTGCATCTACAGCGGCGCACGGCCCGACGGCTCCGGGTTCACCGAGGAGGACACGCCGAACTTCACGTTCCGCACCAACCACTGCTCCTTCTACAGCGGCACCAAGGCGCTCGGTGAGGAGGTCCTCGCCGGCAAGCCGCAGGTGTACGTCTGGCGGCTGCGGATCCCGTTCAACGCCATCGACAATCCGCGCAACTACCTGACGAAGCTCCTGCGCTACCCGAAGCTGCTTGAGGCCACCAATTCGATTTCGCAGCTCGAGGAGTTCGTCGCCGCCACCTTTGCCTGCTGGGAGAAGCGCATTCCGTTCGGCACGTACAACGTGACCAACCCCGGCGCCATCACCACGCACGAGGTGGTCGAGCTGATTCGCCAAAGCGGCGTCAGCCGCAAGGACTTCGTCTTCTTCAAGAGCGAGGACGAGTTCATGCACGTCGCCGCGAAGACCCCGCGCTCCAACTGCGTGATGGACTCCACCAAGCTCGCCCGCGCCGGCATCTCCCTCACCCCCGTCCGCGATGCCGTTTCCGCCGCCCTCCGCAACTGGCAGGCGACTCCCTGACTAGTTTCCAGACAGGAACCGCGAAAGGCGCGAAACGACGCGAAAATCATGCCCGACCCGCTCCTGTACCGCGAGGAAGCATACCAGATCATCGGTGCGTGTTTCGCGGTCTATCGAGAAAAGGGACACGGCTTCGCAGAGGCGGTGTATCAGGACTCACTGGAGATCGAGCTTGAGCACAGCGCCGTGCCTTACGAAGCCCAGCGCAACTTTCAGATCACCCACCGGGGGCAGCCGCTGCGGCACAGCTTTACTCCCAACCTCGTTTGTTTCGGCAAGATCCTGGTCGAGCTGAAAGCGGTGAGGACGCTGGCCGATGAACACCGAGCCCAGGTGCTCAACTACCTCAAGGTCGCAAAGCTGCAGCTTGCCCTGCTGGTGAACTTCGGGGCATACCCTCAACTTCAGTGGGAGCGTCTCGTGCTCACCCACCCCTGATTTTCGCGTCCTTTCGCGCCTTTCGCGGTTTCCCCTCTTCAACATGCAACTTCTCGTCACCGGTGGATGTGGGTTTATTGGGTCGAACTTCATTCGTCAGCGGTTGCTCGAACGCGGGTCCGCGGTCACGCGGATCGTCAACCTCGACGCGCTGACGTACGCCGGCAACCCCGCCAACCTGGCGGATCTCGCGTCGGATCCGCGGTACGTCTTCGCCCACGGCAGCATCGGCGACACCGAGCTCGTCAGCCGGCTCCTCGCCGAGCACCAGATCGACGCCGTCGTGAACTTCGCGGCCGAGTCGCACGTCGATCGCTCCATCGATTCGCCCGAACCGTTCGTCCAGACCAACGTCGTCGGCACGCTGCGCCTCCTGAATGCCACGCGGCTCTACTGGACCAAGCTGCCCACCGCCAAGAAGGACGCGTTCCGCTTCCTGCACGTCTCGACCGACGAGGTCTACGGCACGCTGGGGCCCAAGGATCCGGCCTTCACCGAGGAGACGCCGTTCGCGCCCAACTCGCCGTACGCGGCGTCCAAGGCCGCAAGCGATCACCTGGTCCGCTCGTACCAGCACACGTTTCACCTGCCGACGCTGACGACGAACTGCTCGAACAACTACGGGCCGTACCACTTTCCCGAGAAGCTGATCCCGCTGATGATCCTCAACGCCCTCGAGGGCAAACCGCTGCCGGTGTACGGCGATGGCCAGCAGATCCGCGACTGGCTCTACGTCGAGGACCACGCCGCCGCCATCTGGCTCGTGCTGCGCCAGGGCCGCGTGGGCGAGACCTACAACATCGGCGGGCTCAACGAGCAGCCGAACATCGAGATCGTGCAGCGCATCTGCGCGCTGCTCGACCGCAAGTCCCCGCGCGCCGACGGCCAGAGCTACACCACCCAGATCACGCACGTGGCCGACCGCCCCGGCCACGACCGCCGCTATTCGATCGATTGCGCGAAGCTCCAGCGCGAGCTCGGCTGGGCCCCGAAAGAATCCTTCGCCAGCGGCATCGAGAAAACCGTCGACTGGTACCTGAATCACCGCGCCTGGGCCGCGGAGATCACCGCGCGTTCCTACGCCCGCGAGCGCCTTGGCGTCGCCTGATCGGCTGCGCCGATGCGCGGTGATCTGTAAGGCCTAAGGTGTAAGGTTTCGGACCAAGATTACCCATGGCATACCGGTCATTTGAGGAATTGGAGGTCTGGCAGTTGGCGCGGAGACTCGCGACGGACGTCTATCGCGAGTTGGCGGCGTGCCGCGATTTCGGGTTCCGGGACCAGATCACTCGGGCCGCGTGCTCTATCTCTAGCAATATCGCCGAGGGTTCAGAGCGGCTGCACGCATCTGAGTTTGTTCAGTTCCTCGGGTACGCAAAGGGCTCGGCGGGCGAGACCCGCAACCAGCTCTATCTCGCCGCCGACCTCGGCTATATGAATCCCGACCGCGCCGAGGCGCTGCGCGCGGACGTACGGAGGATCGGCGCGAAGCTTTACGCGCTGATCCGCAGCCTCCAGGGTTCCTGAGTTCGCCCCCTGCCGTCCCTCCGGTTCGGACCTAAAACTCTACACCTTAATCCTTACCCATTCCGCGACCCTCCAGCTTCGCTATGCTATCCGATCCCGCGACCACCTCTCAGCCTACCTCCCCCAGCACCGCCCCGCGTCGCGGAATCATCCTCGCCGGCGGCTCGGGCACGCGCCTGTACCCGCTGACGATCGCCGTGAGCAAGCAGCTGATGCCGGTGTACGACAAACCAATGGTGTACTACCCGCTGTCGGTCCTGATGCTCGCCGGCATCCGCGAGGTGCTCGTCATCTCCACGCCGCAGGATCTGCCACTGTTCGAGCGCCTGCTGGGCACCGGCGAAAATCTCGGCCTCAAGCTGAGCTACGCCGCGCAGCCCAAGCCCGAGGGACTCGCCCAGGCGTTTCACATCGCCGAGGAGGTCGGCTTCCTGAAGCACGAGCCCGCGGCGCTCGTGCTGGGTGACAATCTCTTCTACGGCCACGACCTCGTGAAGTCGCTCGGCCACGCGGCGGCGCGGCAGGAGGGGGCGACAATCTTCGGTTACCACGTCGCCGATCCCAAGAGCTACGGCGTCGTCGAGTTCGCGCCGGACGGCCGCGTGCTCTCGCTCGAGGAGAAGCCGGCGCAACCGAAATCCAACTACGCCATCCCCGGCATCTATTTCTACGACCGCGACGTCGTGGCGTTCTCCCGCCGGCTGAAGCCCTCGAAGCGCGGCGAGCTCGAGATCACCGACCTCAACCGCCTCTACCTCGAAGCCGGCCGGCTGCACGTCGAGATCCTCGGGCGCGGCACGGCGTGGCTCGACACCGGGACGCACGAGTCGCTGCTCGATGCGGGCCAGTTCGTGAGCGTCATCGAGAGCCGCCAGGGCCTGAAGATCGCGTGCCTTGAGGAGATCGCCTGGCGGCAGGGCTGGATCGATCGCGCCACGCTTGACGCCAACATCGCCCGCCTCGGCAAATCCAGCTACGGCGCCTACCTCCGCCGCATCGCAGAGGAGAAGGAATAGCGCGCCGTCCGCGATTCGCGCACTGCCGCCGAGCCACGTCCATGCCACCTCCCGCCTCCCCTGCTGGCGCGGAGCGTGCCCCCGCCCCGGGAGCCACGCTGGACCTGAGCTGCATCGTTCCGCTCTTCAACAATCTGGCGCTCAGCCAGGCGATGGTGGAGAGCCTGCGCGCCACGCTGCCGGCCAGACTCGCGCACGAGATCATCCTCATCGACGACGGCAGCACCGACGGCACTCGCGCCTGGCTGGCCTCGCTCCGTGAACCGCCCTTCCGGATGCTGCTGAACGAGCGCAATCTGGGTTTTGCCGCCACGAACAACCGCGCCGCCACCGAGGCCCGCGGCCGGAACCTCGTCCTGCTCAACAACGACCTGGTGCTGCAACCGCGCTGGCTCGAGCCGATGCTCGCCGCCCAGCATTCCCTCGGCCGCCGCGCCGGCCTCGTGGGCAACGTCCAGGTCGACGCCCGCACCGGTGCCGTCGACCACGCCGGCATCGTTTTCAACCTGAAGGCCAAGCCGGAGCATGACCGTCGCGCGCCGTCGCGCTGGTCGCGTGGGTTCGCGCCGGTCCGTCACGTGCCGGCGGTCACCGCCGCCTGCGTCCTGGTCGACGCCTCGCTGTGGCGCGAGCTCGGCGGCTTCGATACGGGCTACGTCAACGGCGGCGAGGACGTCGACCTCTGCTTCCGCGCACGCGCCGCGGGCCGCCTCAACGCGGTCGCGTTGCGCAGCGTCGTCCGGCACCACGTGAGCGCCTCGCCCGGCCGCAAGCTGCGCGACGAGGCCAACTCCGAGCGGCTCGCCCGCCGGTGGGGCGCCGACTTCGTCGCATGCGCCACCCGCGCATGGTGCCGCGAGTACCTTGCCGCCCGACACGCCGAACCCCGCGCGCGCGACGCCACGTTCGTCCGTCGTGCCTGGCTGCACGCCGTCGGCCTGAGCCGCACCCCGCCCCCCGAGGCAATCGCCTCGCTCAACGCCGCACTCGACCTCGAGTTCGTGCGCTGGCGCGCGCTGCTGGCGCAGATCTCCGCCCCGGAATCCGGCCCGCGATAGCGTCGGGATCTCCGCCGTCCCCTCAACGGGCGCTCGGCGCCGACGTCACGACCTCCCGCTCCACGGCCTGGGGGCGCTGGTTGATCGCCAAAAACATCCGGCCGATGTACTCGCCGATGATGCCGAGGAGCACGAGTTGGGTGCCGGAGAAGATCAGCATGCCGGCCATCAGCCAGCCCCAGCCGTAGCTCGGCCCGCGGTCGTTCCACCACAGCCAGCCGACCACCGCGAGAGCGGCGATGCCGAGGACGGCGACGAGGAAGCCAAGGACCGTCGCCACGCGCAGGGGCGCGACCGAAAAATTGATCCACGCGCTGAGCCAGAGCCGCACCAGCCGCCGCAGGGTGTACGTGCTCGTGCCGGCCTGGCGCACCTCGTGCCGCACCGTCATCGACCCGATCCGCTGCGTCACCTGCAGCAGCAGGCCGTCGATGTAGGGGTACGGGCCCGCGTACTTGATGACCTGCTTCGCCGCGAACGCGCTCACGCACCGGAAGCTCGAGAGGTAAAAGCCGCGCGGCTTGTCCAGCGCCCAGTCGGTGACCCGGTTGGTGAACCAGCTCCCGAGGTTCCGCCAGGCGGCGTGCTGCTTCTCCTCGTAGTGGCCGAACACGACATCCAGCCCCGTGGCCTTCGCGTGCGCCCAAAGCCGCACGGCCTCGGCCGGCGGATTCTGGCCATCGTCGTCAAGATTCACGATGTGGGCACCGCGGGCGTGGCGCCAGCCGGTGAGCACCGCGTTGTGCTCGCCGAAATTCCGTGCGTGCTCGACCAGCGTGATTGGCACCCGCGCGTCGCGGACCAGCTCGCGGCACACCGTGCTTGTCGCGTCGGTGCTACCGTCGTTCACGAGGATGATCTCGTGCCCGCCTTCGACTTCGAGCGCCTCGATCTGCGCCACCACCTCCCGGATGGTTTCGGCGCTGAAGTAGAGGGGAACGACGAAGCTGAGAGCGGGGGTGGGCATCCGGGGGAGGCTCAGAGATGGCTCATCCCGTCCGAATTCGGAAGCCGGAAAATGGCCGCGGCGGCGCAACCGATTGGCGGACACGCCGCGCGCACGGCCCGGGCCGCTCAGAGATAGTGCCGGAGTTCGCGGCGATAGTACGCCAGGGTCCGGGCGAGAGCGGTGCGCAGGTCGGTCCGCGGCTTCCATCCGAGCACGCGACCGATCAGGCGGTCGTCCGCGTAGTAGTCGCCGATATCGATCTTGCGCCGGTCGCGAGGGAACTCGCGCACGACGTACACGCCGCCGCCATTCGCCGTGACGATGAGCTGGGCGAGCGCCTCGAGCGTGACTGGCGGCGGCCCGCCGAGATTGAACACGCGGCCCTCTGCCTTCGGGTTCGCCGCGGCCAACAGGAACGCCTCCACCGCGTCATCGACGTAGGTGAAGTCGCGCAACTGCTCCCCGCCCCACACCTCGATCGGCTCGCCCTCGAGCAGCCGCCGGATCCACACGCCGACGAAGGTCTGGCGCGCATCCTTGATGCGCATGCGCGGACCGATCGTGTTCGTCAGCCGCAATGCCGTCGCCCGGATGCCGTGCACGCGCGAATACAGGAGGTGAAACGACTCCCCCGCGATCTTGTTGATGCCGTTCACGTCGACGGGCCGCAGTGGGTGCTCCTCGTCGACCGGCAGGTAATCAGGACGGCCGTAGATCTGCCGTGTGCTGGCGAAGACGATCCGGATCTGCGGATTATGGAGCCGGCACGCCTCGAGAATCGCCAGTTGCGCCCGGCAGTTGATGTCCAGGTCGGTCTGCGGGTCGGTCATCGAGTCCATGTGGCTCGTCTGCCCCGCGAGGTTGAAAAGATAGTCCTGCCCGGCGACGAGCTTCGGCAGTTTCGGCCAGTCGCGCACGTCGGCCACGTGCACCTGGATCCGGCCGGCCACGCCGTCGAGGTTGCGCCGGTTGCCGCCGTACTCGGGCACGAGGCTGTCGACGACGCTCACCTCAGCGCCCAACGCCACGAGGCGCCGCGCAAGGTTCGAACCGATGAACCCCAATCCACCGGTGATGAGGACTCGTTTGCCGGCGTACGCACGGCGGAAGTTCAGAGGGGCTGGCATCCGGGCTCGAGGAAACAGTCCCCGGCCCCTGTGCGCCAACCCGAAAAATTAGGCGGCCACCCGGCAGCCTGCGCGAGCGGGCAGTTTGACCGCCCCCGCGGCAACCGCGGCGGCGCACGTTCAGCGCGCCGGCTCCAGCACGAGCGCAAACACGCACACGCCGAGCGCGCGGTCATCCGCCGGCGCGACCGCCGCCCCACCCGCGGCCCGCGTCCGCAGGACCAGGACCGATTCGCCCGGAGGCACCGTGACCGCCGGCAGTGGCACGCGTCCGCGTTCGCCCGGCACGCGCACGAAGGTTGGCCCCGGCCCTCCGGCGAGCGCCACGCCGAGGTCGACGGCGCCTTCGCCGCGCCCGTCGAGTTCGAGGCGCAGGGCGACGGGATGCGACTGCGGATTCTGCACCCGCAAGGTCGCCTCCGGCGCCGTCCAACGCCACCGCTCCCCGCCCGGCAGCGTCTCCAAGGCATGCCAACCCCGCTCCGGCAACACGCGCACGAAGCCCGGCGCGCGAGTGTCGGTGAGCCAGTAGTGCGGCGTCACCCGGCGCGCCGCGGCTGGCCCGGGCTGGACCCGCACCACCTCGGAGGAAAGGTCCCACTCGCCGCGCAAGGACGTGTTGAGCCGGCCTTCGTAGGTGTGCGTGAGAAAGTACTGCGGCTTTTGCAGGAGAAACGCGTTCGCCCAGAGCCGTGACCACATGTCGGGGATCAGCAGGTTGACCGACGCCACGTCGGGCATCGCCTCGATCCGGCGGAGCTGCCGGAGTTCGCCGTCCACGCGCAGCGGCGCGCGCCAGAGGTGGTAAACCGACATCGCGCATCCAACGAGGTTGAGCGTCACAACGACGCCGGCGAAGGAGGCAACGGCGATCCAGTCGAAGAGCCGCATGCTCCAACGCAGCGTGATCCACCAGCAGAAGCCGCAGAGCAGCAGCGGATAGAAGACGGTGAAGAGCTTGAAGGCGTCGTAGCTCGCGTTGGTCCCGCGCAGCACGCCGCGGACTTCCAGGAAAGCGTACCCGAGCAGGACCGGGAGCGTCGTGGCCAGGACGAGCCAGACGCGCCAGCGCCGCTCGCGCAGCGACCGCGCGACTCCCCAGCTCAGCGCCGTGATCACCGCCACGCCCAGCAGCCAGCGCACGCCAAACCAAGGCCACGGCAGGAGGCTGCCGCCGCGCACCATGCCGAGCCAGCCTTCCGGGCCGAGCGCTGGAATCCGCCACCCAAAGTCGTACGTCTGGAAAAGCAGGAACCGCTCCACGAGACCGCTGACCCGGCCCCAAAAGACCAGCCCGCAGGCCAGGAGCGGCGCGAGCATGATCACCGCCCAGCGCGCCAGCCGCGCCCAGCACCCCTGCCGCAAGGTCCACCCGCCGGCGTAGGCCACCGCAGGCACCAGCGCGACGAGCAGGATGAAATTGTAGCTCCCGAGCAGGAGGGCGTACGCCACCGCGAGCACTCCGGCCAGCGCCCACCCCGTCCGCCAGGTCAGCCGACCGTTCCACAGCGCAAAGCCCGCCCAACTGAGCAAGGCGATGCCGATGGCCGCCAACTGCGGCGCGGGCGAGACGTGCGCCACCGAGTACCACGTGATCGGGCTGATCCCGTACAGCCCGGCGATGACCAGGCTCGCCACCCCGCTGTACCGGAACATCGCCCGCGCGACCCAGAACACCACCGGCACCGTGCCCGCCAGCACGACCAGCGTCAGCACGCCGACGATCTCATGCGGCCCGCAGTCAAGGATGGTGCCGTTCAACGCCATCAGCGCCGAGGGCGTGAAGTGGTTCAACCGCAGCCAGAAGTCGGCAAAGTTGTCGGCCGACATCACGCGCACGACTTCCGTGAGGCCCAGAAACCCGGCGCGGTCGCCGCGCGCGAACTCCTGGAACACCCGCGCGCCGGCCGCGTAGTCCGCCGCATCGCAACTCCCCAGCGAGATCGTCGTCAGCCCCCGCGCGCCGAACCCGAGCGGCAGCAGCAGGAGCAGGAGCACGCCGAGGGTGATCAGGTACACGAGCCCGAAGCGCGTGACGTCGACCCGCGCGCGCCGAATCCCGAGCCGCCGCAGTCCAAGCCCGAGCAAAAACGCTGGCAGGATCTCCGCCGGCCACGCATAGCTGTTCGTCCCCGGGAGTCCGGCATAGGCGCCAAGCCAGACGACGAGCGACTGCAGCGCGAGGCCCGCCGGGATCACCAGCATGGGCCAGAAGCGATCCCAGCGCCGGGGCATCAACAGCATGGCCGCACCCAGTCCCCAGAAACAGACGTGGAACAGGAGCGCGACGGCAACGGCGAGAAACATCATGGACGCAGCGCCGAAACGTTTGCCGGGTCCGCCCGCAACGCCAGTGCATTCTCTAATCCAACCACACCGCCGGAGTTCTCCCCGCCGTGGCGAGGCACGGCCGTTTCCAGCCGAGGCGGGGCCGGATCCTCACTCAAAGCGCCGGCTTCTCCGCCACGGCGAGCACCGAAACCCCGAACGGGAGCCGGCCCACCCGCCGCAGCCAGACGCGTTCCATGGCCATCGCCACATCAAAGGCCCGCTCCACCGGTGCGGGATAAAGCTGCACGTCGCTGCCCGCCCGCGGCGGCGGCAGGAGTTTGCGGCGCACCACCACCAGCGGAAACGGCACGGTGTTCCAGTAGGTCGCGCGGGGTGCCGCGAACCCGGCGTCCTGCAGTTGCCGCAACACCTGCGCGCGGTGATAGCGCCGCCGCGAATGCACCGCGACGTCGTGGTACGACCAGAGCCAGGCATAGGCCGGGACGTTCACGATCACGCGCCCACCCGGACGCAGGACGCGGAAGAACTCCCGCAACGCGGCATTGTCGTCGTCGACGTGATACAGCACGTCGGCCGACACCACCGCGTCAAAACTCGCGTCAGCCCACGGCAGCGCCGTCACCGACGCCAGCGCCAGCTCAAAACCAAGCCCCGCCTCGCGCAGCCGAGCCTGCGCCAGGTCACGCGCCAGCGGGGAAAGATCGACGCCCTTCCAGCCCCAGCGCGGATGCCGCGCCGCCAGCCGCCGGATCAATCCGCCGGTGCCGCAGCCAGCATCGAGCACGTTCAGCTCCTCGCCGGCGCGCGCGCCGGCCAACTCGCGCTCCACGTGCGCATGCAGCGCCCGGAAGTACCACATGCGGTCTTCAACGTCGGCCAGTTTGCGGTACTCGCTCGGGTCCATGAATCAGCAACGGGGCGGCAGCCTACGACGCCGAGAACCGGCGTCGATCCGGTTCCTATCGCGCCGCGAGGACGCCCGGCGGCGCGTCGTCGGTCGGGTGCACGCTCGCCTCGTACACGGCGAAGCAGCGCAACTGGTCGCGTTCGTTGCTCATGCGGACGGGAGGCTGGCGCGAGCTGACGTCGAGGTGGTTGACCCCGGGCTCGAGCGTCATCGGCACCACGAGCTCCCGCCGCTTTTCATTGAGGGTGAGCTCGATCTTCACCCGGTTGTTCAAGGTGATGTCCACCTGGCGATCCCCCAGCGCGCGCAGGGCAAAACGCACCTCACACCGGAGCGCGCGCGGAAGCGGGTTGAAGAACGACATGGTCGCGGGCCCGTACGCCCAGCGCGGTTCGCCGGGCCGCGATTCGTGCCAGCCCCGGCCAAACGTGAAGGCCCGCGCGAGCGGCAGCTTCGGGCTGGCCGCCGGTTCGAGGAAGACGATCACCTGCTCGCCGAGCCGGCCCTCGATCCGGCGCGTGCGGCCGGCGGCGGTCAATTCCGCCAGCAGGTGTTCCGCCCGGTCCGGGAACCCGCGACGGTTGATGTACAGCGCGGCGAAGCCATAGCTCTCCAACTCGCGCACCATTTCCCCCGTCGGCAGGGCCGCGGTGTCGCGCTGCCAGCGGCCACGGCTGCGACCCTTGAGACTGCCATACGTGAACCGCATCGTGTCGGTGCCGAGATAGGGGCGGAAAAATTCGTAGTCGGTGAGCTGGAATGGCGGCACCACCTCGGGAAAACCCAGCACCGGCAACTGGAACACCATCGCGTGCGCCGGCAGTTGCCGCTCCAGCTTCTGGCCAATCTCCAGATCCGACGCGACCCGCTCGGCGATCCGCACCTTCTTCGCGTCCGGCGCCGGCGGGGGCAGTTGGTCGTAGAGGCCGAACGCCGCGACCAGGCCCGCGAGCCCAATGCTCCACCACCGGGAGCGTTGGTGCCACCAGGTGCTGATCCGCGTGACGAGGAAAAGGAGCACCAGCGCGGAGATGAAGATGCTGAAGCGGTTGGTCGCGCGAAAGACGTTCAACCCCGCGAAAAAGGCCAGGATGTTGGTGACGCCGCCGACCGACGCGAACGCCAGGACCCACGCGGCCGGCAAGGCAACGCCCGGCAGGCGCTCGCGCCGCAGCACCGCGCGAAACGATACCACCGCCAGCCAGATGAACGCGGCCATGCCGACGAGCCCGAGATAGGGGGCGAACGACTCGCCCGACCGCCAGTCGGACCACCGCGCGTACCGCTGACCAAAGAACGCGAGCGGTTCCCAGCGATGGGTCGCCGGCGGCATGAACAGCTCGATGGGTTTCAGCGCGTATCGTTCGGTACCGCCGTAGTTGCGCACGATCGGCGGTGCCGCCGCCGTGTCCGCCGTGAACAGCCAGACATGGGACTCGACGACAAAGAAGGCGGCGATGGCCACCACGATGGCCACCACGCCGGTTACGATGTTCTCCCGGCGGCGCACACCGAGCAGCTGCCCGACGACCGCCCAGCCGACAAGCTGGAGGTACAGGAACAACGCATACGGGTTGCCGATGCCGATGACCGCGGCGACGCCAACACAGAACACCCCGGTGGCGCCGCGCAGGCGCAGGCGCCGGCTCGTCGCCACCAGGCCGGCGCTCAACAACGTGAGCGGCACCATCCAGGTGTAGACGAAGAAGAGATGGTTCAGCCCGCGGTGAAAGGACTGGTAGGTGAAGGCGAACAACAGCGCCCCCGCCAGCGCCCACTCCCACCGCGCCCGCAGCCAGCGCGCGCAGCCGTAGAAGGACAAGGCCGCGGTGAGACTGCCGAGCAGGAGCGCCAGGTTCGCGGCGGGGTACACTCCGATCACGCGAGCGACGCGCCCCAGCACCCACAGCAGCATCAGATCGGACGAGGGGTACGGACTCCAGTTGGCCCCGAACGGCGCGCCGAGCCGGGAGATCACCTGCGGCCGCAACGGCACGGTGTCGCCTTCGGCGGCCGCCTTGATGCGCGCGAGGATTTCCAGGGAGTCACCGCGATATTCCGTCGGCAACTGCCAGCTCGCCGGCGTCCAGCGGTCGTACTGCGCCATCCATACCAGCGTGGTGACGCAAACCAGCAGGACGACGCGCCAGCGCGCCGCTAATGCAGCAGCAAGGAAGTTAGGCCAGGGATTTCGCAACAGAAGCTGGGACCAGCAGCCAGGGGTGTCCTTCTTTGAAAACGCCCGCCGCGATTCGCCGCAACCCTCAATTCCGGCGGCAGGCGCCGCCGGAGTGAAAGTGAGAGTGAAAGTGAAAGTGGCAGTCCAAGTCTTTCTCTTCCTCTTTCTCTCGAGGGATTGAGGGATTGAGGGATTGAGGGATTGAGGGATTGAGGGATTGAGGTCCGCCTCCGGTTCTCGTAGCCGCCCTCGTTCTCGTTCTCGTTCTCGTTCCGTCACAGAGCGCACTGAGGCCGGATGAGGACACGGAGGAAAAGCCGCCGGATCTTCACTCCGTGCCCCTCCTCCGATCTCTGCCCTCCGTGTCCTGCCCGTTTCCGCCGCAGGGATTGAGTCGGCTCACCAATCCCTGCTCCCCCACTGTCACTCTCACTTTCACTCACCCTCAACTCCCCCGTTGCCAAGTTCGCCGTCGGCGCCTTCGCTCGGCGGCTCCTGCATGTGTTCTGCCTCGCGCACGCCTCCCGCGGGTGGCGCCTATAGTCGGCGCTTCTCGCACTACTCGGGACTCTTCTTCGACGACTTCGACCAGGCCTCGGCGTGGATTCGCGAGGCAGCTTCGGTGCGGCTGCCGCCGCTCGGTGAGGTCACGCAGCTCATCGTGCGCGGCGAGTTTCGCCCTCACCCCGAGGCGCGGGGCAGCGAGCGCGTTTCGCCGGCGCTCGAGGTCTCCCTCGACGGCCGCCGCGTGGGACGCGTCACCCCCTTGCAGGCCGGCGCGTGGGAGATGCGCATCCCGGTCCCGACCGGCGCTGCGGCCGCTGCGATCACACTCCACTTCCGCCTGCGCGGCGTGGGGCGCACCAACTTTCTCGCGTGGGCCGGCCGCGTCACCGGGCTCGGCGCCCTGCAGCACTACCGACCCCAGCTGAAGAACCGGCAGCTCCGTGTCACCGCGATCACAACCGCCGCGGGCGAGCGGATCTTCGATTTCTCGCAGCGCGACGCCCCGTTCGTGGCGGCGTTCGCCCGCCGACACGCCCGGCTCGGGCTTAATATCGCCGGTTTTCTCACCGCCGACCTCGGCCTCGGCGAATCGGCCCGCTGCATGGTCCGCGCCGCCGATGCCGCGGCGATCCCCACCGCGCTGGTGCCGCTCAAGCTCAACTGCAAGAACCGGCTCGGCGACGACACCTACACGCCGCGGCTGCAGGAGGACAATCCGCACGACGTGAACGTCGTCCACGTCGACCCGCCGGCGGCACGCGACCTCGACCATCACCACGGGCGCGGCTTCCGCGCCGGCAAGTACAACATCGGCTACTTCGCCTGGGAACTGCCGGAGTTTCCCGACGCGTGGACGGCCAGTTTCGACTACTTCGACGAGATCTGGTGCCCGAGCGACTTCACGACCGCGGCGGTGGCGCTGAAAGCGCCGGTGCCGGTGCTCACGATGCCGCACGCCATCGGCTTTGCCCGCCCGGCCAGCAGCATGGCGCAACTCCGCGCGGCACTGGGGCTGCCCGCGGACACATACCTGTTCCTCACGCTTTTCGACCTGAACTCCTACGCCGCGCGCAAGAACCCCCGTGCCGTGATCTCGGCCTTTCGCGAGTCGGGCCTCGCGGGCCGCGGGGCCGCGCTCGTCATCAAGGTTCAGAACGTCGCGGGCAACCCCGCGGACTTCGCGGCCCTGCAGCAAAGCGTGCACGACCTGCCCGGCACCGTGCTGCTGACGGAGACGATGTCCCGCGCCGACGTGTACGCCCTCGAGGCGGCATGCGACTGCTTTGTTTCGCTGCACCGGTCCGAGGGCTTTGGGCTCTCCGTGGCCGAGAGCATGTTCCTCGGCAAACCGGTCATCAGCACCGACTGGTCCGCCACTGCCGAGTTTGTGACGCCGGAGAACGGCTGCCCGGTGCGCGTCCGGCTGGTCACGCTCGAACAGAACCATGGTCCGTACGCCAAGGGTTCGACCTGGGCGGAACCCGACGTGACCCACGCGGCGGACCACATGCGCACGCTGTTTGCCGATCGCGCGCTGGCGGCCCGGCTCGGCGCGGCGGCGCGGGAGACCATGGAATCGCGCTTCGCCCCGGCGGTGATCGGCGCGCGGTATCGTCGGCGCCTGGAGTGTATCGCTGCCTTCTAGGACCCGCGCGAGGCAACCGGCCCCACTCTGCCGCGGAAAGGCTTCTCCCCGCCCGAGTGGAAATTTGGGTGGAACCCGGCATTGATTTGGCCCTGCTCCCCTCTCCCATGCCCGCGTTCTCCACCCCCAACCTGTCCGACCCGAAACAAGGCGAGCGCGAGTACTTCGCGCGGATCGGTCCCCAGGGGCGCGAGCACGCGATGCGCAAGCCGTTCTCCGACGCGCACGCCCTCGAATACCTCGCGAACGTCACCGCCATGATGGCCCTGTTGCCGCCGCCGCCCGCCCGCATCGCCGAATTCGGCTGCGGCACGGGTTGGCTGGGCCAGCTCTTCGCACAACGCGGGTACGACGTGATCGGCTTCGACATCTCGCCGGACGCAATCCAGATGGCGGAACAACTGCAGCAGGAACGCGGGCTCGCCAACGTCACCTACGTGCTCGCCGACTACGAGGAGGTGCGGGTGGCGTCGCCGGTGCAGGCCGTCCTGTTTCACGACGCCCTGCACCACGCCGAGTCCGAGGTCGCCGCGCTCCGCGCCGCGCATGCCGCGCTAGCCCCCGGCGGCGTCGTGTTATGCATCGAGCCGGGCGAGGGGCATAGCCAGACGCCCACCTCGCGCCAGATGGTGGCGGAGTACGGCGTGCACGAGAAGGACATGCCCCCGCGCACGATTCTCCGCCACGCCCGCGCCGCCGGCTTCACCCGCACCCAGGTGCTGCCGTGGCCTTGGTTCCATCTGCGCGCGGTGTACCGGCCCTCGTATACGGAAGCCCGCGGCCCGTGGGACCTCCGCGGCCGCAAGTTGCTCAGCCTCTTCCGGCTGATCCGGTATTTCTTCAAGACCCGCCGCCAGGGACTCGTGGTCCTCTGGAAGGACTGAGCGTCCCCGCCGGCCCGTTACGGCCTCGGCGCGACCTGGCCCGGCGGGGGCAGCGGCCCGGTCAGCTTGATCACCAGGTCGCACACGCGAAACGCGATCAGGCGTGTGTCCCCATTCGGCGGCGCTGCCGGCGGGCGGTCCGTGTCGAAAAACCAAACGTTATCGCCGGGTTCCAGCCGCACGTTGGGGAACGCGAGTTCCACCGGTTGCGCCGTCGGCCCCGACCAGAGAGTGCGCTCGCCGGCGCGCAGCGTCACGTGACGCTCATCGCTGCTCTTCAGGCGGAGGCTCACGTCGGCGAAGACCGGATATGGGTGCGGATTCTGCACCACCACGTGTGCCGGTCCGCGCGACCACCGCCAATAATCGAAGTACGAACGTTCATGCGGATACCACTCGCCGGCGTCGAACTGCGCCGCGAGTTCGCGGCCATCCTCGGTCACGCGCAGGAGGCGCGGTCCGTTGATGCGCGTATCCACCGTGCCTGGCGGCGAGGACATCGTATCCACCGAGGGCCAGACCAGGAGGTTGCCGAGCAGCAGGACCGGCCACCAGCGCCACGTCCGCGGCACGGTCAGGTTGAATGCGAGCGTCATCGGCAGGAGCACACGCGGGGAGGCGCCGAGGTAGCCTTCCCATACGGCCTCACCGAGCACGACCAGCAGCGCGGCGTAGCCCGCGCCGATGCGCCACCACACGCTCTGCCAGCGCGGGCGGAGGGCGAAGAACAGCCACTGCACGGTGAGGGCGATCATCACGCAGGCGTTGCCGCGGCCGATTTCCCGGCTGCCTTCCCCGAGAAACGGTTGCAGCGTCTCGCGCCATTTGCCGAGGTAGCCGAAGAACGGCCAGTCGAAGTTGCGCGCGCCAAGATCACCCGCCGCCCCGAGTCGCACCTGCAGGAACAGCAGCCAGAGGAACAACGGCGCGACCACCAGGAGGCCGCGCATAACGGCGCCCCGCCAGGCGGCGCGGTCGAGCCAGTTGTCTGGCGCAAACGCCGCCCCCGCGATGAGGTTGGTCTCCTTGCCCAGGCCCGCCACGCCCAGCAACAGCGCGGACCACCACGTCCGTCCGGCCTCCAGCAGCAGCACGCCGAGCGCGATCAACAGCAGGCTGGGGCCATCCATCAGCGAGTCGCGGACGCTGACGACCAGCCCGAAGGAGAACATGACCGCGAACCAGCGGAGAAAATTTTGCGGGCCATGCGGCGGAAACCACCGCAGCAGGACCCACCCGAGGACCAGCCAGCAGAGGATGTTCTGCACCGCGAACACGTGGAGCACCCATTCCGGTTGGCCGAGCCCCAGACCGTACGCCGTCCAACAGAAGAGGATCCGCCGCGCGCGATACGGCAGGCTGTCCACCGCGTCGCGCAGCGCCGGGTGGTTGAGCTGCGGGTGCATGGCGATCTGCGCGTAGTACTGCGCGTCGTAGCCATGGGAATCGCGCTCGGCGTAGAAATTCATCGCCCGCAGTTCGGGCAGGTAGCGTGGCGCTTCGTCAGCGCCGAACTTGATCAGCGCGGTGAACCCCTGCCCCGGCAGGTAGAATTGGACCAGGATCAGCAGGAACAGCCCCGCCGCCGCGGCATGCGGCAGCAACCGAAGAAATCTGGCGAGGCGGACACGCAGGAGATTGAGACTGGCCACGAATCTGAAAAGCCCACTGTCTGGTTTTTGGTAACGCAAGAATGGATTCGGACCTCCCTGCCACCTCTCCCACTTCCCCGCCCGCCCGCGCACGACGGCAGCGCATCCGGCGGTGGCTGATCGCGGCGGCGCTGGCGGTCTTTGGTCTCCTGCTGGCGCAGCACATTGGCGCGGTCGCCGGCGGCGCCGACTCTTCCGGCTACCTCAACCACAGCCGCGCGCTGGCGGAGGGGCACGTGCGGGTCGAGCCGCGCACGGTCGAGGGATTCCGGCCCCAGAATGGCGCCTGGGCTTACGTCCCGCTCGGGTTCAAGGTCGCGGCCGACCACCAAATGCTGGTGCCAACCTACCCGACCGGGTTGCCGCTCTGGATCCTCGCCGCCGCCCAAGTCGTGGGGTGGAACCGCGCCGGTGACGTCGTACTTTGGCTGCATGCGATGGCGGGCGTGCTTCTCACCTATGGCATGGCCCGCGCGTTCGGACTCGAGCGACGCGGGGCGGCCATCGCCGCCGTGATCGTCGCCGGGGGGCCGTTGTACCTCTTCATGGCGGTGCAGGCCATGAGTGACGTGCCCGCGCTGGTCTGGACCACCGCCACCCTCCTTGCGGCGTGGCGCAGTCGCGCGCGCACGCCCTGGGCGTTCGGCGCCGGCGCGGCATTCGCCATGGCGGTGCTGATGCGGCCGACCAACGCCCTCGCGCTGCTGCCGGTTGCCCTCACGCTGGGGCTCTCCTGGCGCCGGTGGGCGGCCTTCATTGTCGGTGGAATCCCGGGCGGCGTGTTCTTCCTTCTGCACACGCACGCCGCGTATGGCAGCTACTTCACGACCGGCTACGGCAGCGACGCCGGTCTCGATCGCACCGTCATCGTGCCCACGCTCTGGCACTATGCGCGCATGCTGCCCGTGGTGTTCACCCCGTTCGTGGTGGGTTTCCTGGCCCTCCCCCTCCTTGCGCGCCGGATGCCCCGCCAGACCGCGGTGCTGCTCGCCTGGGCCCTGGTTTTCGCCGGTTTCTACGCCGCGTATCCGTGCACGCACGAGACGTGGTGGTACCTGCGCTTCATCCTTCCGGCCGCCCCCGCCTTCATCATCGGCGCCCTGTTGGTCGGGCAGACCTTCCTCGCCGCGCGCTGCAGTTGCCGCGCCCGCACCGTTCTCGCCTGCCTCATCCTCGCTGCCGCCTTCGGTTGGAACACCTACTGGAACGAAAAGTGGGTGACACTGCATGCCGCCTCGGGCGAGAAGGTGTACGCCCTCACGACCGACTGGCTCCGGCAGAACCTGCCGGCCAACGCCGTCATCGCGGCGATGCAGAACACCGGCGCGATCTACTACTACACGGACTTCACCTTCGTCCGCTGGGACCAGCTCGACGCCAAGTCCTTCGCCCAGCTCGCGTCCGCCCTGGCCGCGCAGAAGCGTCCGCTCTACGCGGTGCTCCATCCTTTCGAACTGGAGGAGCACCAGGTATTCTCCTCCCACCTCCCGACGGGCCGGTGGCAGCAGATCGGGCAAGTGCGCGACGTGACCATCTGGCAATGGTCGCCGCCTGCTCCCGCCGGCTCCTGATTCATGGCTGCTCTCGCCCAGCGTCGTCGCGACCGATGGCTCGCGGGCCTCGCGCTGCTCGCCGTGGTCGGATTCCTGGTGCTCGTCACCCGGTTCTGGCATCCGGTGTACGGCTTCACCGCCTTCATCCAGCTCGACGCCTCGAACGATGACGTGAAGCTCACGGCCTTTCGCGAGCACCCGGTGTACGTCTATCGCGACACCGGGCCCTACGACGGGATGTACTACGCCCAGCTCGCGTTGGATCCGACGCTGCGCGATCCGCAGTTCGCCACGGCGTTGGACAACCCGGCGTATCGCGCGCGCCGCATCCTGCCCTCGGCCGCCGCCTGGATCCTGGCGGGCACCAAACCAGCAGCGATCATCGTGATCTATCCGCTACTCAATGTCGCCGCGTGGCTTCTGCTGGCGCTGCTCGCGTGGAAGGCGATCGGGGTGCGCGACGGACGCGGATTCGTGGCGTGGGCCGGGCTGCTCTTTTCTGCCGGCGCCCTCTGCAGCGTGCGCTTCGCGCTCACCGACCTGATCGCCACCACGATCGTTGCCCTCGCGCTCCTCGCCGCCGAACGCGGGCACAAAGTCACCGCCCTCATGAGTGTCGCCTCCGCGGCCTTGAGTCGCGAAACCGGCCTCCTGGCGGTCGCCGGCCTCATGAAGGCGCCGTGGTTTTCCTGGAAGAACCTGGTCCGCGGCATGGCGGTGGTACTTCCCCTCGCCGCGTGGTTGCTCTACGTGCGCGCACAGCTCGGGCCCAGCGACACCGGCTGGCGCAACTTCGCCTGGCCACTCTTCGGGCTCGCGGCGAAGGGACGGGAAGCAGTCAGCGCCTTCACGCGCATCCCCGACCTGTGGCTTACCGTCACGACGCTCCTCACGACCGCCGCACTGGTCGTCCAGGCGGCATTCTTCGTCTTTCATCGTCAGCCGCATGAACGCTGGTGGCGACTGGGCGCGATCTACGCCGTCCTCATGACCGTCCTCGGCGTCGCGGTCTGGGAAGGTTTCCCAGGCGCTGCCCCGCGCGTGCTGCTCCCACTCACGCTCGCGTTCAACGTCCTCGCCAGCCGCCGCCGCGCCGCCCTGCTCTGGCTCATCCTCGGCAACCTCACCGTGCCGTCCGGGCTCCTGGCCCTGCGCGACGTCCCCCACGACGCGCGCGAACTGGCGGCCGCGCACTCCGGTCCGCTCGCCGCCGTGGCCCGCCTGGGCGGCGGCTGGTTCGGCCGCGAAGAGACGCGGCGCCATCATTGGAACTGGAGCCAGGAGCGCGCCATCCTCGAGTTCGAGAGCTGGCCCCGCAACCGCGCCGTCCCGCTGCGCCTGGAATTTGGCGCCCGCAGCCTCGCGCCGCGCACCGTCATCGTGCGGCAGGACGGCCGGGAACTGCAGCGCTTCGCCGTGGGCACCCAACGCCGCGACCACATTCTCGCCGTGCACATCACGGGAGCACGCACCGTGCTCGAGTTCACCTCCCCCGAACCCTTGGTGCGGGAAAGCGCCGACGCCCACGCCCGCGAACTCGGGTTTGCGCTTTATGACCTCCGGGTCGCCGTGTCAGACCGATAGCCGTCATGGCCGCGCCCTACCTCCTCGACCTGTCACACACGAGCCACACGCGGGCGCGCACCGGGATCCAACGCGTCGCGCGTTCACTCGCCGCGGCGCTGGAGGGTGCGGCGGTGGCGGTGACCCACGACCCCTGGCGCGGGACTTGGCGCACGTTGGAACCTTGGGAACAGGCCAATCTCGCCGCCACGGAGCCGGCCCGCACGCGTGGCGCCAACTGGCCGTGGTCCGCGCGTCTGCGCGGGCGCCTGGCGCGGCTCTGGTGGGATCGCCGCGGCGCGCCCCGGCTGCCCGCCTCCGCCGGCGTGATTGTGCCGGAGCTCTTCTCGCCGACGGTGGCGGCGAGCTTTCCGGCGCTCCGCGCGGCGACGAGCGGTCCCTGCGTCGCACTCTTTCATGACGGCATTCCGCTGAAGCTGCCCGAATTCACGCCCGTCAAGACGGTGGCGCGGTTTCCCGCCTACCTGCAGGAGCTCCTCGCGTTCGACGGGATCGCGGCCGTCTCCGAGGACTCGCGCGCCACGCTGGTCGACTACTGGCGCTGGCTGGGCGTCGAGCGCATGCCGGTGGTGCAAACGCTGCCGCTCGCCGTCGAGCTGCCACTCCGCCCCACGCCTCCATCGGCGGCCGGCCGTCCGGTCGTCCTGTGTGTCGGCAGCATCGAGGGCCGGAAGAATCATCTCGCCTTGCTCGAGGCGGCGGAGCGCCTCTGGGCAGAGGGCGTCGATTTCGAGCTGCAACTCGTGGGCCTCCCGCGCCCCGAGACCGCTGGTCCCGCCTTGGCGCGTTTGCGCGCGCTGCAGGCGGCGGGCCGGCCGCTCCGGCATGATGCCAACGCGGACGACGAGGCCCTCTCTGCCGCATACGCAACCTGCGCGTTCACCGTTTACCCCTCGATCATGGAGGGGTTCGGCCTCCCCGTGCTCGAAAGCCTCGCGCATGGCCGACCGTGCGTCTGCCTGAACCGCGGCGCCTTGGCGGAGTCCGCCCGGGGCGGTGGCTGCGTGCCGCTGGACCAAGTCGATGCCTCCAGCCTGGCGACGGCAATGGGCACGCTGGTCCGCGATCGCGTCGCCCGCGACCGGTTGGGCGCGGAGGCCCGCGCGCGCTCCTTCCGCCGCTGGTCTGATTACGCCACCGACCTGATCGGCTGGATGGAGCACGAAGTCGCGCCCCGCCGTCGCGCCTGACGACCGTCCGCGCGGGCAACCGCGCCTCCCGACAGGGTGCTTGCCAAGCACAAAAGGGAGACTCAACGATCACGGCACATGGCGTTGTCCTTCTTCAGTAAGAATAAAAAGGCGGTGTTGACGCGTTGTCGGGACGACTACGCCACGAAGATGCGGCTTCGGTACGCGCCGTACTACCACACCATGGATGCCCAGAAGGGCACGATCGTGAGCCTGGATGGCAAAGACGTCATCATGCTCTCCAGCAACGATTACCTTGGGCTCTCGTACCATCCGAAGGTCGTCGAAGCCTCCCGCGCCGCCGTCACCCGCTGGGGCACGAGCACCAACGGCGCCCGCATCTCCAACGGCTCGCGCGCGTACCACATCGAACTCGAGGAAAAGCTCGCCGAATTTCTGGGCCGCGAGGCCTGCCACGTCCACGCCGCCGGATATCTCTCCTGCATGTCGTCGGTGGCGGCGTTTGCCCAGAAGGGCGACGTCATCTTTGCGGACAAGAACCTTCACTCCTGCCTCTGGGATGGCATCCGGCTGTCGGTCGCAACCGTCGAGCGGTTCTCGCACAACAACCCCGAGGACCTGCGGCAGGTGATCGCCGCCACGGCCACCGACGCGCCGAAGCTGCTCGTGATCGAGGGCGTGTACTCGATGGAGGGCCACATCGCCCGGCTGCCCGAGCTCACCGAGATTGCCGAGGAAAACGGCTGCTTCACCGTGCTCGACGACGCGCATGGGTTCGGCGTGCTGGGCCGGCAGGGCCGCGGCACCGTCGATCACTTCGCGATGAACGACAAGGTCGATGTCCTGTGCGGCAGCATGTCCAAGTCGCTCGCAAGCGTCGGCGGTTTCGTGTCTGGCTCGAAGGACGTCATCGAGTACCTCCGCACCAACTCCAAGCAGACGACTTTCTCCGCCGCGATCAGTCCGGGACAGGCCGCCGCCGCGCAGGCCGCGCTCGAGGTGATGCGCACCGAGCCGCAGCATCTCGAGAAGCTCTGGGCCAACACCCGGAAGTACAAAGCGATCCTCAAGGGCCTGGGTCTCGACACCTGGGAGAGCGAAACCCCGGCGATTCCGATCGTGCTCGGTTCGAAGGAACGCGTTTATCCCTTCTGGCGCGCGCTCCTCGAAAAGGGCGTGTTCACCGTCATGTCGATCGCTCCCGCCGTCCCCGCCGGCAAGGACCTTATCCGCACCGCCGTCTCGGCCATGCACACCGATGAGCAGCTGGAGAAGGTCGCCGAGGCCCTGGCCTACGCGGTCAAGAAGCTCTAGCTCCGCGCGCCGCCCATCAGGGCGCCGCGAAGCGTCGCGGCGGCCTCCGCCCAGGTCGGCAGGAAGCGCGTCGTCGCCTCGTTCGTGAGCCGCCGCACCAGCGGTTCGTCCAACAGGACTCGCCGCAGCGCCGCCGTCCACGCGGCCACATCGGTCACCTGCACCGGCAGGCAGCCACCGCCGTCCGCGTTCTCACGCAACACCGGCAGGTCGCTGCACACGCACGGCACGCCATGCCAGAGCGACTCGAGAAGAGGAAGTCCGCAGCCTTCGGCGATCGTCGGGAACAGCGTGGCCCGGGCGCTCGCGTAGAGCTCCGTCAGCATGGCATCGTCCACCGCGGCGTAATACTGCACGGCCCCGGGACGACGACGCGCCGCGTCCTTGATCCGGGCGAGCAGGGGCGGACCGAAATGCGGATTCACGCGCCCGACGAGGTGCAGTTCGAACCGCAAGCCCTCGCGCCACAGGGGTTCGCACGCGTCGAGCAACAGTCCCTGGTTCTTGCGCGGCTCCACGATGCCCACCGCCAGCAGCCGCGGCGGCGAGGGAGCGATAACGCGTGTGGTGATCCTCGGGCCGGCACCAAAATCCGCGCCCAGCGCCAGCACCTCCACCGGCGGAACGGACTCGAGCCCCTGCCAGCGCCAGAAGCCCAGCAGGTCATCCCGACTCGCCCGGGAGACCGCCCACACCCGGTCGAACTGGGCGAGGAGCTTCATGTAACCCGGGTGACGCGCGACGCTCTGCGGCCAGGTGATGTGCGGGTGCCGCAGCGGAATCGCGTCATGGAAGAGGGCGGCACAGCGACAGGGACGCTCCGCGAGGAAGCGCGACACGCCCGGGCGCTCCGCCTCCGAAAACAGCTCCGTCGTGAGCAGCCAGTCCTCACGTTGCGCGGCGGCCGGTTCCTCGGGCCAGCGCACCGCCAGCGCGTCGTCGCCCAAAGCCGCCGCCAGTCGTGCCGCCACCCGGGTCAAGCCCGAGCGGGGCGCGGCAGGTCCGGCCTTGGTACGGTCGAGGTGGATCATGTGCCAGTCACCTTGTGAAATTCCGTGAGCAACCGGCGCGCATTCCGATGCGCGTCGAAGTTTTCCTCGACCCAGCGGCGCGCCTCGGCCCGCAGGCCTTCGGCCCACGCGTCGTCGAGCGACAGCCGGCGCAACGCCTCCACCCACTCCGCCGGCGCCTCGACGGGCGCGACGACGCCGTTAACGCGGTGCGTGATCGCTTCCGTCGTCGCCGCCGCGGGCGAGGTGATCACGACGGCGCCGACGGACATCGCCTCCGGGATTACGTTGGGCAGGCCGTCGCGGTCGCCGCTCGGGGCGATGACGCCGGTGTGCAACAGGGCGTCGGCCCAGGCGAGCTGGTTCCAGACTTCATGCTGCGGCAGATGCCCGGTGAAGGCCACCCGGGCGCCGACGCCGAGCTCGCCTGCAAGTTTCTCCAGGCCCGCGCGGAGCGGTCCGTCGCCGACGATGCGGGCTTCGAACTCGACTCCAGCCGCCGCCAGCGCGGCATAAATGCGGAGCTGGCGGTCGAGTCCCTTTTTCTCCACGAGACGCGCGACGCTCACGAGGTGCAGGGGGGAACGCGAGGCGCGCAAAGGCTTCAGCGGCGCAATCTGGTCGAGCCCGCGCCGGATGCACACCACGCGCTCGGGCGGCAGTCCCCGCTCCACCAGCGCGCCGCGGCCCATCTCGGTCGAAGTGTGGACGAAGGCGGCGTGTTCGAGCTTGTCCATGAGCCACCAGTCGCCGCCGTGTTCATAGATGTCATACGCGTGGGCCGCCGCGCTGAAGCGATGGCCATCGATCCGCCACAACAGCCAGGCGGCGGTGGCGGGCGCCCCACCCCAGGCCGCGTGGACAAGCGTCGGCGGGTTGCGCCTGAACTCGCGCGCGTAGATACAGGCGAAGCCCGCGCCCAGCATGTTCTCCCAGAAGTTGAGCCAGGAGGGAGCCCGACGGGTGAACAGGCCCCGGAGCAGTTGTTTCAGCACGTCCGGCCGGCGCCAGCCCTCGATCGGGATCAACCAGAACAGAGTCAGCAGCCGCCACTTGTTGAAACTCGCGACCGGCACCCCGCGAAAACTGCCGCCGCCTCCCCACAGCGAATACACCCGCAGGTTCACGCCCAACGCGCGCATCGCGGTGATCTCGCGCTGCAGGAAGGTCTCCGTGTTCGCGGGAAACGTGGTGAAGAGATAGGCGATGACGGGCGCGGAAGTGGACAATGTCCCGGAAACGTAGGGGCAACGGCCAGCGGCAGGAAATCCGAAACTGGCGGCACCGCGCGGCCGCCCGAAAGAAGGGCCTAGCTGCCCGAGAGGATCGCCTGCAGCGCCTTGCCGTTGCCGTTCGGACGCGGCCAGGGCTGGCGGCGCACCTTCACGCCGGCGACTTCGTTGGCGAGCGTCACCAGTTCATCGATGAGAATGGTCGGATCCTCCTCGTAACGCAGCTTCAGGAAGTTCTCGCGCACACCCGCATAGACGGCGGCATCTTCCATCCAGCGATCGATGATGCGGGCGAAGTCCTCGGCCCGCTCGATCTTCTCCGAGGCGGCGCCGTTGCGGAAGAATTTCCAGGTGAGCTCCTCCTGCGGCATGATGCCGCCGAAGGCGTTGAAGATGATCGGACACTGGAAATGCAGCGCCTTGGCGCACGTCGTGGTGCCGCCGCGCGTGACGATCGCATCGCTCGCCTGCATCAGGAGGTGAACCGTCTCGGAGTACCCCTCGATATGGCAGTTGAACTCGGGATGCACGGTGCGCCAGTGCACGAGCTCATTGTACGTCTGCTTGTTGCGGCCGCAGATGACGATGGCCTGCACGCGGTCGGCGTATTTCACGAGCGCCGGCAGGAGGTCGCGGTGGTTGTTGGCGCCGTTGCCGCCCGTCGCGAGGAACACGGTGAATAGGTCGGGATCGAGGCCCAGCCGCTTGCTGCGGTACACGCGGCGGTCCGCAGGGCCCAGCACCTCGATGTGTGAGCGCGGCAGCATGAGGTAGCCCCGGACGCGGGTCTTCTCCGGCGCAATACCCTTCTTGATCGCGTAGTCGTTCGCCGTGCGCGTGCGCGAGAAGTACATGTCGACCGTCGGCTCGATCCAGTTGCGCGAGTAACCCCAGCCGCCGGAGAACTCACCGCAGTACGTGGCACAGCGGACCCGATCGGGGCCGAGGATCTTGCGGGCGGTCTGGAAGTAGCCGCGATTCAGGCAGTCGTGGACGCTGAAGACGAGATGCGGACGATACTCCTCCAGCACCTTCACGTAGTACTTGTTGCCGAACGTAACGTGGTGAGAGTTGAGATAACTGAGGACCTCGACTGCGGCATAGAACACGTTGTGCGCCCAGGGAGCATTCCGCTGGATCGAGTTGTACATGTTCACGCCGGTGCGATTCACCACCGACGACTCCTCCAGCATCTGCTCGATCCGCACGTCGACGTCGTGCCGGTAAAGTTGGAAACACCACTCCGCGAACGCCTCGGCGCGGGCGTCGTGGCCGCCGCCGGTGCTGGACGTGAGGACGAGGATGCGAAGCTTGGGCATCAGGAAAGATGGAAGTAGCGGGCCTGCACGCGCCGACTGAGCGCCAGTGAACCGAAGCGGGCGAGGAACGGCGCGATCACGGCCTGAAAGAACCGGCCGATCCGGACGGTGCCGCTCCTGCGCCGGGCCAGGGCGCGTCGGAGCCCCGCCGCGGCGTGGGCGGGAGCCGGGCCGCTCTGCATCATCTCGGCAAAGGCGGCCCAGGCCCGGTTCATCGCGGGCTTGGTCCAGGGCTGCCCGGGCCGCAGCACGGAGCCTTCAAAATCGGTGCGGTAATCCCCCGGGCGCACGTCGAGCACCACGACGGGGCTGCCCTCGCACTCCATCATGAGGCTCTGGTTGAGCGCGGTGATGCCGGCCTTGCACATGTTGTAGCCGGCCTGGAACGGCAGCGGGAATTCCGCCGCGAGCGAGGCGATGTTGACCAGCGCCGCGGGGCGGCCGCCGCGTGCCGGGGACTGCAGGCACCGCAGCCCCGCATGCGCGAGCCGCGCGGTGTGCACGAGCATCACCTCGAGTTGCTCCTGCCAGACGGCAAAGTCGGTGGCGGCAAACTCGCCAAACACGCCGTAGCCCGCGTTGTTGATGATGACGTCAAAGCCAGCCGCCGCCTGATTCGCGACGGTCATGGCCCGCTCGGCGGTCGCGCCGTCGCGCAGATCAAGCGCCACCGCGTGAAAACGGCCCGGGTAGCGGGCCAGAAGGTCGGCCAGCCGCGTCGCATCGCGCGACGTGCCCCAGACTTCCACGCCTTCACCCAGGAGCATTTCGGCAAACGCCATTCCCAGCCCCGTGCTCGCACCGGTCACGAACGCGGTGCGGTACAAATCAGAGAGTCGCGAGGACACGGGTGTGGAAAGAAAGGCGCCGGGGCGGGAGTCACCGCACCCGGGACGAGGACGGCGGGATGACGTCAGCCGACGCGCTTGAACACGAGCGCCACATTCGCGCCACCGAAGCCGCTGCTGTTCTTCATGACGTAAGTCGGTGCGGTGTTGATCGTCTCGGTCGGCACGTTGATGCCCGCGCACTGCGGCTCGAGCTGTTTGAGATGGGCGTTGCCCGGGATGAATCCCTCGCGCATCGCCAATGCGCAGAACGCCGATTCCATCGCGCCGGCCAGCGACAACCCGTGGCCTGTGAGGGCCTTGGTGCTGCTGACGTACGGCTTCTGCGCGGCCGCCGGGAATACCGCCCGCAGGGCCTTCGCCTCCGAAATATCGCCGATCAGCGTCGAGGTCGCGTGCGCGTTGACGTAGTCGATCTGGCCCGCCTCCACGCGCGCTGCCCGCAGGGCCTGCGTCATGGCGGCAGCCGAACCACTTCCCTCGGGATGCGAGATCGCGACGTTATAGCCGTCCGAAGCCTGCCCCCAGCCCAGGAACTCGGCATAGGGCGTCACGCCGCGACGCGCGACTTCCTCCTCGGTCTCAAGCACCAGGACGGTGGCACCGCCGGTGCCCACGAAGCCGTCACGGGCGGCGTCAAAGGGACGCGACGCGAGATTGGGATCGGCTTGGGGCGAAAGCGTGCGCATGCCGGCAAACGGCAGGATCGCGTCAACGTTACCATCCTCCGCCCCAACGACGAACATGCGCTTCTGGCGCCCGAGCGAGAGCTCATCGAAGGCGAAACCCAGCGCGTGCGCCGACGAGGCACAGGCCGAGGAGAAGCCGCAGGACGCGCCGAGGATCTTGAAAGCGGCGACGAGATTGAAATTCAGCGTGCCGACAATCGACGCGACGATCCCGAGCGGCGAACAACGCATGACGCCATGTTTCACCAGCCGCTCGTGATGGTAGTGCGTGAGATACGGCGAGCCGCCCGACGCGGCGTAGAGGCCGGTGTCGGGGTTGGAGATGTCTGCCTCGCCCAGCTTCGCGTCCTCGATCGCCTGGAGGAGGGCGCAATGCGCGAACAAGCCGTTGGGCGCCATCGAGCGCAGCAGCTCGCGCTTGATCTTGTAGCGCGCGGGAAACGTCCAGTCCTCCGGGTCGGTCGAATCCGTCGTGAACTCCTTGATGGTGCCCACAACCTTCACCGGGATGTCCGGCTTCTGGAACGGCGGGTAGAGCTCAAAACCGTGACGGAGTTCGCGGAGGTTGCGCGAGACAGTTGCGGCATCGTTGCCGATGCTCGTCACGAAACCGAGGCCGGTGATAAAGACTCTGGGCATGCTTGAGGTAGAAAGGACCCGCCGGCCGGCGGGCCGACGTCAGGGGAGCGAGTGAAGGTGGTTCCCCCACCGCGGTCAACGCGCGAGGCGGAACGCGCGCATATCGCGTCGACCCCGGCAGCCACAAAAACGCCGCCAGGTTGCTCCTGACGGCGTCGGAACAAAGGAGACTCAGGCGTTGGCGGCAGCGCGCAGCGGTTCGGTCGCGACGGCGGCGGCGGCGGCCGGGGTATCGGGCGTCGCGATCGGCTCGGATTGACCGACGGCGCTGATCGGCACGGGCGCGTTGGTCGCGTCGGCGTACCCGAACAGCAACGAAATCTCTTCGACGATCACGGCCTTTTCCTGGCCGACACGAATCGAACCCTCGAAGGTCGCGAGCGGCAGTTTATTGCGCTTCGGCTTGATCGAAAGCGTGAGGATGTCGCCCGGGCGGCACTGGCGATGGGCACGCACGCCTTCGCAGCCGGTGAAGAAAATCTGCGCGGGATTAACGACCTTGCCGGCATCCGGCACGTGTCCTTCGAGCAAATACAGCACCGCGAGCTGGCCCAGCGCCTCGAGCATGATCGAAGCTGGCATAACGGGGTTGTCCTTGAAATGCCCCTGGAGGAAAAACTCCTGGCCGGTGATCTTGTATTTGGCGTTCGCCGCCGCCGAGCTCACCGACGCTTCGTTGAGGAAAAGGAAGGGCGGCTGGATCGGCATGACCGCGCCGATGGCCTCGATCGGCAGGAACTTCGTGGGCTTCGGCAGTGGAAGCCCGCGGATCTTGCAGTCGATAAATGTCTTAACATCGCCAACTGTACGGAGATTCCGCAGCTCATCGTTGTTGATCGACATCTGGAGGACGTCTTCCACGAGGATCACGATCTCCATCATCGTCAGCGAATCGATGCCGAGATCTTCGATCAGGCGCAGGTCGTCGTCGCCGTCTTTCAGCTTGGTGCGCAGCTCTGGTTCCACGAATCGCTCGATCACCCCGATGACCACCGCCGGCACATGGTCAGCATTGCCAGATTTACGAAACTGCACGGCCGCCTCGAAGGTCGAGGGGGAGCATCGCTTAAGTGCTTCGCGGAGCGTAGCTTCGTCCTCAGGGGCGAACGGCTTTACGGGCGCCGAAAACGACTTGTTCGAGCCCGAGGCGGGAGGGACGGCTGCGTCTGACATTGTTTGGACTTTGTATGTTACCGAGGGTGGGAAAGTAAAATCATTTCTTGCCCCGGGCCCTGGATGGTCAGCCCCAACGGAGAGTAGTTCCACACCCCGTTGCCAGTCAGCGACCCGCACGAGATTGTCAGAAATTTGCGAGTTGCCAGCAGGCTCTTGCCACCACCGCCACCGCCTTCCTAATCTTCCGCCCTTGTCCGTCGGCCCGTGCGCCGCTCCGGGCCCAACGCTACATATGAGTGCCTCGTGCACCGACGACCAACGGCCTGTCTTCCTGATCACCCACGAATTCTATCCGAAGCGCGGGGGCATCGCCACGTTCACGGAGGAGATCGCCCGAGCCACGGCCAAGTTGGGGTACAACGTCGAAGTCTGGGCCCAATCTGCGCCCGAGCAGGCCGCCAAGGAAGACTGGCCCTTCCAGCTGCGCCGTCTGCCCTTGAAGGGCTCGCATGATCTCGGCTGCCAGATCCAGCTCGCGCGCGAGTTGATCCGGCGCCGCCGCGACCTTAGGCATGCGACGGTCTACCTGCCGGAGCCAGGCCCGATGCTGGCCATGATGCTGCTGCAGTTTTTCCACGCGTTTCGCCCTCACCGGCTGGTGCTCACCTTTCACGGCTCCGAGATTCTCAAGTTCACGAGCAGCCCGGTACGCCGTGCCCTCGCGCGGCGGCTGATCCAGCACGCCACCCGGATCAGCACCCTCACCCACTTCACCCGCGACCTCCTCCTGTCTCACTTCCCGGAAGCCCGGGAGAAGATATTCCTCACCCCGGGCGCGCTCCGCTCCGACTTCGCGGTCGTTCCGCCCCGGCGCACCGCCCGCAAGGACAAAACCGTTGTCCTGACGGTAGGGCGCCTGCACCCGCGCAAAGGACAGCTCGAGACGCTTCAGGCGCTCCAGCTGCTGCCGGCCGCCACCCGTGCCAAGCTCGAGTACTGGATCGTGGGCGGTCAAAGCCGCAATGGCTACGAAGCCGCCCTCCGCGAGGCCGCTGCCAAACGGCCCGACCTCACGGTCCGTTTCTTCGGCAACATTCCCGACGACGAACTCTCGGACGTTTACGAACGCGCCGACATCTTTGCGATGACCAGCGTCAACCTCGAGACGAGCATCGAGGGCTTCGGGCTCGTCTACATCGAAGCCGCCGCCCACGGCCTGCCCGTCGTCGCCCATGATGTCGGCGGCGTGTCCGAAGCTGTGGTCGATGGCGTCACGGGCCTGCTGGTGCCGCCGCACCGGCCCGTGCAACTGGCAGCCGCTTTCGAGAAACTCATTCACGACCCGGATCTGCGACGTCGCCTCGGCGATTCCGGCCGCGCCTTCGCCCAGCGCAACTGCTGGAAGCAATCGGCCGCCGCCCTCTTCAGTCCAGAGGACGCCGTCATATGATCCAGTCCAGGGCTGAGATTACCGTCCGCTACGCCGAAACGGACATGATGGGCGTCGTGTACCACGGCAGCTACCTGCCGTGGTTTGAGGTCGGACGCACGACCCTGATGAAGGACCTCGGGCTGCCGTACCGCGATCTCGAGGCCCAGGGTTTTCTCCTGCCCGTGCTCGAGGTGAACGTGAAGTACCGCCGTCCCGCGAAGTACGACGACGTGATCACGATCGTCACCACGATGCGCGAGAAGCCGATGCTGCGTATCCGCCTGGAGTATGAGGTGAAGCGTGGCGATGAACTGCTCGCGACCGGTCACACGGTGCACACGTTCATCGACCGCGAGGGCAAGGTCGTCCGGCCGCCCCCTCAGGTGATTGCCGTCTTCGACGCGGGCTTTGCCGCCGCCGACCGGTCCGCGACCACCTGACCACCGTCACGCCCCGCCCGGAGCCGGGCGGCACGCGTCGTACTCCGCGAGCACCAGCGGGTCCGTCTCCTTCGCACGCGCCGCGACCAAGGCGTCGCCCCCACCCAGCTGCCTCACCGCCCAGACGGCATGGGCCCGTACAAGCGGCAGCGGATGCGCCACCGCGAGGTTGAGCAACTGCGGCAGCAGCAATCGATCGCCGCTGTTTCCCGCCACCACGCAGGCATTCCGCAGGAGCCCGGCCAGCTTTAGCCGCTTGATGGGCGTCCGGCGGAAAACCTCCGCAAAACGCTCCGGGGTGAGCGCCAGGAGATCCTCCAGCGTCAACGCCGCCAGGTCGTGGCGCGCCGCTAGCAACAGCCGCCGACCTTCGCGGGCAAAACGGTTCCACGGGCAAACCTCCAGGCACAGATCGCACCCATAGATCCGCTGGCCGATGCCGGCCCGCAACTCGCGGGGAATCACGCCCTTGTTTTCGATTGTCTGATACGACACGCAACGGCGCGCATCCACCACGCCCGGCGCCGCAAACGCCCGCGTCGGACACGCGTCCAGGCATCGGGTGCATTTTCCGCAAAGCAGTCCCACGGGCGGCCGCGCGGATGCCGTCTCTGTCGCGGCATCGGCCCGCGCGGCGGGTTTCCGCAAGGGCTCGTCCGGCACGAAGTCCAGCCGGGTCAGGATCGCCGCCAGAATCAGCCAGTTCCCGTGGTCGCGCGGCGCGATGAGCATGGCGTTCTTGCCCACGAAACCGAGGCCCGCGCGCGCCGCCCAGCCACGCTCGATCACCGGGCCGGTGTCGACGTAGTAGCGGTAGTCTGTCGCCTCCACGCCGTACAACGCCTCGATGGCACGCCCCGCCGCGACCAGCGCCGGCTTCATCGTGTCGTGATAATCCTCATGCAGCGCATACCGCGCCCAGCGGGGCGCATCGGCACCTCCCGTCGGCGTCGCGAGTTGCCCGTGCCAGTAGCTCACGCCGAGCAGGATCATGCTCCGCGCGCCCGACAGCACGAGTCCCGGATCGAGCCGCTTGTCCAGCGAACGCTCCATCCAGTGCATGTCCGCGTGCATCCCCGCCGCCAGCCACTCCGCCAGCCCGCCCGGGACGGGGGGAGCCGGTCCCGCCTCGAGCTGCGCAAAGCGCACCGCATCGAACCCCAGTTCGTGCAGCCGCGCGCGCAACCGCGCTTGTCGGGAGGCGGCGGAAACGAGGTCAGGCATGCTCACGCCGAGCAATGGAGCCGCAAATCCGCCCGCCGTCCACTCCCCGCCTCAGGCATGCACGCGCACAAAGTCATGCGCGTCCCGCCGCCACGCCCGGATCACGTGGCCGACGACATCGTGCAGCGGGCGCATGTCCGTGAGGATCACCGTGCCGCACCGGTTGTAGATCGGCTCGCGCTGCGCGTACAACGTGCGCACGCGCTCATCGGGATTTTCGACCGCCAGCAGGGGCCTCGTCCGATGCCGGCCCGTCCGCTCGAGAATCGTCTCGATCGAGGCATGCAGGCAGACCACCACCCCGCGGGCCTCAAGCTGTTCCAGCATGCCGGGCTGCACCACGAGGCCACCGCCGCAAGCCACGACGGTCCGCTCGCCGGGGTGGCCGGCCGCGACAAACGCCCGTTCCATCTCCCGAAACGCCGCCTCTCCGTCGCGCGCAAAGATGTCGGTGATCGTGCGTCCCTGCAGGCGTTCGATCTCGTGGTCGCTGTCCAGCAGGTTGAACCCCAGGCGCTGCGCCACCGCACGGCCAACGGTACTCTTGCCGGTGCCCATGAAGCCGACCAGGTAGAGGTTAACATCCGCTGGATTCATCTCGCGTGCGCGAGCAGAAAACCCGCCCGGGACCGCAATGCCAACACGAAATACCGCCCGCCACCGACGACGGCAGGTCCGACGCAGCGCCGCAAAAGACTTTGCCGGCGCGCCCTTGCCCCCAAACACTCGGCGCCATGTCGCCAGCCGCCCACTACACGTTCGCCAGCGATAACACCGCCGGGATCTGCCCGGAGGCCCTCGCCGCCATCAACGCGATCAATGCCGCCACCGAGCCCAGCTACGGCGAGGACGGGCACACCGCGGAGGCGCGCCGGCTTTTCAGCCAGATATTCGAAACGCCGTGCTCCGTCTTCTTCGTGTTCAACGGCACCGCGTCCAACGCCGTCACCCTCGCCGGCCTCTGCCAGCGCCACGAGGCGGTGATCTGCCATGAGCTCGCCCACATCGACACCGACGAGTGCGGCGCGCCCGAGTTTTTCACCGGCGGCAGCAAGCTCCTGCCCCTCGCCGCCCCCCACGCCAAGCTCCGGCCGGCCGACATCGAGCCCGTGTTCTCCCGCGGGCACGGCGTGCATTATCCGAGGCTCCGCGTGCTGTCGCTCACGCAGTCGACCGAACTTGGCACGTGCTACACCCCGGCCGAGCTCCACGCGCTGTGCGCCGCCGCGCACGCCCGCGGCCTCGTCGTCCAGATGGACGGCGCCCGCTTCGCCAACGCGGCCGCGGCCCTGGGCGCGAAGGGACACTCGCCCGCCGACCTGACCTGGCGCGCCGGCGTGGACGTCCTCTGCTTTGGCGGCACCAAGAACGGCCTGCTCACGACCGAGGCCATCGTCTTCTTCGACCCGGCGCTCGCCCGCGATTTCGAGTACCGCGTCAAGCAATCGGGCCAACTCGCTTCCAAGCTCCGCTTCGCCACGGCGCAATGGGTCGCGGTGCTGCGCGACGGCGCCTGGCTGCGGCACGCCGCGCACGCCAACCGCCAGGCCCAGGCGCTGGCCGCCGGGCTCCAGTCGCTCGGAGGACGGCTCATCGCCCCGGTCGAGGTGAACGCCGTTTTCATCGAACTGCCCCCGAAAGTCGTCACCGCGCTCGAACACGCCGGCTGGCATTTCTACCGATTCATCGGCGAACACGGCTACCGGCTCATGTGCTCCTGGGCCACGCGCGACGACGAGCTCGCGGCGTTCCTGCGCGACGCGCGCGCCGCGTTCAGCGCCTGAGGCTGCGGCGCGGGTGCCGCGTCACCAAGATCAGGCCTTGATTCCCGGGGTGAGCCGGAAGTCGGTCGCGATGGCGTCAAACGCCGCCCCCGGGACGAAGCTTTGGTCCCACGTGAACCGCTGCCCGTCGTGCACCACGCGGAGGAGGTCCGGCGTACGAACGGCCCCTGCCGCCTCGATGCCGTATCCGGGAGTGATGCTGCTCAGGAAGAGCGCGATCGCATTGCCGTGCGACCCCAGCACGAGGGTCTCTCCCGGATGCCGGCGCACCAGCTCCGCTGCCGCCGCGGCGACGCGGTCGCGACACACCAGCGAGTTCTCCCCTCCCGGCACCGCGTAGCTGAAGTCCGCCCAGGATTGCCGCCAGATGTCGCGGAAATCGTCGATCCACGCCGTGCCGAAGCAGCGCTCGCGCAGCCCCGCGTGCTCGAGCAGGGGCAAGCGGGCCGCGGCGGCGAAAGGCTGCAACGTCTCCCGGCAGCGCCGAAACGGGCTCGTGTAGATCCGGTCCGCGCCGAGCGCCTGCAGCACCGGCACCATTTCCTTTGCCTGCTCGTAGCCGCGGGGCGACAGCGTGCGCTCCTCGTCGGTCACAGTCGGCAACGGCAGGCTCTGCGCGTGGCGAACCCAGTAAAGAATGGTCTGCATGGTTGCCCGATTAACGAACGCTCCCGGGCGACTGACAAGCCGCCGTCGGTCGTCCGGGACGCTGCGCCCCGGGGCTTCGATCTACGCTTCCTGGAGTTCTTTGCGCGAACGCACGGCCGCCGTCCGGCGTGTTGCGGTCCCGGCCGGGGTGGCGGTCGCCGCCTCCGTCTTCGCCGGTGCGCCGGCCGCGTCTCGTCCCTTGAGCAACGCCGTAAGCTCCTGCTGAAGCTGGGTGGCCTCCTCGTCGAGCGCGTGCGCCGCGGCCGCGGTTTCTTCCGCCGTGCTCGCGTTGGACTGCGTCAGCCGGTCGATCTGCTCGATCGACGCGACCACCTCCTCCAGTCCGCTCGCCTGCTGGGCCGAGGCCTCGGCGATCTCGCCGATGAGGCCATCAACCTTCTGGGTGTTCTCCAGCACGTGCTTGAGCGAAGCGCCCACGCGGTTGGCGAGTTCCGCCCCACGGGTGCTCTTCTCCGACGCATCCTCGATCTTCCCCGCGGTTTCCTTCGCCGCCTGGGCCGAACGTTGGGCGAGATTGCGCACCTCCTCCGCGACCACCGCGAAGCCCGCACCCGCCTCGCCCGCGCGGGCGGCTTCGACCGCCGCATTCAGCGCCAGGAGGTTCGTCTGGAATGCGATCTCGTCGATCGACTTGATGATTTTCGTGATGTTGCCGGCGGCCTCGACGCTCGCATGCATCGCCGTCTGCAGCTCCGCAATCTCCCCCGCGCTCGCCTCCGCCGCCTTGCGACTCGTCAGCGAGACGTCCCGCGCTTCCCGCGCCCGCTCGGCATTCTCCTTCACCCGGACGCTCACCTGGTTGATGACCCCGCTGCTCGACTCGACGGTGCGCGCCTGTTCCGCCGACGTTGCGGCGACCCGCGTGCTCGAGCCGGAAACCTGGTTGGCTGCGGAGGCCACACCCAGCGTGCGATGCTGCATGCGCCCCGTGACCTCCCGCAGGTGCCGCACGACGGCATTGCTGGTCAGCCAGCCGAAATACACGCCGATGACGACGCCCAGCAGCGTGCCCACGAGCATGATACGCTCGAGCAGCGTGTGCGTGCGCTCGAGCGCCGCCAGTCCCGCCGCCTGGTGCTTCAACGTACGTTCGGCCAGCTCCGTCTGCAGCGCGTCAAGCTGCCGTGCGAGTTCGCGATCCGCTCCCGCCACCGCCCGGTCAACCACGAGAGAGGTGGTCGGATCCCCCATCCGAAACTGCGCCAGCGCCTCTTCATAGCGGCGGTCCAGCGCCGTCACACCCGCGTGCAGGGCCTCAATCCGTGAGGCCTCGATGCCCAATGGGGCCAGGCGATCGGGTAGTTCCCGCAACGCTCCGGCCACGAGCTTTTGCTGCTCCCGAAACGCCGCGAAATGCCGCTCGTAGGCCGCGCGCTCGTGGCCCCGGATCAGCACATTCTTCCATTCCTGCACCTCGGTCTTGAACTGCAGCTGCATGTCAGCCATCCGCGCCGCCGCCTCCTGGCTTCTCTCGCCGGCGGCGACAAGCTCTGCCGCCCGATGCGTCGCGACGCTCTGCGCAAAAATGCCTATCGCGCCGCCCACGAGCGGAATGGCGGCGACGATGCCGAAAGCGACGAGAAGTTGGGTTCGGAGGGTCATGGTGCATGGCCCCGGACGGACTCCAGGGGTAAGTCTAGGGAAAGTGGTTTGCTTCGTAATCGGCGCAGGGACGCTTGCGCTGGAGAAAAACCCTCAGCAGGGCGTAGTGCCCGCCAGCCAGAGGTCCCCTGCTCGCAAACGCCTACCGCATAGGGACCTGCTGCAGATGCAGGTTCTCGACGTCATGACCGCCGTCGTTGAGTCAGATCAAGACGCGCCTCGCTTTTTGGGCCCCCGTGGCCGGCGAAGCCCGCAATTGCGTCCGGCGGGGCGACTCGCACCGGCGCGTCGGGCCGCGCAACGTCGCGGCAGCTCATGCGTTATTCCCTCGGTACCTCGTCTGCGTTTCCCATGTCCCGCCTCACTTCCTGGCTCGCCCCGCTCCCCTTCCTTGTCGCCGCGACTCTCGCCACCGCCGCACCGGCGTCGGCGCCAGCCATGCCCGCCTTTCCCGGCGCGGAGGGATTTGGCGCCAAGACGCCGGGCGGTCGCGGTGGACGCGTCCTCTTCGTCACCAATCTGAATGACTCCGGCCCGGGCAGCCTGCGCGCGGCGTGTGAAGCCGCGGGCCCGCGCATCGTCGTCTTCCGCGTTTCCGGCACGATCGCGCTCCGCAAACCCATCACCGTGCGCGAACCGTTCCTGACCATCGCCGGCCAGACCGCGCCCGGGGACGGCATCTGCCTGCGCGACGATACCCTCATGATCGCGACGCATGACGTCGTGGTGCGCTTCCTGCGCAGCCGGCTTGGGTCCGAAAGCGGCCGCGAGTCGGACTGCATCGATTTCGTCCACGGCGCACGCAACTCGATCATCGACCACTGTTCCGCCACCTGGTCCGTCGACGAATGCCTCTCGCTCTCCGGCGACGTGCAGGACTGCACCGTCCAATGGTGCCTGATCGGCGAGTCGCTCAACGCCAGCACCCACCACAAGGGGTCGCACGGCTTTGGCTCCCTCTCCCGAGCGAACGGCGCCATCTCGTGGCACCACAATCTCTGGATCCATAACAACGCCCGCAACCCGCGCCTCGGCGACAACTATGGCAAGCCGCCGTTTCCCACCTTCGACGTCCGGAACAACGTGATCTACAACTACGGCGGCACTGGCACCGGACTCACACAGGGCAATCTCCGCGTGAACTATGTCGGCAACTACATTCGCCGCGGCCCGGACTCAAAGGCGAAGACGCCGATCAGTATCGGCGACAAGTCCAACCTCCAGTTCTACATTCGCGACAACGTCTTCGAAGGTGACGCCGCCCGCACCGCCGACAACCGCGGCTTCTTCCAGGCCCTCGAGTTGGACGGCGTGCGCCAGGTGTTCCTGAAGGACGACCCGTTCCCCGCCGCCGCGGTTACCACCTGGCCGGCTGTCGAAGCGCTCCAGCGGGTCCTCGCCGACGTCGGCGCCACGCGCCCGAAGCGCGATGCCGTTGACGCGCGTCTTGTCGCCCATGTCCGCGAGCGCACCGGCCGGATCATCGATTCGCAGGCCGACGTTGGCGGCTGGCCGGAACTCATTTCCCTTCCCGCCCCGAAAGACTCCGACCAGGACGGCATGCCCGACGATTGGGAAGTCGCTCATGGCCTCGATCCCGCCGCAGCCGCCGATGGCAACGGCGACCGGGATCAGGACGGCTACACCAATATTGAGGAGTACCTCAACAGCCTCGCCGCGTCTGCGGTACCTTCCGCCGGCGCCGCGTAAGCTTGGCGGCAAACACCGCCATTTCCTGCAATCGGATGCGCGCGGAGGCCCGCCCCTTTTTCTTGTCCCCGCCGTTCAGCGCAGCTTCAGCGTGTCGCCTTCGAACGTGAGATCGAGCGCCGGCACGACGACCGCCTTGCGGCTGCCTTCCTTGCGCACGCGGCCGGCCAGCCAGGCGTCGTAACCCGTGGCCTTGGCGGCGGCGAGCGTCGCCTCGACGTTCTCCGGCGCGACATAGGCGGCAAAGCCGATGCCCATGTTGAAGGTGGCGTACGCTTCGCGCTGCGCGATCGGGCCCGCCTCCATCATGAACTGGAACAACGCCGGCGCGGGCCGCGGCTGCGTGATCTCGTACACGAAAGCCTCGTCCAGACGCATAAGCTTGCGCCAGCCGTGACCGGTCACGTGCGCGACGTAGTTCAGCTTGATACCCCGCCGCTGGCACTCGCGCACGAACGCGACGTAGATGACCGACGGCGCCAGCAGCGCTTCGCCAAATGTGCGCGCGTCGCCATGCCCAATCGGGGTCTGAAAGCCGTCGCGGAGTTGCCCGGCCATCTTGCGGCAGAGGGACAGCCCGTTTGTCTGCACGCCGGAACTCGCCAGGAAGATGATGCCGTCGCCGTCCTTCACGTCGCCGACGATGCGCAAGTGCTTCGGACTGATCCGGCCGATGGCCGAACCCGCCAGCACGATGGCCTTCGGCTCCACGACGCCGCCAAGGGTCGGCGTCTCACCGCCGCCCCACACCGCGCCGGCGGTGCGACAGCCTTCCGCAAAGCCGTCCACCAGCGCTCGGGTGCGGGTCGCGTCCGCAAACCAGCCGGAGTCGCCCACCGCCGCATGCATCGCGACCGAGATTGGAAGCGCCCCGCAGGTAATCAGGTCGTTGACGATCGTGGCCACGGTATCGATCGCGACTTCGCGATAGAAACACTTGCCCGTCGCGGCATACACCGCATCCGCCACGAGGTTCTTCGTGCCGAGGCCCTCCTCGACATGGGCCAGGAAATGGTCGGCCGCCTCGATCAGGTACGCGCTCTCGCCGCGGGTCGTCGCCGGCTCCGCATAGCCGTGCGCCGCCAGCGCTCCCGCGGTGGTGCGCGCCGCCTGCTGGCAGGCACGCTTGAACGCATCAAGCTGGTCGTAACGAACACCGGAGGACTCGTAGCTGAGGGACATGGAAGTGGACGCGGGAGGAATTAGCGGTTTCCGGGATGAAAGCCGATCTTCGGCTTCACCGGCTCCTCGGCCTCGGGGGCGTCGAGCAGCGGCTGGAGCCGATCGATGATCTCGCGCAGAACGGAATCGTGCTCGATCAGCCGGCGGTCGATCTCGGCCAGGCGCTTCAGGATGCGGGAGGACGTGAGCATCTCGTCGCGCATCTGCACGAACGCCCGCACGAGGTAGATGCTCATCTGCACCGCCTTCCGGCTGTTCAGCACCGACGCGGCCATCAGCGCGCCGTGCTCCGTGAATACCTGCGGAATCGTCCGCCGTCCACCGCGTCCCTTTGCGGTCGCAAATTGCGACCTCAAACCCGCGAACTCCTCCGCCGTCAGGGCAAACGCGAAATCGTCGGGGAAACGCGCCCGGTTGCGTCGCACCGCCTCGTTCAGCCGCTTCGTCGGGACGCCGTACAACCGGGCGAGATCGGCGTCACTGACGACTTTCCGACCGCGCACGGTCAGAATCGTCGGCAACACCGGCTCGTTCGGGGTTCGCGCCATGATCAGTACGCCCGGCCCTCGTGCTTCTCGTAATAGTTCACGTACGCCTGGTTCACCACGCGGTAGCCGCCGGGGGTCGGGTATTTGCCCGTGAAATACCAATCGCCAGTGTGATTCGGCAGCGCGGCATGCAGGTTCTCGATCGTCTGGAAGATGATCTCGATTTCGCCCTTCCATTCGATGCCGGTCGGGCGGACGCGATCCACGATCTTCCGCGAGATCTCCTCCGGCGTGAACGGCTCGTAGATCTTGCGGACCTGATTCACCGTCCCGCCCCGCGCGATCTCGTCGGCGCAGGCGCGGTACACTTCCTCGAGGAGGCTCGCCTGCCCGCGTTCGCGCAACAGCTCCACCGCGGCTTCGAAGGCGATGAATTTGCCGAGCTCCGACATGTCGATGCCGTAGCAGTCCGGGTAGCGGATCTGCGGCGCCGTCGAGACGATCACAATCTTGCGCGGGTTGAGCCGCGCCAGGATGCGCAGGATCGAGCGCCGCAGCGTGGTGCCGCGCACGATCGAGTCGTCCACGCACACGAGGTTGTCACCCGGCTGCACCGACCCGTAGGTGATGTCGTAGACGTGGCTGGCAAGCTGATTGCGCAGGCTCTCCTGCCCGATGAACGTCCGCAGCTTGATATCCTTGCTGACCACCTTCTCGCCGCGCGGCCAGTTGCGCAGGATCAGGTCGTCAACCATCGCCTCGGTCAGCGTGCCTTGCCGGCTCGCGTCCATGATCGCCTTCTTCACCTCGTCGCGCCGGCGCTCGCGCAGCGTCGACATGAGGCCGTAGTAGGCCACCTCGGCGGTGTTGGGGATGAAGTTGAAGACGGTGTGCGCCCAATCGTGGTCGATGGCCTTGATCACCTGGTCGGCGAGGCCGCCGCCGAGCGCCTTCCGCTCCTGGTAGATGTCGATGTCGTTGCCGCGCGAGAAATAGATCCGCTCGAAGGAACACGAGGACCGCGGCATCGGCGCCGTGAAGGGCGCCACGCTCAATGTGCCGCGCTTCTTGATCACGAGCACGTTGCCCGGCGGGATCTCCTTCACCTGCGGCACCTGCAGATCGAACACCGTCATCAGCGGCGCCCGCTCCGAGGCCACCGCGACCACTTCGTCGTTCTGGAAATAGAAGGCCGGCCGGATTCCCGAGGGATCCCGCGCCACAAAGGCGTCGCCGTTGCCGATCAGGCCCGCGATGGCGTAGCCACCATCCCACTTTTTCGAGGCGCGGGTGATGACGCGCGTCAGGTCGAGATCCTCGCTGATCCGCCGGGAAATCTCCTCGCCGGAGAGTCCGCGCGTGCGCAGGAACCGGTAGATGTCCTCATGCTCCTCATCGAGGAAGAAGCCGACTTTCTCCAACACCGCCTGCGTGTCCGACGCGAAGATCGGGTGCTGCCCGATCGCAATCAGGCTGTTGTTCAGCTCCCGCGTGTTCGTGAGGTTGAAATTGCCGCAGAGCGCCAGGTTGCGCGTCGGCCACGAGCTGCGCCGGAAATAGGGGTGGCACGCACTGACGCCATAGCCGCCGCTCGTACCGTAGCGGAGATGGCCGAGGTAGAGCTCCGCGCCGAAATCAAAGTGCTGCTTCACCGTGTCCGGAAACTCCGGATGCACTTCGCCCCGGGAGACCAGATCCTTGAAGCGGCCAAGCAGCTGGCCGAAAACGCGATCGAGCGGGTTGGGCTCGGTATTGCGCTCCCGGAACATGTACGGATCGCCGGGAGGCATGTCGAATTTCACACAGGCCACGCCCGCTCCGTCCTGGCCGCGGTTGTGCTGCTTCTCCATGAGCAGGAACAGCTGCGTAAACCCCCAAAGCGCCGAGCCATACTTCTCCTGGTAGTAGCTCAACGGCTTCAGCAGGCGCACCATCGCGATGCCGCATTCGTGCGTCAGGAGGGAATCCCGTCGCTCCACCACCTCGTCCATCATTTCGTCGCTCATGTTGGTAGGCCAGTCCTCGAGGGAATGTCCGATTCCAGTCTCAGCAACACCCGCAGGCCGGCCGGACCGGCTCGGTTGAGGTCGGGAAGGCGCGGCAGGAAGTCGGAAATCGTCGGGCAACACGCTGAAAAGGCGGTGATTTCGGGGCGCGGGCGGGAATGGTCAACGGCTTTTCTCGGCCGGCTTCTTCACGTCATGTAAATCGCCCTCCCAGCATCACGAAACGCGAGCCGCCGCGGCGCTTTCATCCTCGGGTCCGGCCCAAGCCGTCTTCGCCGCAACAGGTTGCGGGCACACGCAAGCCGGTGGCGCGCGTCGCCCCTAGGGCACGCCCCAAGGCTCGGTTTATGACGCAGTTCGCCCGGCGTTTTTCTCCTTCGCGCCCGACCGCCAGACCCGGCGCCCCCATCGCCCTCCGCCAGCCCCCTTGACCACCCCCGGCTTGTTGTTGAGCGTCATTCCTTCCTGCCATGCTGATCCTCCGCGGCTCACCTGCCCTCTCCCCGTTTCGCCTCCAGAAACTGCTCCAGGACCTGACGTCCGCCGGCGTCCCAGCCGCCGGCCTCAGCGCCGAGTTCGTGCACCTGGTCGAGACCACGGGAGAGCTGTCCGCCGCGGAGCGCGAGGTCCTCGAAAAGATCCTCACGTACGGCCCGAGCCGCGAAGCCAAGCCGGTGACCGGCTGGCTGCAGGTGGTCGCCCCGCGCCCCGGCACGATTTCCCCGTGGTCCTCGAAGGCGACCGATATCGCCCACATCTGCGGCGTCGCCCAGGTGAAGCGGATCGAGCGGGTCATCGCGTATGTCGTAGACCCCGGGTCCAGCCGCCTGACCACCGTGCAGCGCGCCGCCACCGCCGCCCGACTGCACGACCGCATGACCCAGGCGATCTTCAACGACCTCGAAAGCGCGGCGGTGCTCTTCCAGCACGAGGCGCCTCGCCCGCTGACCACCGTTCCCGTGCTCGCGCAAGGCCGCACCGCCCTGGTCGCCGCCAACCAGACGCTCGGGCTGGCGCTGGCCGACGACGAGATCGACTACCTCGTGAAAGCGTTCACCGGCCTCGGCCGCGACCCGAACGACGTCGAGCTGATGATGTTCGCGCAGGCCAACTCCGAGCACTGCCGGCACAAGATCTTCAACGCCACCTGGGAAATCGACGGCGAGGCGCGGGACCGCTCGCTGTTCCAGATGATCAAGAACACGTACCAGCTGCACCAGGACGGCATCCTCTCCGCGTACAAGGACAATGCCGCCGTTCTCGTCGGCTCCCGCGGTGGCCGGTTCTTCGTCGACCCCAAGACGGGCGACTACGCCGCACACGAGGAGGACATCCACATCCTGTGCAAGGTGGAGACGCACAACCACCCCACCGCCATCTCGCCGTTCCCCGGCGCCGCCACCGGCTCCGGCGGCGAAATCCGCGACGAGGGCGCCACCGGCTGCGGCGGCAAGCCCAAGGCCGGCCTCACCGGCTTCACCGTCTCCAATCTCCGGATTCCCGGCGCCGTGCAGCCTTGGGAAAAGGACCACGGCAAGCCGAACCGCATCGTCTCCGCCCTCGACATCATGATCGACGGCCCGCTCGGCGGCGCCGCGTTCAACAACGAGTTCGGCCGGCCCAACATCAACGGCTACTTCCGCACCTTCGAGGCCAAGGTTCCCGCCGCGCCGTCCGCTTCCGGCGGCACGTCCGAGCTGCGCGGCTATCACAAGCCCATCATGCTCGCCGGCGGCCTCGGCAACATCCGCGCCGAGCATATTCGCAAGGGTGAGATCAGACCGGGCGACAAGCTCGTCGTCCTCGGCGGCCCGGCGATGCTCATCGGCCTCGGCGGCGGCGCCGCCAGCTCCATTGCCAGCGGCCACGGCAACGAGGACCTCGATTTCGCCAGCGTGCAGCGCGACAATCCCGAGATGGAACGCCGCTGCCAGGAGGTCATCGACCGCTGCTGGGCCCTCGGCGCCGACAACCCCATCGCCTTCATCCATGACGTCGGCGCGGGCGGGCTCTCGAACGCCCTCCCCGAGCTCGTCAACGACGGCGGCCGCGGCGGTCGTTTCAACCTGCGCAAGGTGCCGAACGACGAGCCGGGCATGACCCCGCTCGAGATCTGGTGCAACGAGTCGCAGGAACGCTACGTGCTCGCCGTTCCGGCCGACCGCATCGACGCCTTCGCCGCGCTCTGCGCCCGCGAGCGCTGCCCGTTCGCCATCGTCGGCGAGGCTACGGAGGAAAAGCGGCTCGTCCTCGAGGACCCGCATTTCAAAAACACGCCGATCGACATGCCGCTCGAGGTTCTCCTCGGGAAGCCGCCGCGCATGCACCGCCGCGAGCAGTCACTGCGCCGCCCGCAGTTCCCGCTTACACTCCCGGAATCCGTCACCGTGCTCGAGGCCGCCCGCCGCGTCCTCGCCCACCCCGCCGTCGCCGACAAGACGTTCCTCATCTCCATCGGCGACCGCACCCTCGGCGGCCTGATCTGCCGCGACCAGATGGTCGGTCCCTGGCAGGTTCCCGTCGCCGACTGCGGCGTCACCGCCGCCGCGTACGACGTGTACACCGGCGAGGCCATGGCCATGGGCGAGCGTACCCCGGTCGCCGTCAACAACGCCGCCGCCTCCGCCCGCCTCGCCGTCGGCGAAGCGCTCACCAATCTCGCCGCCGCCCAGATCGGCGATCTCGGCAAGGTCAACCTCTCCGCCAACTGGATGGCCGCGCCCGCCGTCCCCGGCGACGCCGCCGATCTCTACGCTGCCGTCCACGCCGTCGGCATGGAGCTCTGCCCGCAGCTCGGAATCACCATTCCGGTGGGCAAGGATTCCATGAGTATGAGCACGGTGTGGTCCGACACCGAGGGCCAGAAGCGCATCACCGCCCCCGTCTCCCTCATCGTCTCCGCCTTCGCCCCGTGCGCCGACGTCCGCCGCACGCTCACGCCCCAGTTGCAGACCGACGGCTCGGCCGCCGACTCCGTCCTCCTGCTCATCGACCTCGGCCGCGGCCGGAATCGCCTCGGCGGCTCCATCCTCGCGCAGGTGTATTCGCAGATCGGCGCGGAGACGCCCGACGTCGACCACGCCGCCGAACTAAAAGGCTTCTGGAACGCGATTCAGCAGCTCGGCCGCGACCAGAAGATTCTCGCCTACCACGACCGCTCCGATGGCGGTCTCCTCGTCACCGCGCTCGAGATGGCCTTCGCCGGCAACGTGGGGGTGGACCTCGAACTCGCCCCGGGCGTCGATGCTTTCCCCGTCCTCTTCGCCGAGGAACTCGGCGCCGTCATTCAGGTGCGCAACGACGACCTCGACGCCGTCCACGGCGTCCTCCGCCAGCACGGCCTGAAGGCCCGCGTCACGCGCATCGGTCAACTCAACGGCGACCAGACGTTCCGCGTCCGCCGCACGGGCAAGGTCTTCCTGAACGAACCGCTGGCCGCGCTGCGCGCGATCTGGTCCGATGTCACCCGGCAGATTTCCCTCCGCCGCGACAACCCCGCGTGCGCCGAGCAGGAATACCGCCTCAAGCTCGACCCGCAGCACCGCGGGATCACGCCCGTGCTCACGTTCGATGTGCAGGCGACCCGCTCGGACCTCGCGGCGAAGCTCGCCAGCGACGCCGCAGGCGAAAACGCGCCCGCGCCCGGCAGCGCCCTCGATGCCAGTCATGTGGCGCTGGCCCGCACCCGCCGTGCGCGTCCCGCCGTCGCCATCCTGCGCGAGCAGGGTGTCAACGGCGAGGTCGAGATGGCCGCGGCCTTTACCCGCGCCGGCTTCCGCGCGGTCGACGTGCACATGACCGACGTCCTGGCGGGCCGGATTTCCCTGCGCGATTTCCGCGGCCTCGCGGCCTGCGGTGGGTTCAGCTACGGCGACGTGCTCGGCGCCGGCGAGGGCTGGGCCAAGAGCATCCTGTTCCACGAGCGCGCCCGCGCGGAATTCAGCGCCTTCTTCGCCCGCGAGGACGCCTTCGCCCTCGGCGTGTGCAACGGCTGCCAGATGATGAGCAACCTGCACTCCATTATCCCGGGCGCCGAGCAGTGGCCGCACTTCGTCCAGAACAAGTCCGAACGCTACGAGGCGCGGTTCGTCTCCCTGCAGATCGAGTCGAGCCCGAGCGTGTTCTTCACCGGCATGGAGGGCTCGGTCATCCCGATCGCCGTCGCCCATGGCGAGGGGTATGCGGAGTTCAAGGACGCTGCCGCGGCGCAGCGCTGCAACGCATCGGGCCTGGTCGCGGCGCGGTACGTGGACAGCCACCACCAGCCCACCGAGGTGTATCCACTGAATCCCAACAGCTCGCCTTTCGGCATCACCGCCCTCACGACCGCCACCGGGCGCGCCATGATCATGATGCCGCACCCGGAGCGCGTCTTCCGCAGCGTCACCATGAGCTGGCATCCGGCGGACTGGGGCGAGGATTCGCCCTGGATGCAGCTGTTCTACAACGCCCGCCGGTGGGTGGGCTAAGTCGCGCCGGCCGTGCGGGTAGTACCACGGGCGGACTCTCGCCCGCCCCGGGGCACCGCGTCGTTTGACGGCGGCGCGGAACGTCTCGCCCAGCCCACCGCGGCCGAGCGGCCGCGCGGCCTGCGGCGGGCGGCCGGTGGACAACTCAGACCAAACGCACGATCCTGCGCCCATGCCTGACACACGGCCTCAACCCGAACGCCTTCCGGAGCCGCGCATCCTGCCGCCGGCCGAGGCGCTGCTCGCGGCCGAAAGCGGTGGCGGCACGCCTTGCGAACGCGCCGCGCCCGAGCGCATCCGCAAGGGCACGCCCGCGTTTCGGCGGATTGCGTTCGCCATGCTCGCGGCGGGTTTCGCTACGTTTGCGCTGCTCTACGCCGTGCAGCCGCTGATGCCGATCTTCGCGCGGGAGTTCTCGCTGCATGCCGCCTCGAGCAGCCTCGTGCTGTCCATCTCCACCGGGCTCCTCGCCGGCGGGCTGATCCTCACCGGACCGCTCTCGGACGCCGTGGGGCGCCGGCCCGTCATGATGATCGCGTTGTTCGGCTCGGCCCTCGGCACCCTGGGCAGCGCGGTGATGCCAACGTGGCACGGCGTGCTGTTCATGCGCGCGATCATCGGGCTCTCCCTCAGCGGACTCGTGGCGGTGGCGATGACGTACCTCAGCGAGGAGATCCATCCGGAGGTTCTCGGCTGGTCGATGGGCCTGTACATCAGCGGCAACGCGCTGGGCGGGATGCTCGGCCGCCTGATCGTCGGCGTGATCGTCGACTTCGTTTCCTGGCGCGTCGCCCTTGGCGTGCTGGGCGGACTGGGGCTCATCGCCGCGCTGCTTTTCGCCCGGCTCGCGCCCGCCTCCCGCCATTTCCGGCCCACGCCGCTGCACTGGGCCCATCTGCGCGCCGGCTTTGCGCTCCACCTGCGCGACGGCGCGTTGCCGTGGCTGTTCGCCGAGGGCTTCCTGCTGATGGGCGGCTTCGTCACCCTCTTCAACTACATCAGTTACCGCCTGCTGGCGCCCCCGTACCTCCTGAGCCAGGCGATCGTCGGCTGCATCTCCGCCGTGTATCTGATCGGCATGTACAGCTCGGCGCGCGTGGGCGCGTTGGCGGACAAGCTCGGCCGGCGGCGCGTGCTGTGGGTCGTCACCGCGACGATGCTCGCCGGCGTGCTGGTGACGCTCGCGCGGCCGTTGCCGGTCGTGCTCCTCGGGATGTTGATCTTCACCTTTGGCTTTTTCGGCGCCCACTCGGTCGCCAGCAGTTGGATCGGCCGCCGCGCCCGCCAGGCCCGAGGACAGGCATCCTCGCTCTACCTCCTCGCCTACTATCTCGGTGGCAGCATCGCCGGCACGCTCGGCGGCTACTGGTGGCACCTCGCCGGCTGGCCCGGCGTCGCGCTGTTCATCGCCGCGTTGCTTCTGGCCGCGCTCCTTGTCGCCGTCCGCCTCATCCGCGTCCCGCCGCTCACCGCCGCGTGACCGGCGCCGCGCGTCGCTTACGGCGAAACGTCACGCGCGTGACGCTGCGCCGTCCCAGTGGAAGACCTCCTCCATGCCGGCCCACCACTCGCCCGCGGCGCGAGTCTCGAGCGGATGCTGGCAGGGGATGCAGACGCTCCACCAGCGCTGGGTGGTCGGGTCGGCGGCCATCTTGGCCATGTCGGCGGCGTAGTCGGTGCCGACGTACTCGAAGTACGAGAACAGGACCGGCTGCCCGTCATCGAGCTTCCGGAGGTAGATCGAGTAGTTGCGGATGTTGCACGCGCTGATCATGCGCAGCACATCGGGCCACACGGCCGCATGCAGGCGTTTGTATTCCTCCACCTTCTCCGGGTGCAGCCGGATGACCGAGCCATAGCGTTTCATAAGGGATCTCCTAGTGGATGGCGGCCGCGAGGTCACCGACGTAATTGCCATAGGTCAGGAGCAGGACGGCGCCAACCAGGATGACGAGCGCGGCGGCGATCGTCTGGTCCGTGAGGCGGCGGCAGTTGCGCCATTCGCGCAGGACGATCCCGACCACGTTGCTGATCAGGACCAGCATGATCATGTGGATGGCCCAGCTGGTGAACTTGTAGTGGCCCATCCGCACGTGCCCGAGATTGTAGAAGAAGAACTGGCCGTACCAGAACGTGCCCGTGAGCACCGCGAGCCCCCAATTGACGGAGAGCCGCGCGCCCGCCGGCGCCGTCGCCGGCAGCGCCACGACTTCGCGCAGCGTGCCCTGGCGCACGTGCAGGAACAGGCAATAGAGGGCGGTCGTGAGAAACGCGCCCGTATTGGAAAAGACGTACACCACGTTGCCGCGCCACACGCCGGCGCCATGCGCCGTAGCCACGTCCGCAATCGGATCGCCCGCCTCGAGCGCAAACCCGTACACCGCCGAGAGCACGCCCGCCAGGAGCGAGAGCGCGAGGCCCTTGCCGAGCGAGAAGGAGCCGCGGGCCGATGCCGCGGTGAGATCCTTCTCCTTCAGCCGGCCGGCGATGCCCGTGCCCGCGATACCGACGATGCCGACCAGGATGCCCGCCACGATCCACTCCGCCCCGGGTCGGCTCAGCGTGGTGAAGAGCGTACCCTTCACCAACGGCGGGATCAGCGTGCCCAGCACGCTCGAGAGCCCGACCGCGATCGCGTAGGTGAGCGAGAAGCCGATGTAGCGGATGGAAATGCCGAAGGCGGTGCCGCCGATGCCGTACGCGGCGCCCAGCAGGAAGGCGTTGCGCATCGCGCTCGTCGGCGCCTCGCGCAGCACGGCCCCGAGCTCGGGAATGGTCAGCCACGCCACCACCAGCGGCAGGATGAACCAGCAGAACGCCGCCTGCGTCAGCCAGTAGCTCTGCCAGGACCAGCCGCGGATGCGCTTCTCCGGGGTGTAGCAGGTTGCGGCAAACGTGGCGCCGACCGCATGCAGCGCCACGCCGAGCAGGGGATTGGAAACGACGGGATTGTTCACGGGGTAGGTCGTTCAGTTGGGCGGCGGGCTCAAAGGACCTCGTCGTACTCGTCCAGCTTGAGTGGATACTGGCCGTGCTCGCGCACGAGCTTGACGATGTAGTCGTAAGTCGCGCCGGAGACGCCGCTGCTGACCGAGTGGTCGCTCATGAAGATCATCCCGCCGCCTTTCGCCGCGTTGAGTTTCCGGAGCACCTCGCGCCGGATCGCCGCGCGGTCTCCCGTCTCCCAGACCTGCACGTCGCTGTTGCCGCAGAACGCGATCTGGTGGCCGTACTGCCGGCGGAGCTCGACCACGTCCATGCCGGCCTTGGCCTCGAGCGGATTGTAGCCGTCGATGCCCATCTCGATGTAGTCCGCGAAGATCGCCTTCACGTTGCCGCAGCCGTGGTAGATCACCGGCAGCCCGTGGGCGTGCGCGGCGGCGGCGATCTTGGCCACCCAGGGTTTGAAATAGGTGCGCCAGTAGGTCGGCGACATGAAGGTGCTCTTCCGGTACGCGACGTCGCCCCAGATAACAAAGCCGTCGAGGTAGCCCTTGCCCGCCGCCAGTTCGGCCTCGGCCATCGCCAGGTAATACGCGCCCAGCCGGTTGATTACCTCCCCCATTTCCTCGGGGTACTCGCCCATCCACATCAGCGCATTCTGCTGCCCGATGAGCCGGGTCAGGCACTCGCTGACCTCGATCATGCTGCCGTACACCGGCAGGTCGGGCCACAGCGACTTCACGGTGTCGATCCAGGCCGGCGAGTTGCGCTCAAAGCCGTCGCCCACGCCGGCGATCTGGTTGTCGCCGGCGGCGAAGAAGCGGCGCGGGTCATCGGGCCGGTCGAAAGTCGCCTGCTGCAGCTTCTCGAACGTGTCGAGATCCCACGCCCGCATCTCCGGCATCGGGAAGGAAAAGTGCTTGTGCATGATCGCCCCGAAACCGGTCCGCACGGTCACTTCCTCCGCCGACTCCTGGATCGTTTCGAAGGGCCGGATCCACGGGTCCATGTTCGGCACGGTCGTGATCAGATCGAGGTCGTAATGGTAGTACGGATTCGCGTCGGCCGGGAGGCCGAGCTCCGCGCGCCAGCGGCGGGTGAAGCCGCCCCAGAAGAAGTCGCTGATCGGCACGCGATCGGGCTGCTCGTGGCGCAGCGCCCGGTTCACGCGCTCGAGTTTGCGCAGGGTGTTGGGCTTGCGGCCGGACTGGGCCGCGCTCTTGCCGACCGTGTTGAACATGCTCATGGGCGAAGGCCTCGGGAGAGGACGGGGCGGGAGGAGGGGGTAAAGGCCGGGCGAGCCGGCGGGGCGAAAGCCGCAGGATACGCGATTGACGCCCAAAATCGCTATGCCCGATTGTGCCAAAGTTATGTCCTTTCCGCTACCAGGCCGGATCAACCGCGGGGCGTACGACCAGCCCTTTTCGGGCGTGGGCATCGAGTTCGACCCACTCGACGTGAAGCCCGGCCGGAGCGGACTGACGTTGCACGAGGCAGGCTTCGTGGCCGACAACGGCGACTGGAACTTTCCCGGGGTGTTCAGCCCGTTCTGGCGGCTCTACCGCAACCACCGTCGCGGACACTGCGTGCTCTTCGGCGACCAGATGATCGAGCTCACGCCGGATCGGATCGTGCTGGTGCCCCCGCATTGCCTCTTCCACTGCCTCGGTGGCAACCCCGTGCCAACGTTCTGGCTCGCGTTCAGCTTCGCCCGGAAGCTCCACCCGCAGCAATCACTCCCGGTCCTGCTCGCCCCGCGCGACACGGAGTTGTGTCTGATTCGGGACTTGGAGGCCCTGATCGCCGCAGACGCCCACTGGGATCCAACCGAAGCGATCCGACGCCACAGCCTGGCGTTGCTGCACGTGGTGCTATCGCGGCCCGAACTGCCGTGGCAGCCGCCGCTGCCGGAGAAGCTGCGCCGGGTGCACGACTACATTGAAGCCAACCTCGCAACCCCGCTCGCCGCACCCGCCCTCGCGCGCCGCGCCGGGTTGAGCGTCGCCGGTTTCAATCGCGCGTTCAAACGCCACTTCGACACCTCGCCCGCGCGCTACGTGAGCGAAATCCGCGTCCGCGAGGCGGCCCGCCGGCTGCTCCACACCGACGCCACCATCGAGGCGATCGCCGCCGACACCGGCTTCCCCGACCGCGCCTACTTCAGTCGCGTGTTCAAAAAGGTGACGGGCGAATCGCCCGCCGCTTTCCGCCGCCAACATGGCCGCACAGCTTTGGCCGGCGACATACGGTGACACCGCCGCGAACGCGCCGGGATTCGCCACGCCACGTCAGGCGGGACGACGCATCGCCGCCAACGCACAGTGGATGTTGGCGGCGGCTTAGTCCTTGCCGTACTCGGGGTGCCGCGGTCCGCGCAGCAGCCCCTGCCCCGGAGGCCCCGGCGGGGTCACCAGTTGGTAGCAGGCGACAGTCGCGACCATGTGGGCCTGGTCGGTGAGCTTGTTCAGCACCTGCGTCACGAGCGCTTCCAGCAGGCCGGACTGGCCGCCGGCTTGGGCGTACACCGAGCCCTCCCACAGGGTCGTGCCGGTACGCAGGTCGACCAGCACTGCCCGGGCGCGGACAAAGGTGTCGGCCACGACGAGCATGTACTTGCTGCCATATTCCTGAACCGTGACGTACAGCGCCGCATCGGCCCCGAACACCTCGCGCAGCTTGGCCGGCGGGGCTTGGTGCATGTCGGCCGGCATGGTGAGGCCATTCTCCTTCATCATCTGGTCCACGACCACGAGCGGGAACACGTAATAGCCGAGTTCGCTGATCGGCCGCGTCATCGCGGTGTACACGCTATAGGTCGCGCGCACGTCGCTCGACGCGTTGATCGGCGGGAGCACGAGGATCGAGGCCGGCCGGCTCTGACGAAAGGCCGTGTAGTCTTTCGGGGCGACCGTCTGGCAGCCGGCCAGGAACAGGCCGACCAGCGGCCCCAGGACAAGCGCGAGTCGCTTCATGACTTTGCCGGGGTCGGAGGTTTCTGGTTCAGCAACCGATCCATTAACTGCGCCGATTCCGGGAAGAGCCGCTTTTCCGCCTCAAACTCCTTCCGGGCGAGGTCCGACTTGCCGACCTGCTCGTAGAGATAACCGAGATGCGCGTGGAAGCCCGGATGAACCGGCAGGTTGGCGGCGGCCGCCTTCTGTTCATCCTCGAGCATCAGCTCGATCTGGCGTTCCGGGGAGGCCTTCTGCGGCGCGCTGTAGCCCTGATAAATGGAGGTCTCGTAGCGGCCCCAGTAGTACAGCGGTCGCGCGGTCTGGCAGCCAACCAAGGCAAGCAGCAGCACGAAGGTGCCGCAGCGGATGAGCGGGTTCATTTCTTCCAGCCGCCGTTTTCAAACTTCACCACCAACGCGTCGATCGCCTGACGGATCGCCAGGTCGAGCACCTTGCCGTTGAGGGTGGAGTCATAGCCCGCGGTGCCGCCAAACCCGAGCACCTCGCGGTTGCTCAGCACGTACTCACCCGCGCCCTGCACGGAGGTGACGACCTGCGAGGTGGCGACATCGACGACGTAGATGCTCACCTTGGCGTAGGCGACCTGCTTCTTGCCCTGCCCCACGATGCCGAAGAGCTGCTCGTCACCGACCTCCTTGCGCCCGAACTCGGTGATGTCGCCCGTGATGGTAAACTCAGCGCCCTTCACGGTCGCGGCCTGGCCGGAGAGCTGAGCCTCCCGCTTGATCTCGTCGAGGTTCTCGCGATCAAGCACGGCAAACCGACCCGAGTCCTGCAGGTGAGTGACCAGAATCGTCTTCGCCTGGCTGCCCAGCCGGTCCACGCCGTCGGAGAAGATCCCGCGCATGAAGTTCGACCGGTTGTCGAACTTGCCCACCGCCACCATCCCCTTCGGCCCGGCATACGGGCGCGCCGCGGCCTGCACCTGGGCGGTTTCAAGCGGACGATTGGATTCCGTGGCACAACCCGCCAATGCGACGAGGGCACCGGCGAGGACAAGGGGCAGCAGGGGGCGAATGTTCATGGCGGTTGGTTTTGACGGTAAAGGGCAACCCCGCCCGGGCAGGACCCGGCGCTGGAGCAGGACCCACGGCTTGGAAGCTTGGGATCGGCGCAGAGTTCCGTCAAATCAGTTGGCGACGCCGGCGGTCGTCCCGAGGTCACTCGAAACTGACCCACAGTCGCCGCAAAAGGTCGCGCCCGCGGGTGCCCGCGCTCACGCGCCCCAGACGCGGAAGTCCTTCAGAATCGAGTCGCCGATGAACTCGCGGAGGATGGAATTGTCCGGCACCCACTCGGTGGCGATCGGCGAGAACCACTCCAGGAACGCGAGCAGCCGGCGAGCCTCGACGTACTCGGCCGTGCCCGGCTCAACCTGCCGCAGGAGCGGCTCGGCGATCGGGCGCAGGACGGAGAGCTCGTAGGCCAGCGCGGAGTTGAACATCACGTGCGCGTTCTCCTGGTAGGGGAAGATGTGCAGCTTCTCGCCGCGGCGCACCGATTCCCACCGGCCGATGGTGTCGGCGGCATTATACCCGCGGTCGCGCGCGTCGCGCACGATGCGGCGGATGAGCCGGGTGTCGGTCGTGGAGATCCGGTTGTGCCGGTCGAGATTCAGCTGCGTGAGCGCGGAGGCGTAGATCTGGAACGACTGCGCGGCGAGCGTCGGCGGGATGAGCCGCGGGTTCAGGCCGTGGATGCCCTCGAGGATGATCAGCTGGCCGGCGCGCAGCTTGACGGTTTCGCCGGGGTACTGCCGCCCCTCCTGGAAGCTGTACTTGGGGAGCTGGACCTCGTCGCCCTTGAGCAGGCGCTCGAGGTGCTCGCCGAGCTGCGACAACCGCAGCGCGTCGATGGTCTCGTAGTCGAGCTGGCCGTTCGCGTCGCGCGGGGTCTCCTCGCGGTTTACGAAGTAGTTGTCCAGCTCCAGGGCAAACGGGGCCAGGCCGTAGGTCAGCAGCTGCACCGCCAGCCGGCGCGAGAACGTAGTCTTGCCCGACGACGACGGGCCCGAAATGAGGACGAGGCGAGCCTGGTCGCGACGCTCGGAGATCTGCCGCGCGATATCGGCAATCGTCTGCTCGTGGAGCGCCTCGGAAACCAGGATGAGTTCGCGGCTGCGGCCGGCCTGGATGGCGTCGTCGAGGGCCCCCACGCTGCCGATGCCGAGCTTCTCGAGCCACGCGCCGTACTGCCGGAACGCGCCCAGCAGCTTGGGGTTGCTCGCCAGCGGGGTCAGGGTGTCCGGCGCGTGCTGGCGAGGGTAACGCAGCACGAAGCCACCGTTCATGACCGTGAGATCGAAGCAGCTCAGGTAGCCCGTCGAGGGCACCATGAAGCCATGGCGGTCGTCGACGCAGTTGCCGAGCTTGTAGAGGGCCGTCGTCTGCTTCCGCCGGTGCTTCATCAGCCGGACCTTGTCCAATTGGTTCTGCTTCTCGAAGAGGCTGATGGCCTCGCCCACCGGGACCTCCACGCGGACCAGCGGCAGGTCGAGTTCGATCAGCCGGCGCATCTCCGCCTCAAGCTGTTCGATCTCGGTCTCGATCAGACGCGGACGCTTCCGGACCTCGCAGAAGTAGCCGCCCGACGCCAGCGAGTGCTCGATGTAGAGCTCGGTGGCAGGGAACAGGTTCATGAACGCCGCCTCCAGCAGGAAGGTCAGCGAGCGGCGGTAGATGCGGGCGCCATCGACCTCAGCCATGGTCACGGGGCGAACCCGGCATTCGAGTTCGATCGTCCGCGTCAGCTCACAGAGCTCGCCATTGATCACGACGGCCACGATCGGCGCGGGCGTGCTATCCTTCAGCGGAGCCAGCAGCGTGGCAGCGGTTGCTCCGCGCGGGCCACGCAGCGTTCGGCCGTCGGGAAGGTGGATATCAACGGTCTGGCTGGGGGTTACGAAACTCGTCTCGGTCATGGGGACAGATTAGGCTCCACATACATCGGCGCATCGCAATCCGAACCTCAGCGCGTTTTTTGCGGATGCTTTGGCTAATACCCTGTTGTCACGCACATCAGCCACCTGCCTCGCGCGCCTAACCGTTCGGCCAGCCTGACGTTGAGCGAAGGGCCGCCTCCAGCTGAATTGAAGCCACTTCCTTCCCGCCATGCATCGACACGCAATTTTTCTCCTCGCTGGCATCGTGTTGCTCAGTGCCGGGTGCGCCAGCAATGGCCGACGCGGCACTCCCGCGGCTGACACCCGGATCAGTAATGCCACGGCCTACGACAGTTATGTGACGCGCCGCACCGACGAACTGACGTCCGCGGGCAAATACTCCAAGGAGGAGGCCCGCACGCTGGCCGAAAGCGAGGCGACGCGTCGTTACGGCACCCGCACCACCGGCGAGGGCTCCAGCCAGTCGGCCAGTTGGACGTGGGGCAGCCAGCAACCCAAAGAAGTCTCCAAGTCGGACCTCGACAGCGCCTTGAAGCGGGCGGGCCAGAAGTAACCTCGCGCGCGCCGGGACGCCTGCGTCCGCGCCTTACGCCTCCTTGTTGCGCGGGTGAAACTTGGCGTGCTGGGACAGCAGCCGCTGGGGCTCGACAGCGGTGTAAATCTGCGTGGTCGAGATGCTGGCGTGGCCGAGCATCTCCTGAATGGCCCGCAGATCGGCACCACCCGTCAGCAGGTGCGTGGCGAACGAATGCCGCAAGGAGTGAGGTTTCACCTTCTTGGTGATGCCGGCACGCTTCACGTACTGCTGCACGATCAGCCAAAGGCCCATGCGCGAAAGCTTTGTGCCGCGGTTGTTGAGGAAGAGCTGGCTGCCGGTGCGCGGCTTCACGAGATGCGGCCGGCCGGAAGTGAGATACGTCAGGACTGCCTCCCGGGCCTTGGCTCCGACCGGCACCACCCGCTCCTTCGAGCCCTTGCCGAAGACACGGATGAAACCGTTCTCGAGATCGATCTGCTGGATCGTAAGCCCCGCCAACTCCGAGACCCGGAGCCCGCTTGAGTAGAACAGCTCCAGCAGCGCGCGATCACGCAGCGAACGCGGATCGCCGCCATGCGCGGCTGCGAGCAACCGCGCCATCTCGTCCTCAGACAAGGTCGACGGCAGCTTGCGGTTGAGTTTCGGGCCGCTGAGCAGAGCGGTGAAATCATCCGCCCGGAACCGTTCGCGCACCAGGAACCGGGCGAACATCCGCAGCGCGCTGAGCTTGCGGGAAAGGCTCGCGACCGAATAGCGCCCGGCACTCAGCGAGTGAATCCACGCTTCGGCCTGGGCCGCCGTGACACTTCGCCAATCCGCCACGCCCTGGCGCGCGAGAAACGCCGCCGCCTGCTTCAAGTCGTCGGCATAGCTGACGATCGTGTTCTTCGCCAAGCCGCGCTCGAGGCTGATGAAGGCCAGGAAAGCATCGATGTCGTCCGCGAATGCATTTGCCGGCGGCTTAGCCGGCGCCGCGGGATCGATTGATTTCTTCGGACGCCCCATCGTGAGCGCAGGTCAATGACGCTGCGGCGGACAAATGCCAACCGCCAAACCCACGCGATCCAGCGCCAACGAGCGGAAATCGATCAGTACCGGCGCCGCATCATCGGCGGCGGGGGCGGCGTGCTTTCCTTCATGCGGAAAGTGATGCGCGCCTTCTCCAGATCGTAAGGGCTCATCTCCATCTTCACCGTGTCGCCAGCGGCGATCTTGATGAAGTTCTTCCTCAACTTTCCCGAAATGTGCGCCAGCACCACGTGTCCGTTCGCCAGCTGCACCTTGAACATCGTGCCCGGCAGAACCGCCACGACCTTCCCTTCCACTTCAATCGCGTTGCCGTCAGCCATAATTAACGCGGATTTCGCGTACGGTCGGGTGCATGGTCATAAGGTCGGGGGTCAAAAGCCACTTGTAAGTCAGATTTTCGGTCGCTTAGTCAAGGTTTCACTCTGCCCGGATGAACCCGCCCTCCTCGCCCGCCACGCCGCCTCCCTGCCCGTTTGAGAAGCGGTTTCCGTCCCAACTGGTGCGTGACGACCTGTTCTTCATGACCCTCGCGTACAACCAGGCCATCGACGCCTGGCGCAAGGACGAGGTCCCGATCGGCGCGGTCATCGAGCTGGGCGGCGAGGTGATCGCGGCGGCGCACAATACGGTCGAATCCGCCCACGATCCGACCGCTCACGCCGAGATGCTGGCCATCACCCAGGCCGCCAGCCGGCTCGGTGATTGGCGGCTGGAAGGCGCCACCCTGTACGTCACCAAGGAGCCTTGCCCGATGTGCTCCGGCGCCACGCTGATGTCGCGGGTCCGCCGCGTCTGTTACGCCGTCCCCGATCCCAAGATGGGCTGCCTCGGCGGCGCCACCAACGTGAACGACCTCCCCCGCGTGAATCACCACGTCGAGCTCACCGTCGGCGGGGTGCTCGAACGCGAGTGCCGTGACCTTCTGCAGGCTTTTTTCCGACTCAAACGCCAGAACGAGGATGAGGGGGTAAACGGCGGCGGCGTTTGACGTAAACGCCCACCAGTGCATTAGTTGCCCCCTCCCACTAGGGGCTAAAATCGAAATCAACTCACACCATGGCCTTCGAACTTCCGCCACTCCCATACCCGTCCAACGCCCTCGAGCCGCACATCGACGCGAAGACGATGGAGATCCATCACGGCAAGCACCACAACGCGTACGTCACGAACGCCAACAACGCCCTGAAGGACCAGCCCTCGCTCGGCGGGATCGACGTCAACACGCTCATCTCCGACCTCAGCAAGGTGCCCGAGGCGATCCGCGGCGTGATCCGCAACAACGCCGGTGGCCACAGCAACCATTCCTTCTTTTGGAAGATCATGGGGCCCGGCAAGGGCGGCGCGCCCAAGGGCAAGCTGGCTGAGGCCATCAACGCCACCTGGGGTTCGTTCGACAAATTCAAGGAGGAGTTCGCCAAGGCCGCCGCCACCCGGTTCGGCTCCGGCTGGGCGTGGCTCGTCGTGACCAGCGACAAGAAGCTGGCAATCGGCTCGACCGCCAACCAGGACAGCCCACTCATGGGGAAGGCCGTCGCCGGCCTCGAGGGCAAGCCCGTCATCGGCCTCGATGTCTGGGAGCACGCCTACTACCTGAACTACCAGAACCGCCGCCCCGACTACATCACGGCCTGGTGGAACGTCGTGGACTGGGACGCGGCCGAGAAGAACTACCAGGCCGCCCTCGGCTAAGCCTCGCCTCTCCTCCGGCGCTTGGGTCGCCGGGAAACAATTTGGCCGCACCTTTCGGGTGCGGCCTTCTTGTTGCCGAGGCGGACGCAGCGTGGGCCGCGACGCTCAGTTGGCGTTCAGCACGCTGGCCTGCATCGCACTGCCGATCGGGCCGCTGTTGGTGGTGATCGGCGTGCTCCGGCCCGTCTCCGTATCCAGGATACAGAGGACGCTCGTGGTGCGGTCGCGCGCGGTGTAGAGCAGATGCCGGCCGTCGGCGAGCCAGCTCGGCTCGATGCCGTCAAACGCCGCCTGCGAGACGATCTGCGCCGAGCCCTTGCTGCTGTCATACACCGCCACCTGGAAGCGGCTGCCCTCGCGGACCGTGCAGGCGATCAGGTTGGGCTTGGCGCGGCTCCAGTCGGGTTCCGCGGTGTAGCGATACCCGGTCGCCAGCCGGCGCGGCGTGCCGCCGGCGGCGGGCATCACATAAAGCTGCGGGCCGGGCTCCATGGCAAAGACAAGTTGCGCGCCGTCCGGCGACCAGCACGGCGACGATTTAACGGCGTCGGACCGCGTCCGCCGCACCGGCAGACCGCCCTGTGCGCCGCCGACCCAGATTTCCGGCGTGCCGGAGCTCGAAAGCACCATCGCGATCTGCTGGCCGTTCGGGCTGAAGCGGGCGCCGCTGTTCGTACCCTTGAAGCGCGCGTAGATCGAGCGGTCGAACGAGCGCATGTTGATCATGTAGATGTCCGGGAAGCCCGACTGGAAGTAGCTCGTGTACACGAGGCGGGAACCGTCGGGCGACCAGCGCGGCGAAAGGACCAGCGCGCGGTCGTTGGTGACGCGCTTGGCCTCCCCCATAAATAGGTCGGAAACATAGATCTCCTTCTTGCCGCTGCCCTCACCCACAAAGGCGAGCCGCGCCGTAAAGAAACCCCGCAGCCCAAGGCCATTGGTCTTGCCCACCGCGATATCCGCCGCGCGGAGCAGCGCATTGCGCGGCGAGGTGCCGCTCACCGTCTCGGAGAAGGCAATCGCGTTCTCGCGGCCGCGCAGGATGTCGAGCTTCACCTGGTTGCCACCGAGGTGCGTGAAACGCAGGTCGTACGAGTAGTCGGTCGCTCGCACGATGTACCGGCCGTGCGACCGAAACGCGATGATCGCGAGCGAGTTCAGCTCCGGGTTGTTCGACGAAACGCGGACGGCAATCGCGTCCTTGTCGACGGCGACATCGACGACGCCGAGCTTGCGGACCGGCGCCGCCGCGAACACGGCAGCAGCCAAAAACGGGAGGAATAAGCAGTACCGGAGGAGAGTGCGCATGGCAGAAAGTGATTGGAATGACGCGGCGCGCGTCCGGCATTTCTATTTGCGCGCGCGCGACGCATAACAACCCTTAATTGCTCACAATCTCCGCCTCTCGTGACCACCGAACAGATCAAGGAACAGTTGAAACACGTGAAATATCCCGGCTTCAGCCGTGATATCGTCTCCTTCGGACTGGTCCGCTCCGCCGGATTCTTCGACGGTACGGTCAAAGTCTCGCTCGCATTGACGACCACCGATCAAAAGGTGCCGCTGCAGCTCAAGCAGGAGGTGGAGAAAGCGCTGCGCGCGTTGCCCGCCGTCAAAGATGTACTGGTGGAGATTTCCGTCGCCGCGCCGAAGGCCCCCGTGGCTCCCGGTGGGGGCGCCACCGGCAATGTCGCCGGCAACGCGTCGGCGGCGCCGAAGAGCATTCGTCACGCGGTGGCGATCGCCTCCGGCAAGGGCGGCGTCGGCAAGAGCACCTTCGCGGTCAACCTCGCGTGCGCGCTGGCGCAATCCCTCACCGCGCAGGGCCGCCCGGGGCGCGTCGGCTTGATGGACTGCGATATCTACGGGCCCAGCGTGCCGTTGATGATGGGCCTGCAGGGCCGCCCGATGGTCGAGGGCGAAGGGCAGGACGCCATGCTCATCCCGATGGAGCGGCATGGCGTGAAGGTCATGAGCATGGGCTTCCTGGTGGACGACAACACCCCCGTCGTGTGGCGCGGCCCGATGATCATGAAGACCGTGCAGCAGTTCGTGCAGAACGTGAAATGGGGCGAACTGGACGTGCTCCTCGTTGACCTGCCGCCCGGCACCGGCGACGCGCAACTCTCCCTCGTGCAGACGCTGCCACTCGACGGCGCGGTGTTGGTGACGACGCCCCAACCCGCGGCCACCAACGTGGCGCGGAAAGGTGGCCTGATGTTCCAGAAGGTGAACGTCCCGCTCCTCGGCGTCGCGGAGAACATGAGTTACTTCGTCGATCCCGCCGGCAACAGACATCACGTGTTTGGCTCCGGCGGCGGCGTGGCCGTCGCGGAAAAACTGGGCACGTCACTGCTTGGCCAAGTCCCGCTGATTCCGGAGATCCGCGCCGGTGGAGACAGTGGTGAACCGATCGTCGTCAGCGCCCCCCAATCGCCCGCCGGAGCCGTGTTTCAAAGCTTGGCGACGTCATTACTGTCGCAACTAGAACGATCAAACCGGCGCATGTGACAGTTGAGCAACATTGGGGGGATTGACAGGTCCGACGGCGTCGGTCTCATTCTCTGTCAGCGCTGCACGCATGAGTTCTCCAGTTCAAGAGCCTTCGACCTCACGGGAGTTCGTGAAACAATCCAGCCTGTACCAGGAATTCCTGGCGGAGCGGGAGGAGATCTTGAAACACAAATGGCTGGAGTCAGAGCGCTTGGGTTACGACATCGGCTTCGAACGCGCCCTCTTGGACTGGATTCGCAAGCACCGCGAAAGCTGGCGCGCCGCGCGCCGCCAGCAGCAGCACCAGCAGCAAGGCGGCAGCGGCACGACGATGCCCTTCCCGCCCGCCGGTAACGAAAAGAAGGCGAGCTAAATGCAAAAAGCCGGGCACACGCCCGGCTTTTGTTTTGGCCGCAACGTACTGCGGCGGCGCGTGATGGCGCTTACTTGATCTCGCGATGAAGCGTGTGGCGCTTCAGGTGCGGGTTGTACTTCTTCTTCTCAATCCGCTCCGTGACGGTCTTTTTGTTGCGCTTGGTGAGGTAACGCGAAACCGGTTTGCCCTCTTTGCGCGCTTCCGTGCACTCCAGGATGACTTGTTCTTGCATGATCGAAATGGGTTGAGGGGTCAGAGGAAACGGTGGCCTTCGCCGGGTGCAAGCCAGAAGAATGGCGGTTTCCGAGGCCCCACCACTGCCCCACCCTGCCTCAATCAGCGACGTTTCTCGGTCAGGGGAACCATCACGCCCCGGCGGAACAAGGTCACCTGCCCGGTGCTGGACGAAACCACGATCGAGATGCAATTCGCGGCTACGCTGATCGCGGCGGCCGCCGCGTGGCGGCTGCCCAGCCCGCTCGGCAGCACGTGGCTGCTGTCGGTCGCCTGAATCAGGCTGCCCGCCGCCTCCACCACCCCGTCGCCCCGAATCACGAAGCTGCCGTCGATCGACGAGAACTCCTTCACGGTCTCATCCATGAACGGATTCAGAATGTTCCGGTCCTCCTCCTTGTAGCCGAAGAACGGATTCAACACGAGGGGCTTGGTCAGCTTCTCCACCTTCTCCGTATCACCGACCACAAACAGGCAGCCGACCGGGCGGCCTTCGCGGCCTTCGACCGCCAGCTCCGTCGCTACGGCGATCACGCGCTCCAGCACTTCCGGTTTCACATCCTCGGGCAGCAGGTCGGCCGTCGAGCCGGTGAGCAGCGTCTGAAATTCGCGCTCAATATCCACGACCACAAGCGTGTCGAACTGGTTGCTCCCGGTGATCCCGCCAATGCAGCAGATTCGGTCGGTAAACGTCACCACGCCGCGCGTCAGCGCCACCAGGATAGAACTGCGCAGTTGCGCCAGCCGCTGGTTCGAGAACGAGCGCACCTGGATCGTCTCGGTGAACTGCTTCTCCTCCTCCGTGGGCTCGATCGCCGTCCGCGTCACGAGGATCGTCTTGAACTTGGAGCGCAGCGTCCCGGGCTGGATGCCGCCGATGAAGGTGTCGCCGAAGACGATGATGCCGCTGCAGTCCGTTCCCTCCGCGACGCGCTCGGCTTCGCGAAACATGAGCCGGTTCACCCGGTTCTGTTGCGCCTGCACGGCGCGCAGGCCGCCAAAGCCACCGACCAGCCGCTCGTGCAGCGCCTCGGCATCGGGCGCGTTGACGAGACTCTCGACGAGCGAGGGATCCTTCACCTGCTGCGCGATCGCCGCGAGCACCTGCAGGTAATCGCGCGCGTTCTCGCCCGCGATCAGCATGAAGATCAGATGCACGCGCTCGTCCGCGAGCGCGCCGTCGTGCCGGATGCCCACGCGGCTCCGCCCGATGGCGAGCACGTACCGGCGCGCCATCTTCACCCGCACGTGCGGCAGCGCGACGCCCAGGCCCAGGTAGGTGGTCATCGTGCTCTCGCGCGCGAGCAGCCCTTTCAGCAGCGACTCGGGCTTCAGGTCCGGAAACTTCTCGACGGAGACGTCCAGCAACTCCTTCAGCGCCCCCTCAAGATCAAGGGCGCGCAGGTCGATAATCCGGTTCCGGGCGATGATTTTTTCGAGCCGCATGGGAAGAGATCGTCGGCCAGGGGCCCATCCACATCAACCACGCCGCCGACCGGCGGCGCCTGGAATCGCGCAGCGGGAACGCATCATCATTCGCATGCCGCTCGCACCCTTCAACTCCGGCATCAGCGCTCCCACTGGAGCGCGCCTTTCTTCACTTCGTACCACAGTCCCAGCACGAGCACCCCGAGGAAAAAGAGGATGGGGCCAAGGATCGCGATATTGTGGGCGAGGAACTCCCGGTAGATGAACGTCCACGGAATCAGGATCACGATCTCCAGATCGAAGAGCATGAACAGGAGGGCCGTGAGATAGAACTTCACCGAGAACCGCGTGTGGACCAGCCCCTCCCCCGGCAGACCGCATTCGTACGCCGTGTCCTTGATCCGGTTCTTGCGTGCGCGCTGCCCAAAAAAATGGCTCGCGCCCACGACCACGCCGGTGATGCCCGCGGCGAGGACGACCTGGATCAGGAAGGGAAGATACGCTGAGGCGGTCATGCGGTTAACAGACCGACAATAGAGTACAGGGTGGCAATAAAGAAAAGCCGGAAGGCCTGATTGCCACTGCGATGAGACGCCGCCGCCGCCCCGTCCGGGCCGTTTCCCGCGTCAGTCCCCGACGCGAATGATCCGCGCGGAACTGGTCCGCGTGGAACCCACGCCGAGCGTCTCCGCAAACTCCAGCGTGCGGACTTCCTCGTCGATCGGCTCGAAACCCGACTGGCGGCGATGGGCATTGATGCGATCGCGCATGAGCGCGTCCATCATCACGGGGTCGCGGCTCAGCCAGACCACCGGCTCCGACACCGTGTACAGCGAGTTGAAAAAGGGCCCGCCGATGAACTGGTAGTGCTGCAGGCTCGCGATGGTGAAGACCCATGTTTCCCGCAGTTCGGGAATGGCGCTCATCTCGGCCACGGCCGCGGGCGCATTGGCCGGCGAGCGGAAGAAACGCGCCGTGTTCGAGGCGTTCCACAGCGTGGCGTTCACGAGCGCGCCGTTCACGCCGAGCGTCGGGTGATCGGTGTACACCGGCATGTTGATCCAGAAGTCCGCATCCAGGAAGAGCGGCGTCGCGAGGAAGCTCTTGCGGTCCTCATCCTTGGTCGTGCTGTTCGCCACGTCGGCGGTCTGCTTCGCCGCGAACACCGGATCGAACCGCTGCGGGAGCGGCGAGTCATAGAACCAGACCGGGTCATAAAAGCGCCCCGACTCAAGCACGTACACGGGGTTGCCAGCGAAAGGCGTCTGGCCCGAAACGAGCGACGGCAGATATCCGGTCATCCGCAAACGGAGCGCATTCAGGCCAACGAGGAAGATGTTCTGGTGCTCAAAGCCGCGCCGCTTCAGCGCCGCAATCACCGCCTTCACCAGCGGAACCGGCGTGGCCATCCCCGGCCCCGAATCCGCATAGACCTTCAGGCCGACCCGCTTCTTCTGGCCCGGCACCAGCTTGCGCCCTGACGCCTTCTCATAGGCCTCGAACAGCGCTTCCACCTCGGTGTGGTAATCCTCCTCTGAAAAGCTCGGCAGGCGGGCCTGCCACACCGGCTCGATCGGCGCCTTGGAGGATGTCGCGCCCGTGGGAGCCAGCTGCGGAGCGGCCGCACGGAGGGTGGCAGCCACTAGGGCCAGACCGAGGAAGGAGAGAAAAGACAGGCGCATGGGAAGGGATTGAGTCGCCCAACCGGGCGGAAAGTTTCGTCGGAAGCCGCTGAACTTGACAGTCCGGGGTGGCGCTTGAAAGTGGATTCTTCAGTTTCGGGCTGCGCCTATTAATAGAGGGGCTCGTCCAGCCACCCGCAAACCGTCCATGCCCGTTATCAAGCCGAGCTGCGTGCGCGACCTGAAGGTTCGCGTCAATCTCGCCGACGTCGTGTCGCGCGTGGTTTCACTGCGCAAGGCCGGCGGCAATCGCCTCAAGGGGCTCTGCCCCTTCCACCAGGAGAAGACGCCCTCCTTTCACGTCGATCCGGACAAGGGGTTCTACAAATGCTTCGGCTGCGGGAAGGCCGGCGACATCATCACTTTCGTGCGCGACACGGAGCAGCTCACTTTCACCGAGGCCGTCGAGGCGCTCGGCAAGCGGTTCGGCGTCGCCATCGAATACGAGCAAGGCACTGGCGGCCAAACCAATGAGGAGCGCTCGCTGCGCCAGGAGATCTTCGATATCCACGAACAGGCTGCGGAACACTTCCATCAGGTATTTCACGCCCGCGACTCCAGCGGAGAGTTCTTTCGCCAGTATTGGACGGAGAAGCGGCGCTTTGCGCCGGAGCTCGCCAACGAGTTCAAGATCGGCGGTGTCGATCCGCAAGGCAGTGGCCTTGGTGCTGTCCTCATGCGGCGCAAGTACTCCGAGGAAGCACTCCGCCGCTGCGGCCTGTTCTTCCTGCGCGAAGACACGGTCATCACGCTGGGCACCCTCCGTCCACGCTTCCGCGGCCGGCTGATGATTCCGATCCGCGATCACCAATCGCGCGTCGTGGCCTTCACCGCCCGCCAGACCGACCTGACGCCGGAGGACGATCCCGCGCACGAGGCCAAATACGTCAACTCGCCGGAAACCCCGGTGTTCACGAAGGGCAACCTGCTCTTCAACCTCGACCGCGCCCGCACCGCCGTCGGCGAAGGACGCCCCTTCGTCATGGTCGAAGGCCAGCTCGACGCGCTGCGCTGCTGGAGCGTCGGACTGAAATCCGCCGTCGCCCCCCAGGGCACCTCGATCACCGAGAGCCAGTTGATCCTGCTCAAACGCTACCACGCGCAGGTGGAGTGCTTCTTCGACAGTGACAGCGCGGGCCAGAAGGCCGCCCTGCGGTTCCTTCCGCTCGCGTTCAAAACCGGGCTCGAGGTCCGCTTCCTCACGCTCGCCGGAAGCGAAAAAATCGATCCCGACCTACTCTTCCTGGAACACGGCATCGAGGCGTACGCCGCGCTGCAAGCGCAGGCCCAGACAGCAATGACGTTCGCCTGCCGGGCCGCCCTCCCCGACGCCGCGACTGCCTCCCCCGAGCACAAGGCACGCTCCGCCCAGGCTGTCTTCGAAATCATCCAAGCCTCAGAAAGCGAAGTCGTTCGCAATGCGTCGCTAACCGAAGCCGCCTCCCATTTGCGCGTACCGCTTCCCGCACTGTACAAGGACTTCCAAGCGTATCTCGGTCGGCTGGCCCGCCAAGCCGCAGCCCGCCCATCTGCCGAGCCCGTCCATGATGCAAAGAACTTAACACCAGTGATTAACGGAGCAAACGCGCATACTCCCGAGCGGGATCTCCTGATGCTGGTCCTGCACTTCGAAACGCTCGGCCTGCCCCTCAGTCACGCCGTCCAGCCCGATTGGGTCGACATCGGCCACGTCGAGGGCAGCCTCCTCAATCGCTTTCTCAGTGAGTTTGAGCAGCATTCGTGGCCCGGCCGTGACCATCTGGAACTGCTGCTTGAAACAGAGGAGGAACGGGGTTTGGTGGCCGGCCTTTTGTTCGAGACGCCTGCCATCGAAGACCCGGTAAAGATCGCTCAGGAGGGACTGCGGCGACTGCGGGCGCGCTCCCTCGAGCCCCGCCTGCGCCAAATAGAACTTGCTCTGGCTAACAGCGGGGCGGACAGTAAGTTCGACCCAATTTCACTACTGAAAGAACGTTCCGATATACAACGCCTGCTTCGCCAGCCACTTGTGCTGGCCACCTCGGGCTGAGGCTTGCCCGCACCTCGGTCGTGGATTCCTTTACACAACAACATGTCGCGCAAAGTTAAACCCGCAGCCGCGGATTCGGCCCAGGCCGAAGCCGTTGAGGCTGCGATCGAGAAAACAGCCGTCGCTCCAGCCGATGGCGCGGTCCCCGGTGCGGATATTCCGCCCGGCGGCATCAACGAGAAGATCCGCCAACTCATCCGGCTCTCGAAGGAACAGGGCTACCTGACCTTTGACGACATTAACGAAGCGCTACCGGAGTCCGTCGAGAACCAGGAGGAGATCGATAACGTCCTTTCGATCCTGCAGAACCTGGACATCGAGATTCTCGAGCCCGACCAGGTCGAAGACTACAAGCAGCGGCAGGAGGAAGCGGAGGAGGAGGAATCGCGTTCGTCGCAAAACGACATCCTCGACGATCCGGTCCGCATGTACCTCAAGCAGATGGGCCAGGTCCCGCTGCTGACCCGCGAACAGGAAGTCGAAATCTCGAAGCGCATCGAGACGGCCGAGCTCAAGGCCCAGGAGGCGCTCTTCGAAGCCGCCGCCGTCGGCGCCTACATCGGCACCCTCGGAGCCAAGCTGCTCAACCGTGAGGAGCGCTTCGACCGCGTCGTCATCGATAAGAAAATCGATTCGCGCGAAGCCTACTTCAAGGGCCTGCCGAAACTCGTTGAGAACACCCAGAAGGCCGAGCTCGGCGTCGCCGAGGCGTGGGACGAGTACCTCAAGGCCAAGAACGAGGCCGAGAAGAAGAAGATCCTCGCGAAGTTCCACAAGCGCGAGAACGTGCTCCGCTCCTACTTCTCGAAGTTCTACTTCAAGCTGAAGGTCTACGAGGAATACCTCGAGCAGCTGCGCCCGACCCTCGACGAGATTCACCAGCTGAACGACCAGCTTGATCGCGCGAAGCATCCGAAGACCAAGAAGGACGCGTCAATCGACACGAAGGCCGTCCACGCCCGCCTCAAACAGATCGAGGCCCAGCAGCGCCTCTCGCCCGAAGCGCTCCTCAATGTCGTCAGCCAGACCATGGTTCACGTCCGCGAGGCGCACAAAGCCAAGACCGAGATGGTCGAGGCCAACCTTCGCCTCGTGATCTCGATCGCGAAGAAATACACCAATCGCGGCCTATCCTTCCTCGACCTGATCCAGGAGGGCAACATGGGCCTCATGAAGGCGGTCGAGAAGTTCGAGTACCGCCGCGGCTACAAGTTCTCCACGTACGCCACGTGGTGGATCCGCCAGGCCATCACCCGCTCGATCGCCGACCAGGCCCGCACCATCCGCATCCCGGTGCACATGATCGAGACCTTGAACAAGGTCATGCAGGTGCAGAAGCAGCTCCTCCAGGAATACGGCCACGAGCCCACGCCTGAGGAGGTGGCCGACGAGATGAACCTGCCGGTCGAACGCGTGCAGCAGATCATGAAGATGGCGCAGCAGCCGATCTCCCTGCAGTCCCCGGTCGGCGACGGCGACGACACCAGCTTCGGCGACTTCATCGAGGACAAGTCCGCGGAGAACCCGTACGACATGACGGCGTACTCCCTCCTGCGCGAAAAGATCATCGACGTGCTCGACACGCTCACCGAGCGCGAGCGCCGCGTGCTTTCGCTGCGCTTCGGCCTGATCGACGGCTACAGCCGCACGCTCGAGGAGGTCGGCAAGCAGTTCAAGGTCACGCGCGAACGTATCCGCCAGATCGAGGCCAAGGCCCTGCGCAAGATGCGCCACCCGACGCGCATCCGCCAGCTCCACGGTTTCTTCGACGCCGAGCAGATCGACAACGCCCAGAACCTGCTCAAGGTCGCGGCCACCGCGCGGCCGCCCGGCGCCTCCGGCATGCCCATGCCGCCGACGCCGCCCACTCCGCTGCGGACGCTGCCCGGCAGCCTTCCCGGCGGCCTCGGTTTCCCGGCCCCGAAGCTCTGAGCTCACCGCTTCAGCCCGATCTCACCGATCGGGCTTTTTTCTGCCCTGAAGCTTCGCCCCGCCACCCTGCCGCAACCCACGACCACTTCGTATTCAAAACGGCCCCGCCACCATCGTCACCTGCCCCGCCAATCTGCCTTTCCCGCTTTACAGGCCTCCGCCTGAGCCTACGTTCCCCCAACCATGACCCTCTCCACGCTGATTCTAGGTGCGTTCGCCTTCGGCTCGATGGAGCTGTTGCTCATACTCGCGATCGTCCTCCTTCTGTTCGGAGGCGCGAAGCTCCCGGGCCTCGCCAAGGGTCTCGGCCAGTCCATCAAGGAATTCAAGAAGGCCTCCCGCGACGACGACGAGGTGAAGCCCGCGGCCCCGCAGGCCGAAGCCAAGAAGACCGAGAGCACGACCACTTCGAACCAGAAGTAAGGTCCGCCCAGTCCCTTTTTCCCCGCGCGCTCCCATCCCGGAGCGCGCTTTTTGTTGCCCGCGCTCCAAGCGCCTCCCGCCGGTCACGATCGCCTACGGCGCCGCCTGCGGCCCGCCCGCCCCATCCCCCTCCGCCCGCCCGTCGCCGTCGTCCTGCACCTGCAGCCACGTCCGGAAATCCGCGTTCTGCAGCGCCGTCCCCAACACGAGGATCTCGTCGCCCGCCCGCAACACCTCCTGCGCCGCGGGGTTCAGGATTCGCAACCCGCCGCGCCGCAGGCCCGCGATCTGCACCCCGAAGGTCTGGGCCGGCAGGAGCGCGCCGAGCGCCTGGTCCACCGCCGGACTCCATGCCGGCACCGACATCACCTCGAGGCTGACTTCCTCGAAAACCGAATCGGCTCCACGCGCGCCCGACACGGTCACCAGACACGCCTGCCCCGCCTTCACCTGCTCCGCCGTGCCCAGCAGCAGGACCTTGTCACGCGGATACAGCACCGTGTCCGGCGGTGGCAGCGGGATCATGAACCCCTGCCGCTCCACCCCCACCACGGAGCAGCCGTACTGCGCGCGCAGGTCGAGCTCCGCGATACTCCGCCCCTGGCAGTCCGCGAGGTCCGGCAGGGTGCACTCGAGCATCTGCAGGTTCCAGTCCCCATGCGGCTGCAGCCAGGGCGTCGCCACGGTCGACATGCGCCGCGGGTCCGTGTCGATCGCGTTCAGGATCTCCACCTCCATCTCGCTGTGCCAGTAGATGAGCTTGCGCCGCAGCACGAGAACCGCGACCAGCGCCAGCACGCCGCTGAACAGCAGCAGCCAGCGCGTCGTCACGCCCACCGGCACGATCGAAAAGAGCCACAACCCCATGCCGATCGCCGCGGCGGCCTTCCACGCGGTCTCCACCACCGGCCGCCACTTCCGCCCGTGCGGATGCCCCCGCGTCGACAGCTCCGCGTACAACATCGCCATTGCCGAGAGGTTTCGCCAGATGGCCACCAGCGGCGCGATCGAGAGCGCCACGAGTCCCGTCCAGAAGCCAATCTCCACGTCGTGCGGGAACAGCCAGTCCGGCCCCACCCAGCGCTCGACCAGCTTCAACAGCTCGCCGGAAAACACCACGACGCCCGTGACGAACAGCGCGCCGATGCCCACCTGCGCCACGCGCTTCCGCGAGAGCTGCCACACCAGGTTGCGGCGCCGGCGCTCGCGCAGGCGCTCGAGCCACCCGCGATAGGCCGCCAGCCAGTCGCGCAGCCAGCGCGGCTCCCGCTTGAGCCCGAAATCCACGATCGCCTCCGAGTGCCGCGACAGCACCGGCGCCACCAGCGTCGTGACCAGCGAGATGCCGACCGCCAGCGGGTAGAAGCTCCGCGGCACCAGCGCCGCCGCCACGCCCAGTTGCGCGATGATGAAGGAGAACTCGCCGATCGGCGTCGCCCGCAGCCCCGTCCGCGCCGCGTCCTTCGCCGGCGTGCCGATCAGCGTCAGGCCAAAGCTCACCGCCAGCGCGCGCACCACCACCGCGAACAACCCGAGCCCCACCACCGTCCCGATCTGCGCCCACACTTCGCGGGCATCGATCTGCAGGCCGATCGCCACGAAGAACACCGCGCTGAACACGTCGCGCATCCCCTCGAAAATCCGCTCCACCTGCTGCCGGTGCATCGTCTCCGCGACGATCGTCCCGAGCAGGAACGCCCCCAGCGCGAGCGAGTACCCCGCCCCCTGCGCGATCACCGCCAGCCCAAACAGCAGCGCGGCGATGCCGATCGTCTGCAGCTCCTCGTCCGCCGCGATGCTCATCCGCCGCAACAGCCACGGGACCAGCAGCAGCCCGCCGATGCCGGCCAGCACGACAAACGCCCCCAGCAGCAGTACCGTACTGGCAATCTGGGTACCCGGGCTCCGGTCCAGCCCCACCAGCGAGTTGAGCAGCGTCAGCATCACCACCGCCACCACGTCCTCGATCACCGCCACCCCCATCGCGAGCTGCCCCGACCGCTCGTGCGTCGCCCCTGTCTCCTGCAGGATGCGGCTGATGATCGCCGAGGACGACACCATCAGCATGGCCGCCAGGAACAGCCCCTGCGCCCCGCTCCAGTCCAGCACCCCGCCCAGCACCCGCGAAAAATAGAAGACCACCAGCGCCCCCGCCAACGTCGCCAGCATCAGCGATAATCCCAGCCGGCGCAGCTTTCGGACGCTCAGGCGCAAGCCAATGGAGAACATCAGGAACACCAGGCCGATCTGCGCCAGCGTCTCGATCCGCCCCGGGTCCGACACCAGGGAGATCGGCGGCGTGTACGGCCCCACCACCATGCCCGCCACCAGGTATCCAAGCACCACCGACAACCCCAGTCGCTGGCACACCCAGCCCACCACGCCGCCAACGGCGAGGATGACGGCAAGGTCCTGGATGAAGTGAAAACCGTGCATGCTTGCGGGAGAGGCGCCCGCAGCCTTGGCCCTCCTCCGCCGCGCGCCCAGCGAAAACCTCCGGCCCTCGCCGCCCTCCCGGGATTTTTCCGTGGCCGGCGATGCAACCAATCCCCCTTTCCGCGTTCCAACGGGCCGCGTCCGGCGCCCGCGCGACCCGCGCGCCGCAAACCTCGCCCCCGGGGCATTTTCCCGGCTTTTCCCTCGTTGACACCCTGTGGCGGCGCCGATTCGTTTCCGTCGGCGGCAACGCCGCCACCGCGCTCTCCGCTCAGACCTCAATCATGGCCAATATCCTCGGCTACTTTTCGAACGACATCGGCATCGACCTCGGCACCGCCAACACGCTCGTTTACGTCAAGGACAAGGGCATCGTCCTGCGCGAGCCGTCGGTCGTCGCGCTGGACACCACCACGCGCAAGGTCCGGGCCGTCGGCGATGAGGCGAAACGCATGCTTGGCCGCACCCCCGGCAACATCACCGCCATCCGCCCGATGAAGGACGGCGTGATCGCCGACTTCGATGTCACCGAGGCGATGCTGCGCTACTTCATTCGCAAGGTCTCGAGCAGCTCTTTCCGCGCCCCGCCCCGCGTTGTCATCGCCATCCCCTCGGGCATCACCGAGGTCGAAAAGCGGGCCGTGAAGGAATCCGCCATGCACGCCGGCGCGCGCGACGTCATCACGATTCCCGAGCCCATGGCCGCCGCGATCGGCGTCGGCCTCCCGATCGACGAGCCCGCGGCCAACATGATCGTCGACATCGGTGGTGGCACCACCGAGATCGCGATCATTTCCCTCAACGGCATCGTCTTCTCGAAATCGATCCGCGTCGCCGGCGACGAACTCGACAGCGCGATCATCAACTACATGAAGCGCGCCTATAATCTCCTCATCGGTGAGCGCACCGCGGAAGAGATCAAGATGCGCATCGGCTCCGCCTACCCGCTCGAGGAGGAGCTCACGATGGAGGTCAAGGGCCGCGACTCCGTGGCCGGCCTGCCGAAGACAATCCACATCACGTCCCAGGAGATCCGCGAGGCCCTCGCCGACACCGTGGCCGCGATCGTCGACGCCGTGCGCGTCACGCTCGAACGCTGCCCACCCGAACTCTCCGCCGACCTCGTCGACCGCGGCTTCGTGATGGCTGGCGGCGGCGCGCTGATCCGCGGCATCGACCGCCTCCTCAGCGAGAAGACCGGTCTGCCGGTCACCGTCTCCGATGATCCCCTCTCCGCCGTCGCAAACGGCACGGGCGCGGTGCTCAACGACCTTTCCTGGCTGATGCAGAACGCCTGAGTGCCACGCGGCGCGCCCCCGCGCGAAGCACGAGGTGACCGGCTGCGGGTGCGAGGCGTGCGGAGCGCCCTTGCCTCCCGCCCGCCCGCCGCCGTTGCTTTCCCCCTGTGCCTTTCTTCCGCTTCGTCCAAACCAAGCCCTTCGCCACCTTCGGGGTGATGGTCCTCGTGTGGCTGCTGCTGCCGGTCGGCATCAAGTCGTTCACCCGGGCGAGCTTCTTCGAGCTCACCGCGCCCATCATGGTCGCCGTCTCCTACGCCCGCGATCTCCAGGGCTACTGGTCCCTCCGCCTGCACACGAAGTCCCAGCTCATCGAGGCCGGTCGCGACCTCGCCCGCACCAACGCGACCTACGAGCTCGCGGTCCAGCAGAACTCCGAACTCCAGGCCGAGATTGCCCGCCTCGAGGGCCTCTTCCGCCTCCCCGCCCTCAACCAATACCGCTACGAGCACGCCCGCGTCGCCCGCCGCGAATTCTCCGCCTGGTGGCAGCAGATCGAGATCCGCAAGGGCCGCAACTTCGGCATCCCGGTCGACGCCCCGGTCATCTTCAGCGGTGGCGTCGTCGGCCGCGTCCGCGCCGTCCACGCCACCACCGCCACCGTCGAGCTCATCAGCAGCCCCACGCTGCGCCTCGCCGGCGTCATCGAGGGCGACTCCCGCCCCATCAGCTTCCAGGGCGGCAACAACGCCTCCTTCGCTCCGCCGCGCGGCATCCTCGAGTTCGTGCCGCTCGACATCAACATCACCCCCAAGGCCCCCAAGCGCCTCGTCACCTCCGGCTTGGGCGGCGTCTTCCCGCCCGGCCTCATCATCGGCAAGGTCACCGGCCTCACTCTCGGCAACGACGGCATGTTCCAGTCCGGCATCGTCCAGCTCGACGAACGCCTCGGCGCCCTCACCGAGGTTACCGTCCTCGTCCCGCTCGCCAACCCGTAGCCATGCGCCGGATCCTCGTCCTCTTCGCCTGCGGGCTCGTGCTCTGGACCGTCGTCACCCAGCTCAACCACTCGCTGGCCCCCCTCCACGTCTACCTTTTCGCCGGCGCCCTCTTCGTCACCTTCGCCGCGCTCACCCAGCCGCTCACCTCCGGCCTCCTCGCGTCCCTCGCCAACGGCCTCGTGTTCGACGCCACCACCCCGGTTGCCTTCGGCACCCACTTCATACTGTTCGGGCTGACGCATGTCTTCGTGTACCGCGTCCGCGAACGCGTGCCGCAGCAGGACACGCTCTCGCGCATCGCCATCACCGTCATCGCCAATCTCGCCCTCTTCCTCGTGTTCACGTTCGTCGCCTTCATCCGCACCCCCGGCGCCGCCGCCGCCTGGCCGCGGCTCTTCGTCGACCTCATCGCGTCCCAACTCTTCCTCGTCGCCGCGACGCCCTGGTTCTTCGCCCTGCAGGCCCGCGCCCTCGTCCTCGCCCGCCGCGAACGCCCCACGTTCGCCTGAGCGCATCCGGTCGCCATGGCCTCGTCGGACGTCAACCTCGCCGAGCACTCGGGCAGCCTGCTCGAGTCCCACAAGGGCTATAACCCGCGCATCGTCTTCTTCTACTTCGTCGTCGCCGCGCTCCTGCTCACGCTCGCCGGCGGCCTCGCTTACAAGCAGCTCCTCAAGGCCGACGAATACAGCAACAAGGAGCGCCAGCAGACCCTCCGGCGCGTCGTCATCCCCGGCCCGCGCGGTAACATCTACGATCGCAACGGCAACCTCCTCGTCGGCAACCGACCCGTCTTCTCCGCCGTCCTCCACGTCGACGAACTCCGCCCCCGCCTCCTCGAGCAGCAGCGCAAGATCCGCGCGAATTACCGCAAGCTGAACGACAAGGACATCCCCTCCGCCCGCCAGATCGAGTTCCTCGCCCGCATCTCGCTCACCCAGGAGTACCTCGACAAAGTCATCGCCATCCTCAAACGCGATCCCGAGGGGCCCGACGCGAAGATCGACCCGCAGAAGGTCCAGCGCCACTTCCGCAGCAGCCTCCTCCTCCCCTACACGCTCCTCGATAACCTCTCCAACGAAGACTACGCCAAGCTCCTCGAGGCCCTCCCCGTCAACGGCCCCGTCCAGGTCTACTCCTCGAGTGCCCGCTACTATCCGTTCAACTCCCTCGCCGCCCACACCCTCGGCTATGTCCGTGCCAACGAGGACGCCGACGACTCCGATCTCCCCGGCGAGGACCTGAGCACCTTTGCCATGAAGGGCGCCATCGGGAAGGATGGCCTCGAGAAGCAGTTTGAGGATGTCCTCCAGGGCACCTCCGGCGGTTCCATCTTCCGCGTCGACCAGGCCGGTTTCCGCATCAACCCGCCCCTCGCCCAGCTCGCGCCGAAACGCGGCAAGGACCTCATCACCTCCCTCGATCTCGACCTCCAGCTCACCGCCGAGGAGGCCATCGGCGACGACCGCACCGGCGCCGCCGTCGCCATCGATGTCGCCACTGGCGAGGTCCTCGCCCTCGCCAGCAAGCCCGACTACGACCTCGCGCAGTTCTCGCCGCGCGCCACCAAGGCCTACGTCGACGAGAAGATCACCGCGCGCAACGCTTGGAACAACTACGCCGTCATCGCCGCGCTCCCGCCGGGCTCCACCTTCAAGATTCTCACGTCCATCGCCGCCATGCGCCGCGGCGGCGTCTCACCCGACGAGCCCATCGTCGACTGCCAGGCCTACCTCAAGGTCGGCAACCGACTCTTCCCCTGCTACAACGGCCGCGAGCGCCACGGGCACATCCTCCTGCCCGACGCCGTTGCTCAGAGCTGCGATATCTTCTTCTACAAGGCCGCCGAACTCGCCACCGCCGACGGCGTCGCCGCCGAGGCCCGCCGCTTCGGGCTCGATGATCCCACCGGAATCGAGCTGCCCAACGAGACGAAGCGCATGCTCATCCCCGACGCGGCCTGGAAGAAGAAGCGCTTCGACGAACGCTGGTACCCGGGCGACACCGCCAACATGGCCATCGGCCAGGGCTTCGTGCTCGAGACGCCGCTCGGCATGGCCTGCTTCACCGCCTCGGTCGCCCGCGGCGAGGTCCTCACCCACCCGACACTCCTTCACGACCCGAATCGTCCCCGCCAGCGCACCGAGTCGATCGGGCTCACCCGCCAGCAACTGGTCGCACTCCACCACGGCATGGAGGGCTGCACCATCACCGGCACCGGCAAGGTCATCACCGAGATGAACCTCGTCCCGGGCATCCGCGTCGCCGGCAAGACCGGCACCGCGCAGAAGGACGTGGTCGAGAACGGCGAGTACAAGGGCAAGATGAACGTCGCCTGGTTCATCTGCTTCGCCCCGGTCGAGAACCCGCAGATCGCCGTCGCCGTCGCAATCGAGGGCGAGAACCTCGGCGAGGAATACGGCGGCGGCCGCAACTCCGCCCCCGTCGCCGGCATGATTCTCCGCAAATATTTCGAGAAGAAAGCCGCCAAGCCCGGCCCATCACTCTCCCCCTTCCACCCCCAGGTCGTCCCATAATCCTCTTTCTCATTCTCTTGCTCTTCCTCTTTCTCCCCATCGGTCCGTCTCACGCAGAGTAAGAGGAAGAGTACGAGTAAGAGGCCATCGCTCCTCGTCGCGCACCTTTTGGGCGCGCGATTTCGCGCCATTCCCGTCGGCCCCTGCCGCACGTCTTCGCCCCGTTCCGTGTTCGCGCCGCGAGAACGAACGATCCGAAGGCGACGATGGCTGCAATTATAAACGCCCTGGAAACAGATGCTTCCGAAATAATGTCCAGATACTCGCGCATAATGTCCGGATACTGCCGCGATAATGTCCGGATACTTCTTTCACTTTTCCGTCGGGAGAAATGAACGCGTGAAGAGGCTTGTTGAGCGGAGCTTTGGTTTTCGCGCGTCAGAGAAGAACCGCGAACGGCCGCGAACCGAGGCACCAAAACCCGCGGTGCCCGGCCGCCGCGCACGCACGCGCCACAAGCGTCCGTCGACCGCGGATTTTCGCGCTTCTTCGCCTTTCGCGGTTCATCGCACGGACCGTGCAGTTCGTGGCCGAGGGCTGGGCGTTCTCACCGCTTGGTTCGCGAGTACATGGCTCTGGACGCACCGATCGCGGGGAGATGAAACCGCGAACAACGCGAACTCACGCGAAAATCCAAGGCGCCCGACGGCCGCGATTCGACTGCGAGTCTGACGCACCCCTCCGCCGATTTTCGCGGCCCTTTCGCGTCCTTCGCGGTTCTGCTCCGGTCTTTTCGCTCAAACTGTCGTTGTCCGTCGCGCCGCCCGCGCGCGCCTGAACACCTGCTCCGGCACCGGCCACGTTCCCCGCGGCCCAAAACGCAGACGCCGCAAATCCGCGACCACGCTCAAGACATCCGTGGTCGCGCCTGCGCCACGCCGCTCCGCCAGCCGCCGCAACCAGCGTCCCGCCTCGCGCCGGATCGGATCGTCCCGATGCTGCGGCCGCCACCACGCCCATTGCAACCAGCGCCAACGCAGCCGCCGCCAGCCCAGGACCACCGCTCCGCCGAGCGCGAGCACCAGCGCCGCCGCGCCCACGCGGCGCCAGTCCCAGGGCGAACGCAGCCAGGCTTTGAAGGCCAGCGCGCTCCGGTTCAGCCGCTGCCGCAGCCGCTCCGCCGAATCCTGCACCACTTCCTTCACCACCTTGAGCGTCTGCACCTGCGCCCGTTCATCAAAGCTCACCACCCGGCGATACCAGAACACCCGCAGGCTCTCCATCCGCGCCCCCCAACTGCGGTCCGTGCGCCGCGCCAGCAGCCCCGCCGCCTCCGCCGCCTCGCCGCGCACGTTCGTCGGCAGCTCCAACGGATCCGCGCGCAGCCACGCCCGCGTCGCCGGATCGAAGATCTCCGCCCAGGCATGCGCATCCGAGTTCCGCACCGTGAAGCTTTCCGAAAACGCGTTCCACGTGCCGCCTCGAAACCCCGTCACCACGCGCGCCGGATACCCCGCCGTCCGCGCCAGCAGCACGCACGCGCCTGCGAACAGTTCACAGTGCCCCGCCTCGCGCGAGTCGAGCCAGCGCACCAGCGGATCGCCCCGCCCTCCGGGCACGCGCGGCGAAAGCGTGTAGCTGTGCCGCGCCCGCAGCTCCGCGGTGATCCGCTCCGCCACCTGCGGCGCTGCCATCCCCGCCGTCACGCCCGCGGTCGCCAGGAAACGCTCCAGCTTTCCGCGATCCTCCGCCCCCGCCCCGCCCTCCGCCCAAGGCCGTCCCAGATAAGAGCCCGCAGGGTCGTCATTGAGCCGCCGCGCCGCATCGAAGCCTTCCACCTGAAACGCCGTCATCGTCACCGGGTCCTTCGCCAGCGCCACCACCGCCGGCCCCGCCGCCCATTGGTACGTCTGCGCCTCCGCAAATCGCAGCTCACGAAACCGCCCGAGCAGCGGCAGGTACCGGCTCACGCCCGGCTCCAGGTACACGCGCCACCGCCGCGCCTCCGTCGCCGCCCCGCGGCCAAACGCCACCGTCGTCCCCGTGCGCACCGCCCCAAAGCTCCGCGCCCGCAGCGCCGGCGAGAGCCGGAAGGTCCCGTCCCGGTAGTCGTCCAGCACCAGCATCCGCCAGTAGGGCGCGAGCGGGATCTGCTCCGGCCCCGCCACGTCGATGTGCAGCGCCACGCTCGTGTCCTGCTGGATCTCCGTCACCTCGCCGAACCGGATCGTATCGCTGAAGCCCGTACGCGCCTTCTTCGTGATGAACCGGTCGAGGAACATCCCGTTCTCCAGTTGGAACCGCGGGATGAGCAGGAAGAGCAGCGCCGCCCCCACGATCACGCCGCCGAACAACGCCAGCCCGAGCGCCACCACCCGCCACTCCATCACCGCCGCCACCCGGCCCAGCAGCCGCCGCCATTGCGGCCGCACCGCCCACGGGGGCACCGGCGGGGCCGGCGCCGGCTCGCCGCCCGCCGGTTTCGCCGCCGCGCCCGTGCTCTCGATCAGCGTCAGGAGCAGCAGGCAGCCCAGCGCGCCCGCCGTGTAGAGCAGCAGTTGCAGCGCGAAGCCGATCGACACCGTCAGCACCCCCGCCACCACGACAAGGAAGAGACCCAGCATGATCACCTGCAGGTCGTCGCGCTTCTGCCGGTAACCGAGCGAGCGATACAGCAGCAACAGGATGTCCAGCCGCACCAGCGCCGGGAGCAGCTCGGAGGTCAGCCAGAAATCGAGCGCGAAGAACGCCGCGATCGAGGGGAACGCCATCACGTGCAGCAGCCGCGGCACCCGCGCCGGCACGCTCGGCCGTAGCGTCGTCACGACCGCCACCGCCACCGTCAGCCCCATCAGCAGCCACGCATCCACCGCCATGTACACCACCGTCCCCACGCTCACCACCGTCAGCAGCCCGCCAAGCAGCCAGCGCAATTGGTGCAGTTCATCCAGCGTGAGCTGGGGGCGATTGGGACGCGCCGGAGTCATGGTCAGGCCGACGCCACCCGTTGCCCGTCAACCAGCGCCCCCACGCCGCGACTTCCCTCCGGCGCGAAGGTCAGCAGGTTCCGCGGGGCCATCGGACGCACCGTTCCCGCCCGCGCCGCCGGGGTTGGCTGCAGTACCGCCAGCCGGTCCAGGATCTGCTCGAGGTCGCGCACCCGCTGGCCCGCCAGCGGCGGCTCCGCGTTGATCGCCACCGCGAGCAGCCGGTTCTCCCGAAAGAGGTCCTCGATCAACGTCGCCGCAAAACCCACCAGCAGTTCGAACTGCTCCGGCCGCGGCCACGTTTCCGCGTCCGTCCGCAGCCACACCGTGTGGCCCTGCGTCGTCTCCGCCGCGAACTGCCGCACCAGCAACTGCCGCGTCCGCGCGCTCGCCTTCCAGTGGATCAGCCGGTGCGAGTCGCCCGCCTGGTACCGTCGCACCGCGATCAGGTCGTTGCCGGTGCCGGGTCGCCGCACCCGCTCCTCGCCGGGCCGCCGCGAAACCGCCGCCGGCGCATGCCGCCGGTACTCCACCAGCGCCGGCCAGACCACCGCATCCAGCGTCAGCGCGGTCCCGATGTCCTTCCGCAGGAAACCGAACGGGAAGAACGAGCCGACCGACACCAGCTCGATGCGCAGCCGTCCGCGTTGCGCCGGCCGCAGCCCCCACTCCAGCCGCATCCCGGCTTGCGCATCCAGCCGCCCCGCCAGCGCCACCCGCCCGCGCTGCTCCGCCGCCTGCGCCTGCTCAAACACCGCCCGCACCTCTCCGCTGCGCGCCATCAGCGTCGTCTCCGGCCGCTGCTCCTCCGGTGGACGCTGGGGCCGCGCCAGAAAGTTGAACCACAGGCCGTACGTCGGGAGGAACGCCTTCCGGTTGTACAGCTCCAGCGCGACCAGCGCATCGTGCCCCGCCCGCATCGCCGGCGCCGGCGGCAGCTCCCAGCTCACCCCGCGGAAATTCAGCCACGACAGCACCCCGCTCAACACCAGGCAGGTCAGCAGCAGCGCCAGGGTCAGGAACAGGATGTTGCTCGAGGAGTTGTACGCCGCCATGCCGATGCCGAGCGACAACGCAATCAGCACCACGCCCGTCACCGAAGGCACGATCCGGTGCGCGCGGTTCGGGAAGATCAGCGCCCAGAGCAGCGCGTTCCAGGTGAACCGCCTCCTCTGCCGGACTTCATCTCGACGTGCCGGTTTCAACGTTCCACGGGTTCGCCCACCGTCAGCTCGGCACCGGCACCGCCGCCACGATGCGCTTCAACCCCGCCGCCACCGCCCCGCGCTCCTCGAGCGCGTCGCTGGTCTGCCGCGCCAGCGCCAGCCGGTGCGCGAACACCGGCACCACCAGCGCGGAAACGTCCTCTGGCAGCACGAAGTCCCGCCGCTGCAGCAGCGCCCTCGCCTGCGCCGCCGTCCGCAACGCCACTCCGCCCCGCACGCTCACGCCGGCGCGAAACTCCGTCTCCGTGCGCGTCGCCGCCACGAGCTTCAGCACGTACTCCAACACGCTGTCCTCCACAAACACGCCCGGCACCAGCGCCTGGAGCTGCAGCATCTCCGTCCGCGTCACCACCGGGTTGATCGCGATCGCGTCGTAGCCGCCGCGCGCTGTCCGCAGGATTTCCAGTTCGTCCCCGGCCGCCGGATACCCCATCGCCAGCCGCATCAGAAACCGGTCCAGCTGGCTCTCGGGCAGCGGAAATGTCCCTTCGTAGTCCACCGGGTTCTGGGTCGCGAACACCATGAACGGCGCTCCCACCGCGTGCGGCTCGCCGTCAATCGTCACCCGCGCCCGATCCATCACCTCCAGCAGCGCCGACTGCGTCTTCGGCGTCGCCCGGTTGATTTCGTCCGCCAGCACGATGTTCGCGAACACCGGTCCCTGCTTGAACACGAACTCCTTCACCGCCTCGTCGTAGATCGCCACGCCAGTCACGTCGCTCGGCAGCAGGTCGCTCGTGAACTGGATGCGCGAGAACGCCGCGTCCATCGAGCGCGCCAGCGAGTACGCCAGCGTGGTCTTGCCCACGCCGGGCAGGTCCTCGATCAACACGTGGCCGCCCGCCACCAGGCAAACGAGCACCTGCTCGATCACGTCGTCCTTGCCGCGGATCGTCTGGCGCATCGACGCCCGCAGGCGTTCCAGCGCCGCATGCCCCGCCACCACTTTGTCCGCTTCCAGGAAGTCGCTCATCACGGCGGACCTTACCCGGACCGATTCCTCCGGTCAAACGAGCCGCCGCCCCCGGCGCCGGGTGGCCCCAAAGCCGATCCCTCGGGCTGATCCGACGGATCGGCGCCGCCGTCCCGGTCCACCCGCCTGAACATTCAGCTTTCATTCTGCATTCCTCAATCCCCATTCTGTCTTGGCCGCGGTGCGCGCGGCCTCGCGCGTCGCGGCGCGACGCGTTCCCTATGCTTCAACTCGCACGTCGTCTTTCCCTGCTGCTCGCGCTGCTGGCCGCATCCCGCCTGCTCGCGGAGCCGTCGGCGGCATCGCCCCTCAACGCGACGGCGCTCTTTGCCGCCCACCTCAAGGTCGTGGGCGGCGAGGCGGCGCTGGCCGGCATCGACTCCGTGGTCGTCACCGGCACGTTTTCCCTCCGCGGCCAGGAGGCCTCCTTCGAGTTCCGCGCGCGCACCTCCGGCGCCTTCCTGCTCGCCACCCGCGGCCCGGGCGACGCGAGCCGCCGCTATGGTCGCGACGTCCGCGGCGCCGGCTGGGTTGACCAGGACGGCGCCGTTGCGGCGATGTCACCCGGCGAAACGCGGCGCTGGGGGCTGCTGGCTTTCGCCTTCCTGCCGCACACCCAATATCCCTGGCGCAGCGCCCTCGCCGATGCGGTGTGCTCGGAGTTCACCCAGGGGCCCGACCAGCTCGTGTGGGTGAAGCATCGGACGCGGCGGGATTTTCCGCCCCTGCTGTTCTATCGCGCCACCCAACGGGTGCGCCGCATCGGCCCGTTTGAATTGCGCGACTACCGCTTCACCGAAGGCGTGGTCGTCCCGTTCCTCATCAAGCACGGCCCGGAGGCGCGCTTCGTCGTGAAATCCGTCGCCTTCGTCGCGCCGCTCGACGACGCCCAGTTCGAAGCCCCCACGACCGGCGCGGCCGACACGTCCGCCAACCGCGGTTTCAGCGTATCCCCGTCCCCGGACGAGGATCATGCGCGGCCAGCCGCATCGGCGGACGGGGCAGACGGAAGATCTCAAAACGCTGGTTCGCAAAAACCCTGACGCTCCGCGGGTGCGGCCGCGCGCCGTCCGCGAGGCTGCGATCGATCAATTGATAGCACGGCGCCCGGCAGAACGCGGGATCCGAGGGGAAGACGCCGCGGTAAAAGACATCGCCCGCCAGCCGCATCCGGCGCCAGGCCTCGAACGGGTCCACCAGGTACGTCGGCCCCTCGACCCAGAAGCGGCGTTCGGACAGCGCCGAGTAGTAATAGTAGGTGCCGAGGGCGGTCTGGTCCGCCGCCCGGGCGCCGGTTTCGCGGAAATTTTCCGGGGTGAACGCATTCGCCAGGATGAGCGCATCGGCTTCGGTGTGTCCGCGAATCCAGCGCATCGCCTCCCGTAGCGGCACGAGGTTGGCGTCAATCGTTCGAGGCTCCTGCAGCCAACGCGCGAAACCCGGCCGGTTGCGCATGACCCACGTGTCGAGTTGTCCGACGAGCAGGGTTCCGCCCCCGCCGCAGACGACGACCACGCCGCACGCCACCACCACGCGCCGGGCGTGCGCCCATCCGGCAACCGCCCGCCAACCGCGCTCCGCCACGACCTTTCCCCGCCAGGAGCGCAGGAACGCGGCCAGGTGCTCGAACAGCGCCACCAGGCAGGCGGCGCTCAACACCGCCAGCGGCAGCCGCATGGGCAGCAGGATGTAGAGTTCGCTGTAGCTGTTCAGGTGCAGCAGCAGCCCGCTGCCGCAGCACACCATCGCTAGCAGTCCAAGCCAGCACGCGAGCGGCGCATCGCGATGCCAGCTGCGCCGCAGCAGGAACGGCAGCGCGAGCAGCCGCACGCCCTCCGTACCCGCAAGCACCACCGTCGCGCACGCCAGCGCCGCGCACCAGTACCCCGGCGAACCGGAGACCCACGCCGCCAGTTCCCGCTGCCAGAGCGGAAAATGCGCCGTCCAGAACGTCGACAGATTCATCGTGCTCAGCGGCTCAAACGCCGCCTCCCCCGAACCCCACGCCGCCATCGTGCTGCCGTACACGAGGGCGAAGCTCCCGGCGACCGCCGCCCACACCACGAGCTTCCTGCGCGGCAGCGCGCGATCACGCCACCACCGCAACGCGATCAGGCACGCCAGCGCCGTCAGGATCAGCGGCACCACCGTGCCTTTCGCACCCGTGGCCGCCGCCGCCAGCAACGCGATCCAGGCGAGTCGCCGCCGCCCGTGCGGCGCCGGCGTCCCAAACTCGTTGGCCACCGCCAGCGTAAGCGCGCCGAAGAAGACCATCCCAAAGAGGAAGGTCGGACTCTGGAACAGCCAGCGGTCAAACAGCCCCAGGAACACCGGGTTGAGCACGTCGCCCGAGAAGGAAAACTCCGTCACGCCGACCGCCAGGAGCCCCGCCACCACCCCGCCGGATATCCGGTGCGAAAGCCGGCACCCGAGCACGTACGCCTGCGTGATCAGGACAAAGCCCAGCGGCAGCACCGCCAGCCGCAGGAGCAGCAGCGAGAGCTCGATGCCCGTCGCCTTCGCCGCCGCCGCGACGTGCACGAGCATGAAGTAGTGATACTGCAACGGCGTCCCCGCCATGCTCGGATCCTCGAGCGGCCACCCGCCCTTAATCGCCCCGGCCCGGCTGATGAGGTACATCCAGTCGTGAAACACCGTCCGCGCCGGCACGCCGTCCACCAGCGCCGCCTCCGCGTACATCTGGCTCGCGGTGGACACGATGAACGCCAAGCCAAGCAGCCCCAGCGCCAGCACGCGTCCCGGTCGCTCGCCCAGATTGGCCACCGCCAGCGGCCCCGCCCGCCGCCAGAGCCACAGGTTCGCCCCCAGCATGAGCCAGAAACAGGGCACCAGCGGCTCCAGGTTGCGCACGCCCAGCGCCGACAGGCCCAGGAAGGTCGCGATCTCGAGCGCAAAGCCGGTGGGGACGCCCAATGCGATCGCCGTATCCAGTCCCACCGGACGCCGCAGCACCAGGTTGAGCAGCACGACCCCCGGGACAAAAACCCGCAACAAGAGGTAGCCCGCATAGCCCAACACGGCCGCGTGGTTTCCACCGCACGCCCGCAAGACGATGGCGTAACCCACCGCCACCACTGCGCCGACGGCGAGCCAGAGCATCCGTTGGTAAAAACGGAGTCCACGAGTCGAACACGCGCAGTGCTGAAACCCACTGGCGGGGGACAAAGGAACGGACGTCACGGTTGGGGAGACCGGAGAGCTGAAGCGTGTCCACCGAAGGGACACACCCAGCCACAAGCAAGCGCGGTAACTACCCGGATCCCTATTCTCATCCCTGGTCGTCAGTTACGCCGGGACTGACCGCCCGGCCCGCCGCCTACCGCGGCAGCCAGAGAAGCCAGGAACCGGCCGTAGGCATGGCGATCGTCGTCGCGCCAGCCTCCACCCGCGCCGGCCGCACTGTGCCGTCCTCCGGGTTGAACCAAAGCCCCTCGCGCGTCCCCGCCGGCAGCGCACGTTTCAGCCTGATGGTCGGCGCGGCCTCCGACGCATACAGCAGCACGCCTCGTTTCTCCCCTGCCAGCACCCACGCGTTCTCCGCCAGATCGTCCATCGGCTTCAGCTCCGGCAACGCCGTCGCGAGGTGCTCGGCGACAAATGCCAGCAGCGCCGCCTCGTCGCGCTTGGCGCCGTCGCGCGGCAGCGTGGACTCGGCGACCACCGCCGCCGCTCCGCCCGCCATCAGCACGGGAATCGATCCAAAGCCCGCGTGCCCGCAGATGATCGCCTTGCCGGGATACCGGTCGCGGTACTCGCGGACCTGGCGGTACACCAACTCGGGCCGGCTGCGGAGCAGGGCGTCGCGCCCAAACGCTGCCGTCCGCAATTCCCGAAATGCCAGCTTCCCCTGCCCGTCCGGGGCGAAGAGCTGCCCATCCGGCAGGTACTGCCAGTAGCGCAGGTCGATCACGTCCACGAGCGCCGCCCGCGCCGGGTCGGCCAGGATCGCATCGGTCACCGCCTTGCTCGTCTGCAACGCCACGTACACGCGGCAACCGTGCTCCCGCTGCCAGGCGGCGACGGTATCGAGGAAGAACCGCTGGAACTCCAGCGGCCCCGCGAACTGGTACCCGAGCGTGACCAGCACGTTCGGCGCGGCGCCGAGCACGTCGAGCGTGTGACGGATGTACCGCTCGTGCAGGTCACGCCGAACGGGATGCGTTGAATCGTAGAATGCGTCGGCGATGTGATGCCGGTTCTGGCCGGCGTTCTCGTACGCCGGCGGCTCCGGGAACCCGACCTCCTGCACGCAGTTCAACGGCCGCCAAGGGAAGTCCGTCCAGTGCGCCGCCGCCTCCTGCACGTTGTGGTTGTCGTAAACCTGATACGCCAGCAGCAGGCCGCGCGCGGCGCATTCGTCGGCCAGTTCGCGCAGGCGGCGGAAGTACCAGGGATTGAAGCGCGTGAGGTCGTACTTGCTCAGCTGCATCGCGTTTCGACCCCGGCCGCTCCGCGCCCATGGCATCTCCGCAAACGGCGCCCAGACATCCGCGTCCTCGCGCAGCGCGATCGAGTGATCGTCGCGCCGCCGGTCGTACCAGAGTCCGGGAAACGCCCAGTAGATCGCCGCCCGCTGCGCACGCATCCGCTCGGTCAACGCCGCAAGGTCCTCCGTCAACCCCGGCCCGGTCCGCCCCGGCGCCCAGCGCGTCGGACTCGTGCCGGTCTCGCGGCCCAGCGGCAATTGGCCCTTCCACAGCGCACTGCCCAGCGAACCGCCGAAGAGCGCGCGGCCATCCACGACAAAATACCCGCCGCGGACTTCGATTGGATGCTGCTCGCGCCGCGGTGCCGGCCCGGGCGCCGGCGCGGCCGCGATTTCCGCCAGCTCCTGCGGCGCCTCGCTGCGCGCCAGCGCGGTCAGGGCGTCACGCCCGGCGCGCGATTCAAGCTGCGCGCGATACAGCGAGGGCGTGGCCGCGTCGACAAAGGCCTGGTTCTCCGCACCCGGTGGATTCTCGATCCAAATCTTGCCCGCCGCGGCGCTGTTCCAGACGACGCAGTTCGCCGCGTTCCAGCCCGCTCCCTGCGTCTTCACGCCGAGGTTCATCAGGCCCAGCCCTGCCCCGGCGATCGACACGCGATCGTACAGCACACCGCTCGCCCAGCTCTCGAACGGTCCCGCGTCCGCCCGCGCCTCCACCGCCGTGCAGTCGAGGAAAACGATCGGCCCTGCCGCGCAGTGTCCCGCCGCGAAATCCCGCCGGCCGCCGGCCGCCGTGCATCGCTGCACCAGCGCCTGCTGGCCGCCCACGTAAAAGCTCACGCGCCGCCAAGCCGCCTCCTCCGCCACCGGTTCGGCATAGGCACAATCCTGCACGGTGACCGCCCGGGCCCGCTGGCCAATCCACACGGCGGACAGCACGAATCGCCGCGCGGTCACATCGCGCACCCACGCGTCCTCCGCGTCGTCCAGCGCCACCGCCATCCACGCATGCTCTTCATCCTGCGGGTTGGTCGCGTCCGTTTCGCTGATACAGTCGAGAAACTCGACGCCCACCTGCCGCACTCGCCCGGGCCAGGTCAGCACGTGCACCGCGCCGCCGCCAAATTTCTCCTCGAGGGCCGTCGTGAGCGGCGCGTCGAGCGTCAGCGTCCGGTTCGCCGCGTCGACCGCCACGATCGTCCGTTCCCACTCGATGTCCCGCGAACCGGGCACCCAATCGAGCCGCGCATCCTTGTACTGCCCCGGTCCCGGGAAGTTCGTCATGCCCAGCGCCGCGATCCACTCCGCCGTGCTGGGTCGCCGCACCAGGACGCGCTGACCGACCGCAAAGCCCGCCGCGGTTTCCACCGGGATCTCGGTCGTGCCGACGGCGACATTGCCCCGCACCGGCACCAGCCGTCCCAGCCCGCGATCATTGCGCCCGCCGACCTGGATCAGGGTGCGGCGGTCATCGCCGGTGGCCACCAGCGTCGCGCGTTCCCCGCGCAACACCACCCCCGACGCCGCGAGCCGCAGTTGCCCGCCCACGCGATACGTTCCCGGTCGCAGCACGACGGCTCCGCGCCACCCGGCCGCGTCCAGCGGCAGCCGTCCCGCCGCGTCGAGTGCCGCCTGGATCGCGCGGGTGTCATCCCCGCCCGAGGGCCCCACCGCGAAGCGTGCCGGCACGTGCGGCAGCGGCACGCCGCCGCCGCGGTAACCGGCTGACGAGAAATCCATCAACCCCGGCGGCACCGCCGCCTCCGCGATCGCGACGAACGCAAGGGTAACCAGCAACAGGATCGTTCTCAAAGTGTCGCCCTTTCGGGTCCAGTTCTCGCCATCGGCCGGCGCCGCCGGTCGAGAAGGCTCGAGGGAGAGAGCAGGGGCAGCACTTCGGACACCGGGACGCCCAAGAGATTCACGAGTTCACCTTCACTCTCACTTTCCGCCCCTCATGTCCTCACTCCTTCATTCCCTCACTCCCTTCATTGGTGCTCGTGATAGTTCGTTTTCCCGTCCTTCGGCACGTAGTGGTACGTGCGGAGCTTCACTTCGATCGTGAAGGCCGGGTTCTTCAGCATCCGGATGATCTCGATGCCGGCGAGGAGCGTCGGACCGTAGCCGTGGAGCGCGCGCACGCTGGCCGGGCGGTTGTAGTAATAGATGTGATCGCTCGCGAAGGTGGTGCCGACGCACGTGCCTTCGACCTGGCCCTTGTCGTTCACGCGCGTGGTCAGGCCGACCCAGCCGGCCTGAGCAATCGAGCCGTAGGTCGTCGGGCTGATCCAGCCTTCATTCACCGCGTGCGCGATGCCATACACAAACATCGCCGAGGCGGAGGTCTCCAGATACGAGTCGTTCCGGTCGAGCATCTGGTGCCACAGGCCCATGCCACCCTGGTACTGCGCCACGCCGTGCAGCACCGCTTTGAGCTGCGCCATCACGCGCGGATAGCCGGGATGATCCTTCGGCAGCACGTCGAGCAGGTCGCACATCGCCAGCACCGCCCAGCCGTTCGCCCGGCCCCAGTAGAACTGCGGCGCGTCCGGATTGTTCGCGTTCCAGCCGTGGGTGTAGAGGCCGAGCGTCGGGTTGAACTCCCGCGCCGACATCTGGATCACCTGCTTCACGGCATCATCGAACCACTTCCGCTCGCCGGTCAGGCGGCCCATCTCCGCCAGCGCGGGGATGCTCATGTAGAAATCATCCGACCAGAGTGACGCCGCCTGCGGCCGTTGCCGCGCCAGCGTGCCGTCCTCGAGCCGGAACTGCTTGGTCGCGATGTAATCGCTCCAGAGGTCGATCAGGGGCTTTAAGTCGGGACCGACTTTCGCCATCCGCGCGCGAATCAACGCCGCGCACATCGAGCCACTGTCATCGAGCGACCGCGGCTGCAGCACCGGGCGCATCCCGTTTCGATCCACGCCGTACTTCTCCGCGACCTTCGCAAAGTAGGGCCGCGCCCGCCCGATGAACTCCATCTGCTTGCGCGTGAATTCCGCGAACTTCGGGTCACCGGTCACCTCCGTCGCCCGCAGCATGCCGGCGTGCACCACGCCCATCTCATACGCCAGCGGGCTGAAATTGTCCGGTCCGCGCTCCATCGAGGCCGTCTCCACCGGGTTCGTCAGGTCCGTGATCTCCTGGCCGGTCTTGCTGTCCACGATCCGCGTCCCCACCGACGCATTCATGAAATCCCGGATGCGCGCGAGGGTGTCCGTCACTTCCTGGACCGTCGGCAACTGGTACGGCACCGGGTAGCCGGGTTCACCGCTGTCGTTCGTGCTCTTGTTGTCGCGATTGCGGAAAGGGCCTTCGGCCTGCAGCGAGGGGAGAAACAGCGCGGCGGCGGCAAGCAGCGCACAGACGTGGGGTGTTTTCATCATAAGGAGGGTTGGAGGTTTGCCGGGTTGGTCCAGCCCGGCGAGCGAGCGTTCGCAAGACGGTCCGATTCCGGGATCGTTCCGCGCGAAACTCGCTCCGGGCGACGCCGCTGGCGCCGCCCCGCAACGTGGTAAAAACAGGCTCCCGGGCAAGCCCGCCGGCACCGCCGGTCAGGGCAGTGGACGTAGGCCTTCGTGCCGGACGACCCAGGTGCCGTCGCGCGGGAAGCCGGGCGCGTCCTGGGTCGGCGCACCGTCCCACCCCGCGGCCATCATGGCGGCCGCCGCGAGGAGAGCGCCGTTGCCGGGCAGATATACCGGAAGGTCGCCGCGTTGTCGGCAATGGCCGTTCGGCGTGTAGAGGTTGTTCGGGCTGTCGCTCTTCAGGAGCACGTCGACCGCCTTCTGCGGCTCGCCCAGCCGCGCCGCCGTCATCGCGATCATCGGATAGTCCCAGCCCCAGATCTTCGTCTCCCAGTCCCAGTGCGCGAGCACCGCGTCCAGCGTCCGCGCCATCGTCGCACGGTCCACGCCGTCACCCGGCAGCTGCCCCAGCGCCATCAGGAATGAGGGGTGATCATGCCGGCTGTCCTTGTTGTCCCAGGTGTCTGGCGTCGACTCGATCGCCACGTACTTGCCGTCCTTCTGGGGCAACGGCGCGAGGTGCTTGATCATGCGATCCCATTCGGCGTTGCGCGGCTGGCCCAGGCGCTCCCGCCATTTCTGCGCGGTCTGCAGGCCCCACGACCAGTAGCTCAACTCGTAGGTCGGATTCATGCTGGTGGCCTGGTCGTAGATCTCCTGCGCAATCCACAGCGGCGGCCCGAGCTGGTAGCAGCGGCGGGAGGCATCCCAGTGCAGCATCGACGCCATCGCGTCGGCCGACTCCTGCACAAGTTCGCGGTAGCGCGCCAGCAGCGCGGGCGAGGGGTTGTTCCGGTAAAGGAGCTCCGCGAGGTGAATCGGGTGCGGCTGGTTCCAAACGATGAGCGGGTTGCCGCCCGGGCTCTCCCGTCCGTCGGGTCCGATCATCTTCGGCCAACGCGCGCCGCGCAGGCCACGTTCCTTGGCGACCGCCCGCGCCACCGGCAGGGAGCGGACGTACCAGTCGAGGTTCCGAACGAGGAACGAATCGCGCCCCCACAGCGCAAAGTGCGCCGCGTGCCACCAGATCATCTCGGTGTGATGCTTGCCGTACCACGTGTTGATCGTGAGGCCGGTCTCCTGGGGCGGGAAATCACCGGCAAATTGGATGGCCGTGAGGTACTGCGACAGCACCAGCCGGCGTTCGAGCTCCGCCGCCCGCGGGTCGGTGCTGCCGGTAAAGTCGATCGCGCCGCCGCTCCGCCAGAAGGACGGCCAGTGGGCTGCGCTCGCCGTGAATACCTCCGCGGGCGCCGGCAGCGCCAGGGGTTCGCCCGGCGCGTAGCCGATCGTGAATTCAAGCCGCGTCTCGGCGCCCGTCGCGCCGATCCGGAAGGAGTGCGCGCCGGCCGGCTCGAAGGTGGCGTCTGCCGTCGTTGCCAGTGCGATCGTGTAGCGGGTGGTATCGCGGACGTGTTCCAGCGCCAGGCGGCGGCTGGTGTGCACCAGGACGCGCGTGACGTGCGACTCCGGCGCCGACCAGTCCAGCGGCGGGTTGTTCTTGGTGCGCAGATCGTACCCCCGCGGGATTGCGAGCTTCACGCCGAGCCGCCCGGAGGCCACGAGCGGGGATTCGATGCACACGGCCAGCGCGTCGCGTTGCGGATCGCAGGCCACCTTCACCACGACCGGCGCGCCGGCGAGCGTGTAGCGGCTGGTCACAGTCCCGGTCCACAGGTCGAGCGTCTGGTCGATGTTGGATAGCTCCGTCGGCGCGAGCGGTGCCCCCCCCTCGCGCGCCAGGTCGAGCGCGAGTTGCGGCAACGGGAGGATGTGCGGGTTCTGGCGCAGCCACTCCGACGCCGGCCCGCTCGATTTCGTCGGATAGCCGAGCGTGCGGCCATAGGCGGTGAACAGCCGGTTGGCGTCGGAGAGCTTGTAGCCCTGGGGATTCGGATTCTCGTGCCAGAGCCAACGCGCCTCGCTCTCGGTCGTGATGCCGTGCTCGAGGTAGTAGGCGGTGAACGTCTGGAGCCCGGTGACGTCAGCCGTGAATGCGAACTGCCCGTTGCCGACGGAAAGCGAGGCCCACGGGTCGACGGTGGTGACGTGCGGGTTGTGCCGCGTCACGAGCGCCTGCCGATCAATGCGGGCCGGCGCCGGAGCGGCCGGTGGAGTGTCCGGGGCCGCGATAAGGGCCAGTGGGGCAAGGAGGATGGCGAGAACCGCGACGCAGGAAGGCACCAGGCGCATGGGGAAGGAAGAGTTCAGAGACAGCATTCAACGCCTAAGACGCGCAAGCCGCGACAAAGAGGTGAACGGGAATGCAGGAGTCATCAACCGGCCCCAATCCCTCCCATCGAACGCCCTCCCCGCTCGGCCCCCAAGCCCGCGCCCCCCGTTGTGCGATGCCCCATCTCAGGAATGTGACGCTGTGACGCCCTGACCCCATCGCCCCCGAAACGGGGTCAGGGCGTCACCGCGTCACATTTTGAGGCGGGGTTAGGGCGTCACAGCGTCACAGAACGGCTGCGGGCGTCCCGCCGGTGGCCCTACTTGGCGGGGCGCAGCGCTGCCTGGGCGCGCTTCACGCCTTCGTTGTTGGGGTCGAGTTTGAGCGCGGCTTCGAAGCGCGCCCGCGCCTCCTCGGTCCGGCCCAGCCGGCCAAGCACGCGCCCACAACGGGCCAGCGCGCCAACGTGGTCCGGCTTCAGTTCCGCCGCGGCCTGATAGTGGTTCAACGCCACCTCGGGTTGCTCCTGCTTCTCCGCGATCGAGCCGAGTTCCATGTTCCCCACGAACGCATCGAGCGCCACGAGCTTCTCGGCGCACGCCTTCGCCTTTTCCAGGCTGCCGCCGGCGATCTCCGGCGCGTTCACGTAATACCGCGTGAGTCCGATCAACGCGGTCAGGTTCTTGGGGTCCAACTCAACCGCCCGCTCAAAGGCCTTGCGGAGCTTCCCCGACATCGCCGCCTTCTGCATGAAGCCGACCTCGTTGATCCGTCGGCTCAGCGCCAGGCCCAGTTGCGTGAAGTACTCGGCGTTGCCCCCATCCAGCGTCACCGCCTTCTGCGCCAGCGTCACCGCCCGGGCGCTGTCCTTCTGCTCGAGCCAGACCTGGCTCGCGAGGTGGCAAGCGGCCGCATCGGTCGTGCCTTCGGCGGTCAGCGGCTCCAGCAGCGCCGCGGCCCGGGGCAGATCCCGCTTCTGGAACGCTTCGCGGGCGGCATCGATTGAGGCGGACGCGTCGGGCGCGCCCGCGAACAGCGCCGCGATAAACGCGGCGGCGACAGAGAACAGTGGTATGCGATTCATGGTGGAAAGGAGCGAAGTCTCTATTCGGCCTGCAGCGCGCGGGTTGGTTCCAACCGCGCCGCCCGCCACGCCGGCCCAAACGCCGCCGCCAGCACGACCAGCGGCAACCCGAAAACCAGCAGGATCAGGACCGTGGGATCCGTGGGCGTGACGCCGTAGAGCGCCGCCCGCAGGAGCCGCGTGGTCGCGAGCGCCGCGACGAGCCCGCAACTCACGCCGACCAGCGCCAGCCGCCCCGCCCGCCCCAGCACCCAGGCCAGGATTCCACCCGGCGAGGCGCCCAGCGCCAGGCGCACGCCAATCTCACGCGTCCGCTGCCCGACCGTGAACGCCATGCTCGCGTAGATGCCAAAGGCCGAGAGCCCGAGCGCGATCACGGCGAAACACCCGAACAACCACGCCCGCAGCCGCGGCTGCGTGGCCGACGCCGCGATCGCGTCCTCCATGCTGCTCACGCTCATCGTCAGCGTCGGGTCCGCCCGCCGCACCGCCGCCTGCAACGCCGCCGCGGTCGCGGTCCGCGTGCGCACGAGCAGCGTCGCAAAGAACCAGGGCGACTGCCGGAACGGCACGTACACCTGGGCGCCCGGCGGCTCCGCCGCGCCGGTCTGCTTCACGTCGGCCACGACGCCGACGATTTCGCGATAGCCATTGGTCAGCCACGGCACCGTGCGAATCCGCTGGCCGATCGGGTCGGCGTCGCCGAAGAGCCGCCGCGCCAGGCTCACATTGACGAGGCAAACCGGCGGCACCGAGGTGCCCGCCGCGCCGGTGGCATTATCCCGCGGCTCAAACCCGCGCCCGCGCACCAGCGGGATCCGCAGCACGCGAAGATAGTCCACGCCGACCGAGTTGAACACGGCTTCGTCCGCGTTGCCGTCCTCCACCGGCCGCCCCTGCACCCAGAAGGGGTAGCTCAGCGTGATCCCGCTGAAGGGCGCGCTGCAGTTGAGGTCCACGCCCTCCACGCCCGGCTCGCGCCGCAACTCCGCCAACACGCGTTCGTAGTAGTCGGCGAGTTCGCGGAAGTCCTGCCACCGCGCCGGCGGCGGCGAGATACGAAGCGTGACGACGTTCTCCGCCGCAAAGCCCGGCGCCGTGCGCTGCAGCGAGAGCAGGCTCCGCAACAACAACCCCGCGCCGGCCAGGACCACCACGGTCAGCGCGACCTGCCCCACGATCAACGCGCCCTGCACCCGGTGCGCGAATCGGTTCGAACCGCCCCGCCCGCCACCCGCCTTGATCAGGTGGTTCACGTCGGCCCGCCAAACTTGCCACGCCGGCAGCACGCCAAACACCAGCCCGGTCACGACCGACACCGCCACCGCGAAACCCAGCGCCGCGCCGTCCACCGCGATCGCATGCGAACGCGGCACGAGTCCCGCCGGCAACCGCGCCGCGAGCGCCGGCAGCGCCGTCATCGCCAGCGCCACGCCGGCCGTGCCGCCGGCCAGCGCCAGCAGCACGCTCTCGAGCAGCACCGCCCGGGCAAGCCGCGCCGGGGTCGCCCCGATCGCCAGCCGCACCGCCAACTCCTGCACCCGGCTTACGCCGCGCGCCAGCATCAGGTTGGCGAGGTTCACGCACGCGATCAGCAGCACGAGACCGACCGCGCCCAGCAGCAGCAGCAGCGACGCCCGCAGCCCGCCTACGCGCAGCTCCAGCAGCGGCTGCACCGCCATGCCCCAGCCCCGATTCGTCGCCGGATACTCCCGCGCCAGCGCCGCCGCGATCGCCGTGGCTTCCGCCTGCGCCGCCGCGACGCTCACGCCGGGCTTGAGGCGCCCGACCGTCGTCCAGAAACGCGAATCCCGCGCCAGGTTCTCCGGCGCCTCCGCCGGAAACGGCAGCCATACGTCGGCAAACTCGGGTTCCCGAAAATCCTCCGGCATCACGCCAATGATCGTGACCGCCTCGCCATCGAACACCGCGGTGCGGCCGACCGCCGCCGGGTCGCCGGCAAAGTGCCTTTGCCAGGCCGCGTGACTCAGGATGGCCACGCGCGCGCCATCGTAGCTGAACTCGCCCGCCTGGAAAGGGCGGCCGATTCGCGGCGTGACGCCGAACGCGGCGAGGAACTCCTCCGTGACGCGGCCGCAGACGAGTTGAACTGGGTCCGCGCCAGCCGGCGCATAGCCGACGAAATCGGGCCGAAAGGCAGCCAGCGCGCTATACGACTGCACCCGGCCGCGCAGATCGCGGAAATCCGAAAGCGACAGAGCAGGCTGCGTGAGCGCCTTGGCGGCATTGAGCGATTTGAAGCCCACGAGCCGCTCCGGCTGCGGATAAGGCAGGGGCCGGAGGACGATCGACTGGAAGATCGAGAAGATCGCGACATTCGCGCCGATCCCCAGCGCGAGCATCGCGATCGCGAGGAGCGAGAACGCCGGCGCCCTGCGCAGGTGACGGAGGGCAGCGGTGAGATCGTCGAAAAGGCCGTTCATGAGTGGTGCAGGAGAACGCACCCACCCTAGCAGGTCGCCCCAACCCGCCACATCCGACGAAAGTCACGCCTGAGGTCACGCCCGCGGGCGTGACCTCAGGCGAGGGGATAAGGGAGTGAAGGAATGAGGGAGTGAGGGGGCGGACGGGAAGGTAACCTCAGGAGTGAGAGTGAAAGCGGAAGCGTTTGCGGTGATTCAAAGCCGCCACGCCTGCGGGTAAGCCCGAATCCCGCTGGTTCTCGAAAGCCCCCTCTCTCTCGCTCACGTTCGAGCCCTCCCATCCTCCCGGTTCTCGCTACGCCTCCCCGTCCACCTTCCCGCCTTCCCCATTTTCAGTTTTCGCGGCAGCGAAAACTGAAACGTAGAGCTGCTCGACCTTGGCGCGGGCCCAGGGCGTCTTTCGGAGGAAAATCAGGCTGGACTTGATGCTCGGGTCGAACCGAAAGCAGCGGATGTCGATCCGGTAGGCCAGTCCCTCCCAGCCCAACTTGGCCACCAGCTCGGTGAGCAGTTTCTCGAGGGTGATCCCGTGAAGCGGATCCTTGGATTTGTGCAGCGGCATCAACAATGCAGTTACGAGGCCGGAGCTCCTCGTGGCGAGCCTGGTTACGAAAGGGCTTCCCAGGCGATTATTGAATCACTTCTTCAATGCCGCGCTCAACTCCGCAATCCTCAGCTCCAGCCGCTTGATGTCCCGCTTGAGGTTCTGCCGATGGGCAAGCTGCCAGGCGAAAATCTTCACCACATCAAGCCCGTGTGCACTCACGACAAACAGCGCCGCGTACATGATCTGCCACTTGGTTTCGTCCATCCTGAGAAACTGCACGCCGCTGAACACGGCTACGGCGATGCAGAAGGCGGCCACCGTCCATGCCGCGACCACGCTCGCCAGGAGCTTTCGGGAGTAAAAGTCCCGCACGATGGACCGCAGGCCCTCCTCCTTCGATTCATCGTAGCTGTCCTCGATGATCTTTTCGACCGTCTTGTCGTTCATGTTGTCGGTTCCTTTCTGGTTTCGGGCCGAGTTGCCGCGTGCACACTGCTAAACGACTCCCAGGTTCTCCGAAATTCAGCGCGCGCGGTGTGCAGTCGCGATTTCACGGTACCCTCAGGTTTGCCGAGCGCCTCGGCAATTTCCGCCAACCCGCAGCCCTTGAGATAGTACAGACTCAAAACATCCTGGGAAGGGGTGGACAGGCAGCGCAGAATGCAGTGCACATCGACCGCGACCTCAAATTGCGCCGGTTCGACGGTCGATCCGCGCGCCTCCAATTCAGCTTGGCCCTCGGCTGCGACCCGCGACGCGTGGTGCCGAACCCAATCGCTCGCGTTGTTGCGCACGATCCGGTGAGCCCACGCGCCGAACCTGTCGGCTTCCTTCAGGCGTGCGAGTCCGCGCACGATATCCAGCCAGCTATCCTGGGAAATATCCCACGCCGCGTCAGACCGACCGGTCAGACGAAAGGCATGACCCCAGAGAGGCTTTTGCCACCGAGCGATCAGCTGTTCCAACGCGGCGTAGCACCCAGCCTGGGCATCCATCACCAGCAGCTGATCGGCGATTTGTTCAGGCAAGGGGTACACAACACAGATAAGTCCGTTCAGCACCCGAAACGGTTCAGAATTGTTGGATGAAGCCGCCTGGCCTCCTTCGTCACCAGCCAAAGGCGCCAGTGACTTCGTCGCAAAGACAGACCGCGAATACCCTGCTCAGACCAGCCCCAATTCGCGGGCCTTGAGCGCGGCCTGCGTGCGGTCGAGTGCGCCGAGTTTGCCGAGCACGTTCGTCATGTGGTTCTTCACCGTGCCTTCCGCGATGTTCAGCCGCGCGCCGATTTCCTTGTTGCTGCAGCCGGCCGCCAATAGCCGCAGCACGTCATGCTCGCGCTCCGACAACGGGTCGGGCAGCGCCACCGGTGCGGGCGCTGGCCGCGTCGCCGCCGCCGGCGCGAGTCCCGCCATCAGCCGCGCCGCGACCGACGGCTCCAGAACCGAGGTGCCCTGCGCCGCCGCGCGCACCGCCCCGCACAGGCGCTCCGCCGAACACGCCTTCAGCAGGTAGCCCAGCGCCCCCGCCCGCATCGCCGCAAAAATCTCCTCATCCTCCTCGAACGTCGTCAGCACGACCACCCGCGCGGTGGGCATCGTCGCGAGCAAGCGACGCGTCGCCTCCACTCCGCCCAGCACCGGCATGCGCAGGTCCATCAGGACCACGTCCGGACGATGCGCCTGCGCCAGGGCGAGCGCCCGCTCACCGTTCTCCGCCTCCGCCACGACCTCGAAGTCAGGCTGGAGGCAGAGCAGCGTCCGCAGTGCCTCCCGGAACAGCGACTGGTCGTCGACGAGCAGGATGCGCAGCTTCTTCATACGGGCACCTCGATGCTCAGCGTACAGCCGCCGGTCGAGCCGTTTTCCACGCGGGCCATCCCGCCGAGAAGCTCCACGCGCTCGCGGATTCCGCGCAGCCCAAAGCCCGCCGCGGGCGCGGCGCCGGGCGGCAGGCCGGGACCGTCGTCACGAACCGAGAGCGTCACCCGGCCCGCCGGCCGGAAATCGAGCACCACCTCGACGCGCGACGCGCCCCGTGCGTGCTTCCGCACGTTGGTCAATCCTTCCTGCGCCGTGCGAAATAGCGCGTGTTCCGCCGCCGGCGGCAGCGTCCGCACCTCGCCCTCCACGCGCAGGGTTACCGGCAAGCCGGCATCCTGCGCCAGCCCCTGCAGCGAGGCCACCAGCGCCGGACGCGTCGCATCGGTGCGCAGCGCGCCGACCGACCGGCGAACATCGTCGAGCGACTCCGCGGCGAGGCGCGCGGCCTTGACGACGGTCTCGCGCGCCCGATCGGGCTGCGCGGGCAGGAGCGCCGCCGCGGCGTCGAGCTGGGTTTTGATCACGGTCAGGTAATGACCGACGCCGTCGTGGATCTCCCGGGCGAGGCGGTTGCGCTCGCGGGTGGTCGCCAGTTCCTCCGCCTGCGAGGCGTAAGCGCGCAGCTGCCGGTTGGCCGCCTCCACCTCCTCGCGCAATTGCGTTTCGCGCTTCCGGGCCAGCAGCGCCTGGCGCGAGATGAGCGAGAACACGATCGTGAAGACGAAAGCGGTGGCGTAGTTGATGATCGCCGTCCCTGCCGCCGTCCAGCCGTACGGCACGACCCACACGGCGGCACACGCGGCGAAAAGATAGCCGGCGAGCAGCAGCGCGTAGCCGAGGCGCAGCTCGAACATCGCCTGGCTCACCGTGGGCAGCACCACGATCGCCATGAAGCCCCGGCTCGGGCTCAGGAACAGGATAGCGGTGAGCAGCGCGCATTGGAACGTGTAGTAGGCCACGTAGTACGCCTTCGACGCATCCGGCCGTTCCCACCCGATCAGGATGGCGACCGCCACGTGGATCGCGCCGAGCGCGAAGACCACCGGCACCATCCACTCCGAGGTGTAGTAGCGCTGCTGCGCGAAGAAGCCGCCATAGCACGTCAGAACGACGGTCGCGGTGGCGAACGCCCCGTAGAGGGTGCCCGTGTGGCGGTGTTTGAAGCCGGCGGTCTCAAGCATCGGCGCCAGCCTAGCAGGCCGGCTCAAATCCGGCGATAGGAAGAAAGTCATGGTGCCGACCATGGCCGCGCGGTGACTTCCCGCCGATAGACCGCCCCCCGCCGGATGGCGTACGATGGCGGCGTTCCATCCACCTTCCTTCCCATGTCCTCCACCCCGCTGCTCCAGCTCCAGGCCGTCACCCGCCGGTATGGCCCGCTCGTCGCGCTTGATGACGTCTCGCTCGAGATTCATCCTGGCGAATTCTTCGGCCTCCTCGGCCCCAACGGCGCCGGCAAGTCCACGCTGATGTCCCTCGCCTCCGGCCTGCGCCGGCCCGACCAGGGCACGGTTATCATCGACGGGCAGCCGCTGACGCCCCGCCCGGAGTTGCGGGGCCAGCTCGGGCTCGTGCCGCAGAACCTCGCCCTGTACCCGGATCTCACCGCAGAGGAAAACCTCCGGATCTTCGGCGAACTGCAGGGGCTCCGCGGCGCGGATCTGCGCGCGCGACTCGACGAGGCCTTCGCGGCGGTCCAGCTCAGCGATCGGCGCAAGTCGATCGTGAAGGAGTTCTCGGGCGGCATGCAGCGCCGGCTGAACCTCGTCGCCGCCCTCCTCCACCGGCCGAAGCTCCTGCTGTGCGACGAACCCACCGTCGGCGTCGACCCGCAGTCGCGGAACGCGATCTTCGAATACCTGCAGCAGCTCAACCGCGCCGGCGTCACCATCGTGTACTCGACGCACTACATGGAGGAGGCCGAGCGGCTTTGCTCGCGCGTCGGCGTGATCGACCATGGCCGCATCCTCGCGCTCGGCACCGTCGGCGAGCTGCTCAACCAGCTCCCCTATGAGGACGAGATTTCGTTCCCCGCCGGCGACGCCACCGCCGCGCTGGTGGGCCAGTTGGGCACCCACGGCACGCTGGGCCGCGAAAACGGCAGCTATCATTTCCGGCCCCGCGCCGATTACCGGCTCTCGGCCTTCTTCGCGTTGACCGAGTCGCTCGGGCTTTCGCCGCGACTGTTCGTCACCCGCCGTCCCTCGCTCGAGGCGGTGTTCCTCCACCTCACCGGCCGCAACCTCCGCGACAACTGACCCGCCATGTCCCCGACCTTCGTCCTCTTCCGCCAGGCCCTCCTGAGCTTCCGCCGCGCCCGCGCCGCGATCGTCATCACGTTCGTCGTTCCCGTCGTGCTGATCTACCTCTTCGGCCACGTCTTCGGCCTGTACGGCAAGGAGTCCGGCCCCACCGGCATCACCCTGGCCGTCCTCAACCTGAGCCCCGAGCCCGCCGCGGTGAAACTTGTCGCCGCGCTGCAGGCGGAGAAGACGTTCCGCGTCATCACCACGCAGCGCGACGCCCAAGGCGTCGAGCAGCTGTTGACCGAGGCGGCGATCCGCACCGCGCTCCGGGACAACGCCTACCGCCACGCCCTGATCATCCCGGCCGATCTCCTGCGCGACGACGCACTCGGCGTGCACCTGCGGTTCCTCACCAATCCGCGCAACGAAATCGAATCCCAGATGGTGAACGGCGTCCTGCAGAAGACGGTGTTCTCGAATGTGCCCCAGCTCCTGGGCAGCTCGCTGCAGCGGCGCGCCCGGAGCTTCCTCGGCGCGGAGCGCCAGGAGGCGTTCAACGGCGCGATCGCCTCGGCCGTCTCCTCCGCCTTCGGCACCGAACGTGCCGCGGTCCTCAAGCGGATCGAGGCGGGCGACGTCTTCGGCACCGCGGCCGAACCAGCCAACGGCGCGACGGCGGCGACCGGCGACAAGGCCAAGGACGTGTTTTCCCAGCTCGTCCGCTTCGAGAAGGAGCAGGTCGCCGGCTTGGAGGTGAAGAACCCGATGGCGGCGCGCATGGTCGGCGGCTACGCGGTCATGTTCCTGCTCTTCGCCGTGAGTGGCGCGGCCAACTCGCTCTTCGAGGAGCGGCGCACGGGCGTCTTCCAGCGGCTCCTCTCCTCTCCCGTGCGTCCGGCGCACATCGTGTGGGCGCGGTTCCTCTTCGGGATCGCGCTCGGGCTGGTGCAGATCGGCGCGATGTTCGTCGCCGGCCGCATCTTCTTCGGCCTCGACCTGCTCGGGCACGCCGGCGCGCTGTTTGCCGTCGCGCTCAGCGCCGCCGCCGCCTGCTCCGCCTTCGGCCTCTTCGTCGCCGCGGTCGCCCCGAGCGCGCCAGCCGCCTCCGGCATCGCGACGTTCCTCGTGATCTCGATGAGCGCCATCGGCGGCGCCTGGTTTCCGGTCAGCTTCATGCCCGACACCATCCAGTCGATCAGCAAGCTGACGCTCGTGTACTGGTCGGTGGAGGGCTTTGCCGACGTCCTCTGGGCCGGCCGCCCGCTCCTCGAGATCCTGCCCAAGATCGGCATCCTCGCCGCGATGGCCGCCGGCGTCATGGCCTTCTCCATCTGGAAGCTCAACCGCAGCCGGTTCTTCGAGTGAGCCCGGGCGGCGGCGTAAACACCCGAGACCGAGAACCATTACGCAAACGCGAACGACAAGCTCCGCGTCATCCGCGGCGCCGCGGCCTTGTCACCGCGGGTTTCTGCAGGCAAGTTTCGCCTCCCATGTCCGCCGCCATCGCCGAACTCGTCACCTCGCTTGCCCAACGCGCCCGCGCGGCGTCCTACGCTTTGGCGACGACCCCGTCGGCGCGCAAGGACGTCGCCCTCGCCCGACTCGCCGACCTGATCGACGCCGCGCACGGTGAACTGCTGCTCGCTAACCAGCGGGATCTCGCCTCCCCCGAAGCCCAGGCGCTCAACGCCGCCGCGCGCGACCGGCTCACGCTCGACGCGAAGCGGCTGCAGCATCTCGCCGCGTCGGTGCGCGAGGTCGTGGCCCTGCCCGACCCCGTCGGTGAACTGCTCGAAGACATCACCCGCCCGAACGGCCTGCACATCCGCAAGGTCCGCGTCCCGATCGGCGTGATCGGCATCATCTACGAGGCTCGGCCCAACGTGACCGTCGACTGCGCCGTGCTCTGCCTCAAGAGCGGCAACGCCGCCATCCTCCGCGGCGGCAAGGAGTGCTTCCACACCAACACCGCCCTCGCCGCCCTGATCGCAAAGGCGCTCGCCGACTCCGGCCTGCCCGCCGATGCCGTGCAGCTGGTGCCCACGACCGACCGCGCGGCGCTCACGACCCTCCTCAAGCTCGACACCCTCATCCACTGCATCATCCCGCGCGGCGGCGAGAGCCTCATCCGCTTCGTGGCGCAGAACTCCACCATTCCCGTCATCAAGCACTACAAGGGCGTGTGCTTCGTGTACGTCGATGCCCAGGCCGATGCCGCCATGGCCGAGGCAATCGTGGTCAACGCCAAGACCTCCAAGCCGAGCGTGTGCAACGCCGCCGAGCAGCTCCTCGTCCATCGCGACATCGCCCCGACGTTCCTGCCCGCCGTCGGCCGCGCGCTGCGCGCCCGCAAGGTCGAGCTGCGCTGCGATGCCGCCAGCGCCGCCATCTTCGCCGCCGCCGATATCCCGACCGTGCCCGCCACCGAGGCCGACTATCAGACCGAGTTTCTCGATTATGTCATCGCGGTGCGCGTGGTGGACTCCTGCCCGACCGCGATCGCGATCATCAACCGCGACAGCTCCAACCACAGTGACGCGATCGTGACGCGCGACGAGCCGACGGCGCGGCAATTCCTCGCCGCGGTCGACAGCGCCACGGTTTACTGGAACGCGAGCACGCGCTTCACCGACGGCTTCGAGTTCGGCTACGGCGCCGAGATTGGCATCAGCACCGATCGGCTGCACGCCCGCGGTCCGATGGGCCTGCGCGAACTCTGCTCGCACAAGTTCCTGATCGAGGGTACCGGCCAGATCCGCGGCTGACCGTCCCGGGGCGCCGCCAGCCGCGCCGGGCACGTACCGCAAATCCAGCATCCGCCGCGGCGCCGCAGGGTAAAATGGCTCTGGCGTTCCGGCCCGGCGCTTCATTGCCTTGCCGCACCATGCGCCTACCCCCGTGCATCCCGTCCTTCCTGCGCCGCGCCCCGCTGTTTGCGTTGGCCGTCGGCTTGGTCGCAGCGACTTCCACCTTTGCCGCCGATGAGGCGGCCACGCCCCCGGCGCCCGATCCCACCGCCGGCCCGGTCACCGCGAACCCCGCGCCCACCGACCCCAAGGTCGACGCGATCGAGAACGCGGTCGTGAAGATCTTCGCCACGATGCGCCGGCCCGACCTGTATCGTCCCTGGTCGAAATCACCCCCCAGTGAGGTCACCGGCAGCGGCGTCATCATCGAGGGCAAGCGTATCCTCACCAACGCCCACGTTGTGCTCTACGCCAGCCAGGTCCAAGTGCAGGGCAACCAGGCCGGAGACAAGATCTCCGCCACGATCGAGACCATCGCGCCCGGCATCGACCTCGCCGTGCTCAAGCTCGAGGACGAGAGCTTCTTCGACACCCGGCCTCCGATCGCACGCGCCAACACGCTGCCCGACATCAAGGTGCCGGTGATGGCATACGGCTACCCCGCCGGTGGCACCAGCCTCTCGATCACCAAGGGCATCGTCTCCCGCATCGAATGGGCCGGCTACCACCCGCCCGTATCCGGGCTCCGGATCCAGATCGACGCCGCCATCAACCGCGGCAACAGCGGCGGGCCGGCGATCTCGGGCGACAAGATGATCGGCCTCGCCTTCAGCAACCTGAGCGGCGCGCAGAACATCGGCTACATCATCCCCAACGAGGAGATTAACCTGTTCCTGGCCGACGTCGCCGACGGCAAGTACGACGGCAAACCCGCCATGTACGACGAACTCCAGGACATGGAGAACCCCGCGCTCGCGGGCTACCTCAAGCTCGGCAAGGAGGTCGAGGGCATCATGGTGCACGAGCCCTACCTCGCCGATCCGGGCTACCCGTTGAAGAAATGGGACGTCATCACGCGCATCGGCGACACGCCGGTCGACAACCAGGGCATGGTGAAGATCGGCTCGAACCTGCGCGTGCGATTCCAGTATCTCGTCCAGAAGTACGCGAAGGACGGCAAAGTGCCGCTCACGGTGGTTCGCGCCGGCAAGCCCGTGGAGATCCAGCTCCCGGTCTTCAACGATCGCCCCTCCCTGATGGAGAACCTCGACGGGGCCTATCCCGACTATTTCGTTTATGGCCCGTTCGTCTTCTCCACGCTGACCGCCGACTTCGCGAACAGCATGGGCGGCAGCAACGCCGTGACCGTCATGCGAGCGTTCAGCGCCATGGCCAGCCCCATTCTCACCCGCCGCGGCGACCAGCCCGCCTTCCCCGGCGAAGCCCTGGTGGTCGTCGCCTCGCCCTTCTTTCCCCACAAGCTCGCCAAGGGCTACAACACCCCGATCGGGCGCGTCATCGACACCGTCAACGGCAAGCACGTGAAGAATCTCCCACACCTGGTCGAACTCCTCCGCGACGCCCAGGAGGACTACATCACCATCGAGTTCGCCGGCCGCATGAGCGAAGCCATCGTCCTCCCCCGCAACGACTGCATCGCCGCCACGGAGGAGATTCTGAGCGACAATGGCGTGCGCGCCCAAGGCAGCGCCAACGCGCTCTCCGTCTGGAACGCGAAAGCCGCGCCGGCAAAGTAGCCGCAGCCTCAGGCCGCCCTCGAGACCCGCCGTCTCGCCGGCGAGTCCTGCCCCCCCTGGGCCCTTGGCGGTGCCATTCGTCCCGGCCCTCATCTTCCCGTCCGCGAGGGCGTCGCAGCCTGGAACAAGTCCCTTACACCTTACTCCCTAAACCTTACCCGCGATTCGCGGCCTGCCCGCGATTCGCGCCTCGCCCGCGGCGGCTTGCCAAATGGCAGGCCGCTCGCAACGTTCCCGGCCTATGCATTTCGACAATCTTCAGCCCGGCCTGTCGGCGCCCGTCCCTCGTTCCGATGACGACGATGATGACGACGAGAGCCAGGACGAACTCCTGGTGAAGAAGAACGCGCCCGTCGCGATGCTCATCCAGCGCAAGTTCCTCGAGCAGCGGAAAATCTTCCTCTGGGGCGCCGTCACCGACGAGACCGCCAAGGACCTGACCGAGAAGCTGCTCTATCTTGAGTCCGTCGCCCCGGGAAAGGACATCACCTTCTACATCAACTCCCCGGGCGGCTCGATCACCGCGGGTATGGCGATCTTCGACACGATGAAGCTCATCTCGTCGCCGATCAACGTGGTGGTCACCGGCATGGCCGCGTCGATGGGATCCATCCTGCTCTGCGGCGCCTCCAAGGGCCGGCGATACCTGTACCCGCACTCGCGGGTGCTCATCCACCAGCCGCTGATCTCCGGCCGCATGGTCGGCCCCGCGACCGACATCAACATTCAGGCCAAGGAAATGGAGAAACTCCGGCTCGAGCTGAACCAGATCCTCGCGACTTCGTCCGGCCAGCCGCTCGAGCGGATCAACCAGGACACCGATCGCGATTTCTACCTGAACGCGAAGGAAGCGATCGACTACGGCCTCGCCGACAAGATCGTGGAAAAGATCTGAGGTCGGGCACCAGCGGCAGGCGCAGCGCCTCCACCCGGCCCCACCTCCTCACTCTCGGCGCGCCTTTCCGGCGCGCCTTTTTTGTGCCCGCAGACCGCGCCCGGTCCGCCGCCGAACCGCGCGGCCCGCAGCGTCGCCGATACCCCACTGTCCCGTTGCCAAGCCACGTCCGCCCGGCTTCGCTTCGACCGGCCCGCATGCTCCTCTATCTCGTCATCGCCCTCGGCGGCGCGCTCGGCAGCGTCACTCGCTTCTGGCTCAACGGCCTCGTTTCGAACCAGCTCGGCGAGACGTTTCCGTGGGGCACACTGCTCATCAACGTGACCGGCTCCTTCGTCATCGGGTTCTTCGCCACGCTGACGGCGCCCGAGGGGCGCGTGTTCGCCAGCAGCACCACGCGACACTTCTTCATGACGGGCGTCTGCGGCGGCTACACGACGTTTTCCTCCTTCAGCCTGCAAACCCTCAACCTCGCGCAGGAGGGCGAATGGTTTCGCGCCGGCAGCTACACCGTCGCCTCCGTCGTCATCTGCCTCGTCGCCGTCTGGCTCGGTTATCTCTGCGCGCAAGCGATCAACCAGTTGAAAGGCTAACATGGAACTCCCCGCCGAATCCGTCCTGCTGCGCATCTTCATCGGTGAATCCGACCGCTACGAAGGCCACCCGCTGCATGAGGCGATCGTGCTGAAGGCGCGCGCCCAGCACCTGGCCGGCGCCACCGTGCTGCGCGGCCCGATCGGATTCGGCCGCTCGAGCCGGCTGCACACCAGCAAGATCCTGCGGCTCTCCGTCGACCTGCCCCTCGTCATCGAGATCGTCGACGAGGAGGCGAAGATCAACGCGTTCCTCCCCGTGCTCGAGCCGATGATGAGCGGCGGTCTCGTGACCACGGAGAAGGTCCGGGTCATCCAGTACCGCGCCAGCGCCCGCGCCTCAACCGCGAGCGGACCGGACGCGACCTAGCCCGCGTTACTTCGCGGACTTCGCGGGCAGCGGCGATTCGGGCGGCGGACGCAGGCCCTGGGCACGCGCTTTGCGATTCGCGAGATAGTTCAGCAGGTACGTATCCGGCGCGGCGGTCTTCCAGGCGGTCGCCCACATCGCGCCGAGCATTTCCCCGCCGACGACGAGCTGGCCGGTGACGAAACGGCGGCCCTCGTCAGTGATCGGCTGCTCGTGGTGGCCGAGCTTGCCGGCTTTCTCGAGCGCATAGAGCGGCTCGACCTGCGCGTTCTGCGCGGTGACGTACTCCATGAACTTCACGAACATCGGGTCGCGGCCGTCCTCGCGGGGCGCCAGCGAAATGGGCAGCGACGTCTCCACCTGCGGGAGCAGGTCCGTCAGCTTGATCCCCGCCTTGGCCAGGAATCCGCCGTCCATCCAGGAGTGGATCCCGCGCCACGTCGTGTAGCCCTTGGGATTCGGGCCGACCCAGCCGTGGTGATGCGCGGTGGCGTGCAGCGGCTGCGAGCAGTCGCCGACATAGTGGCCCATGACGCCCATGATGTAGAGGATGTTGGCCTGGGCCTGGGCAACCTCCTCGGGCGTGCCGCGCTCCTCGTAGGCGCGCAGGTAGGAGAACGCGGAACGGAGCTGGCCGAACATCTCGGTGGCCTGCCAGGGCGCGAAGCCCGGCCACTCCTGCGAGTGCTCCTTGTTTCGCTTCGGATCGATCGGTTCGAAGTGGGCGATGTTCTTGGCCCGCGCCGCGGCGAACGTCGTGACGAAGTCGTAGCGGAACGACGGCACCTTCGCCGGGTCCAGCCCGGCTTCGGCCAACTGCTCGTAGTCGAGATAGTGATTCGTGCCGTTCACCTGCTGCAGCGGCAGGTCATCGGCCGCATTGCGCCAGCGATCGGGCTCGCCGGCCAGGAAAAGGATGCGCTCGGTATTGGCCGGGGCGCGGACGAAAGCGGGAAAGTCCTTGGGGAGGGACGCGAGCGCCACGCCGTTGATCAGACGGTGGCCTTCATAGTCCCACGCCTGCACGGCGGGGGTGAGCAGCGCCGCCAGACCAGCGGCAAGCAGCAACGAACGGAGTTTGTTCATGATGAGTGGGACGCGCCGGAGCGCGCGGAGGTTTTGGTTGGGCCTTGGGAAATCCGGTTGAGCTGGTCGGCGTACGCGCGCACGCCGGCGCGCAAAGCCTCGGCGATCTGCTGGCGGTACGCGGGGGTTGCGATCTTGCGCGCCTCGACATCGCTCGAGAGGAAGCCGCACTCGACGAGCGCGCCCGGGCAGCGCAACGAGCGCAGCACGCCCGCGTGCATCAGCTTCTTGCCGCGGTCCGAGGCCTTGAGGTCGCGCACGAACGGGCGGTGCAGCGCGTGTGCGAGCATCGCGTTCCAGTAGTCGTAGACATTGCCCGGCTCCGGTTGCCGCTCGGTATCGTCCTTTTCTCCCGGCATCCACGCCTGCGTGGAACGCTGGTGCTGCGGCGCGAAGGTGAAGATCTCGACGCCCGAGGTCCGCCGGTCGCGGTCCAGCGCATTGTAGTGAATGCTGATGAACAGGTCGGCGCCGGCCGCGCTCGCCGCCGCGGGCCGGTCCGGGAGTTCCAGGAAGCGGTCGTCGTCCCGCGTGAGCACGACGCGATAGCCGTCGGCCTCGAGCAGCTGTTTCAGGCGGCGCGCGGTGTCGAGCGTCAGCGACTTCTCGTTCACCTTGAGCGCGTCGTTGACCTTGCCGTGGTCGCGACCGCCATGCCCGGGATCGAGGGCGATCACCTTCGGCGGACGCAGCCGGGGCACGCCCACGCCCGGCCGCAGCAGGGGCGCGAGGCAGCGTTCGAAATCGATGCGGCTGACGTACAGCTTGCCGCGCGAGAGCGCGCTCGGATTGCCGAGAAACACGCGCAGCCCATTGACCTGGATATCACGCGTATCCGCTTCGATCACGGCGGACGTGCCCGCCCCGGTCAGGGTCAGCACGCGCCCGCGCTCGCTGGCGGCGACCTTCAGGCCGAGGCGCGCCGCAGCCTGGTCAAGCCGCACGTAGTCGGTGCCGCCAAGACGGACCGTGGCGCCGCTGATCGTGCGCAGATCGACGGATGTCCCGGGCCGGGCCGGGGCCACGCGGCTGGAGGCGTTTTCCGCGTCCAGTCGCACGGAGCTCGCGCAGGCAAGCGCGAGCAGCACGAGGCCACGAAAAGCCGCCGAAGCCATGGCGGCGAAACCTCAGGCGGTCGGCTGCGAACCGGACGTCTCGTTGTCCTCGGTGTCGCGAATCGGCTCGTCCTCTTCGACTTCCTCGTCGACGCCAGGGCGGAAGAACTTGGGCTTGCGCTTGTTCACCGGGAGCGGCGTCAGCATGACATTGATGTTGCGCCCGATGAGCTTCGGCTCGGAGTCCGCGGTGCCCATGCCGGCGAGGTCGGCGACGGCGCGCTTCATGACGTTGAAGCCGATTTCGGTGTGCGCCATTTCGCGACCGCGGAACTTGAGGCGCATCTTCACCTTGTTGCCGTTGCTCAGGAACTGCTCGCCGTGGCGGAGCTTGGTCTCGTAGTCGTGCTGCTCGATGCGCGCGGTAAACTCGATTTCCTTGATCTTCGAGCCGGTCGCCTTCGCGTGTGAGTGCTTCTTCTGCTCCTCGTACACGTACTTGCCGAAATCGATGATGCGGCACACCGGCGGGTTCGCGTTGGGCGCGAACTCGACCAGGTCAAGGCCGACCTCGAGGGCAAGATTGATGGCTTTCGGCGTGTCCATGATCCCGAGCTGCTTACCCTCGGGGGAAATCACACGCACCTGGGGAACCTTGATACGATGGTTGCGGCGGATCGCCGCGAACGGGTCGGTATTACGACGCTGGAAATGGCCAGGGCGGTTGCCGCCGGCGGAGGGAAACGAAGTAGCCATCAATGAGAGTTCGCTGTGGTATCGGTGTCGGGTTGGCTTCTCGCCGGTAAACTAGACGGGAGCAAGGAGGTTTTTGCAGGGCGGACCTGGAGGAGGCGACGAAGAATTGCGGGGTTAAGGAAGTTGCGGGACCAAACGATCCTCAGGACCGAAGGCTTTGCAACTCTTTAGGCATTAGGATTTTCCCAGTCCTGAATTCCGATGGCCCAACACCCGGGCAACAAAGCGGCGGGGTTCCGGGGCTTCAGACGCTGAAGCTCTCACCACAGGAGCAGCTCGCCTTGGCATTGGGATTGGTGAACTTGAACCCGCCGCCAATCATCGCGTTGGAGTAATCCAAGTGTGTGCCCTTCAGGTACAAAGCACTCTTGCTATCCACCAGGACGGACACGCCGGCCGTAAGCACGACAAGGTCTCCGCGGCGGGGCTCGGGCACGAACTTCATCTTGTAGCTGAGCCCGTTGCAGCCACCGCCGGTGATCGCGATGCGCAGGTGGTTGCCCTGGTTCTCCCGCGCGATGAGGGCACGCGCCTTGATGCCTGCGGCCTCGGTCAATTGGATCAGGTTCTCGTTGCCCAGTCGCACGCCTTCCGGGAGCGGAGGGGTGGACGGAGTCGCGGCGGCAGCGGGAAGGAGGGCGGAATCGGACATGGTGTTCGCGTCAATCAAGGCAGCAGGTGGGCGCCCGCAAGGAGCAGCGGTTTTTCCGAAAGGCAATGGCGGCGCTGACGCGCGGTGCGCCCCGCCCGGCTCCGCCGCGAAGCCATCACGCGGAGCGTCGCGCCGCGCGCGTCGCAATCAGCCGGCGCGCAACCTGGACCGCGTTGGCAAAACTCGTCGGCCGCGCCTCGCCTTTGCCGGCGATCCCGAACGCGGTGCCGTGATCCGGGCTCGTGCGCACGTGCGCCAGGCCGAGGGTGACGTTCACGGCCTCGTCGAACTCGACCGTCTTCAGCGGCGCGAGGCCCTGGTCGTGATACAACGCGATCACCACATCGAATTCGCCGCGCAGTTGTCGCGCGAAGAGCGTGTCGCCCGGCTCGCAGCGCGACAGCCCCGGGAACGTCGGACGCAAATGGTCCAGTGCGGGATTGATCAGGTCACGCTCCTCCGTGCCGAGGAGGCCCGCCTCGCCGGCGTGCGGGTTCAGTCCGCAGACCCCGATGCGCGGCGGCGTCAGGATGGCGCCGGCCTGCGCCCATTCGGGCTGCGAACGCAGCGGCGGCAGCGCCGACGCGGGCGGCGCAAACACGCGCGCCAGTTCATCCGCGGCGGCAACCGTCCGGTGCAGCAGGTGCGGGCCGAGCAGCCGCGGCACGTGATGCAGCGGCACGTGCCAGGTCGCGAGCACCACGCGGAGCCGGCCGCCGCAGAACGCCATCACCGGCTCACCGCCCCAGCGCGCGGCGAAAAATTCCGTCTGGCCCGGGAAACTGTACCCGATGCGTGCCAGCCACTCCTTGCTCACGGGGCCCGTTACCGTCCCGGAGAACTCGCCCTCGCGGCAGCCGCTCGCCGCGCGCTCGAGCGCCGCCCACGCAACGAGCGCGCCTTCACCGCTCGGCTTGCCCGGCGTCGCCACGAAGCCCTCCAACCCGACCGGCACCTTCGTCGCCGGTGTATCCAGTTTTTCCAGCCACGACGCGGGCCCGATCAGCGCCACGTCCGCGGCTTCATCCGGATGCGTGGCCAGCCACGCCGCGATGACTTCGGGACCAATGCCGGCCGGATCGCCGCAGGTGAATGCGAGTTTGGGAGACATGTTGGTTGCGCCCGGATGCAGCCGGCGGCGGGGGTGAAGGCACCGACCGGAGCTGGGCAGGAGGTTTGGGGATTACCGCCCGGACGGGCGGCGGAGAAAGAAGGAAAGCGGGACCATGGGGCGGAGACCGCGAACGCGCCGGAGAAAGGAAGCACGCCGCTCAGGCCGACTCCTCCCCTTCCGGGCAGCCGGCCCGCCGCGCGCGGGCGAAGCCACGTTTGCCGCCCGCGAAGAACTCCAGGAAACGCCGCGCCTCGACGGACTGAAAGGCGCCCGACGCCAGTCGCTCCGCAGCCACGGTGCGGATGTTGCCCGGGGTAAAATACACGTCGTGGAACGCGGCCTTGAGCTCCGCGATCGCCGCCCGGCTGAACCCGCGACGCTTCAGGCCGACGACATTGAACCCGATGATATCGTCGCGCTCCGCCACCATCGTGTAGTGCGGCACGTCGCGCGTGATCGCCGCGTGCCCCGCGACCATCACGCCCTCGCCGATGCGGCAGAACTGGTGCATCGCCGCCGCGCCCCCCACAAACGTGAAGTCGCCCACCTGCGCATGCCCCGCCAGCAGGGCGGCGTTGGCCAGCACGACCTTGCGACCCACGGCGCAATCGTGCGCGACGTGGCTCGAGGCCATGAGAAAACACTCCTCGCCGATCTGCGTGGCTTTGCCCTCGTAGATCGAGCGGTTCACTGTCACGTGCTCCCGGATCACCGTCCCCGCCCCAATGCGCACGTAGGTCGGAAGCGCCCGATTGAAGCCGAGATACTGCGGATCACCGCCAATCACCGCAAAGGGATGCACGACGACGCGATCGCCAAGCACCGCGTGCCGCGTGATGATCGCATGCGCCATGATCTCGCACTCGGCGCCAAGCTGCGCGCCGGGTTCAACGATGGCTGTCGGATGAATCATGGGGCGGGGATCCCACACACCAAATGCCGGGACGCCAAAGCAAATCCTCGCGGCTCACCGACCTTTGCGCCCGCCCAGATCGCGCGCGCCCGGAAGATCCAGCTGCGTATCTTTCAGGAGGTCGTAGTTCTTCAAGATGCGCATCACCTGCAGGGTGTCGCTCTTCGCGTAGTTCTGGTTGATCTCAATCTTCTCGATCAGGTCCAGCAGCATGGCGCGAAACGAGATGATCGCATCGACGCCGCGCGTCTTCAGCATCTCCACACTCTGCGACCGGAACGGCTCCGCGGTCGGCAGGCTGGGCAACACCAGAATCTTGGTCAGATCGCCCGCCGGGTCCTCCGGCGTATCCGCCGGGAAAAACCGCGCGACCTGTTTCACCACCGTGTCCTCGAGAAACCGGAAGACCTCCGGGCTGCCCTTGAGCACCGCCGGCGTGAAGACGCCGGTATGCCACGGCTTCACCGAGATCACCGCCTTGTGGACGTAGGCGAGCTCGTTCGAGAAGAGGAAGAAATCCGGTTTGCGGGCGCCGCGCTGCCACGCCGGGTTGTACACGATGAGATCGATCTCCTCGTCGGCCGCCTTGCGGCGGGCCTGCACCTGATACTTCCGCGCCTGCCGGACCAGGAAGCCGTTTTGTTCAAAATACTCGCGGACAATGCCTTCGTCGATGGCGGACATGGCGCGGCCATGATTCACGAGCGCTGCCGCCTAATCGAGACGGAAATCGGCGCTGCGCCTGACTCCGTCCCCTCTTCTTCGTCCCGTTCAGCTTTCAGTCTTCAGCTTTCAGCATTCCCCTTCGGCCTTGCTCCGACTCCGGCGAGCTGTTGCCTTGGACGGTCCAGTTTTCGTGACCAATCCGCACCCCATCGCTGTAATCGACGGAATGCTCTGCCGGCTCAGCCTGCGAGGCAACGCGCTGGCCAAGCATGCGCCGCTCGCCACCGCCGTCATGGAATTCCATCACGGCTCCGACCGCATCTACGTGCGCGAACATCCGTACGGGCTCCTTCCAGGGGTCACCAACCTTTACAGCGTCGACTCCGATTTCCGCCTGCTCTGGCTGGCCGAATGGCCCGCCAGCGAGCCGCCCTGCGCCAAGATCGTGGCAGAAACCGCCGCCGAACTGGTCGTGGAGTCGCTCACGGGGTCCACGTTGCGTTTCGATGTCACTGACGGCCGCCTCCTTTCCTGCACGGCCGGCGCCAAACCGTCCGCCGTGGCATCTCCCGAGGGTCAGCCGGCCAACGCGCGATAGACCAGGAATCCGCTGACGGCCGCCATCGCCGCCACCAGCGAGACCACCGCGCCACGCGATCCCGGCGACGCCGCGCGCCAGTGATCACGGGCCAACCGCCAGATCCGCCGCCCCCGCACCTCCAGCGCGTCCATCAGCCGGGCGATCGTCTTCGACTCGCCGGCCAGCAACGCCCCGCCCGCGACGATGAACAGAACCGCCGGCCCCGGAAACAACACCTCAACCAAGCCGAGCAACAGCAACGCCACCGCCGCCACGATCTTCAGCACGCGTTTGCCCATGCTCCGGCCGCCCTCACGTCGGTTGCGTTCAAAGCGGTCCTGGAAGCGGCGCCCCGGCTTGCCGTGCTTCAATTCGCCCCAGGATCGATGGAGTCGCGAACGCAGTGACATTCTCCCGCTGACCTAGCCCGGGGCCCTTCGTTCGGCGCGCGGATTCCACGGACGCTCCGGCGTCCTCACGCCGTGGTCCGCAGTCACCCCGAGGCGCCCCCGGTGGGTCCACCTACCCCCGGTCCCGTTGCCAACCCCATATCCAGTCCACCAGCCCCGTGCGAAAGTCGTCGGTTGTGAACCTACGACGGACAGCGACCTGCCTGTACCTCGCGCCGCTGCTGGCGCTGGGAGGCGTGAGCTGTCTGCACGCCGGCGCCATCCCGTATATCGTTCCGCCGGAGACGCCGCAGACGTTTTCACCAACCCGCCCCTCCAGTATCGCCGCCCCATCCATCCTCGTTTCGATCCCGAAGTACGAACTCAGCGACGCCGATCGGCAGACCATCGCCGCGTGCCTCATTCTCGAGGCCGCCTCCCAGGGCGACTTCGGCATGCGCGCCGTGATGTCCGTCATCCGCAACCGCGCGCGCGAGTTACCCGAGCTCTTCGTGCCCACCGTGATGAAGGGAAAGCAGTTCAGCGCCCTCAACAGCGTCACCTCGGGACGCGAGTCGCTCCGCCGGCTGGTCGCCCGCGCCCAGCGCGATCGCATGTGGCCCGTCGCGCTGCGGATCGTGGATGAGGCCGCGGGACCCAAGTGGCACGACCCAACCGGCGGCGCCACCCACTACACCCGCACCGGCGAACGCACGACCTGGACGCGTTCCCTGGCCCGCACCACTACGATCGGCCGCCACGCGTTTTACCGCTAAGGCTCAGACAACTTCGCTCGTGTGCGGGGCGTAGCGGCCCATGTACTCGGCCTCGGCGATCACATGCCCCTCCATCGCGCGCTCCAGTTGCGCCCGGTCAATCCCAGGCTCCCGGTCCACACGCTGGTCCAGGGCATGGAGACGGAAGAAGTAGCGGTGTTCGCGGTCGGGCGGCTGGGGCCCCCCGTACCGCGTGTCGCCCCAACTGTTCCTCCCCTGTCGGCCGTGCGTCGGCACGGTGTTCTCGTCGACCCGCGTGACCCGTGGATCGATGTCGTAGACCACCCAATGCGTGAAGAGTCCGCTCGGCGCGTCGGGATCATCCACGATCAGCACCAAGCTCACCGCCCCGCGGGGCACGTCCGCGAACGCCATGCCCGGGCTGCGATTGCCGCCCCGTTTCGAGTACTGCGCGGGAATCACACCCCCCGACGCAAAGGCGTTGACCACGATCTTCATGTTACCCCTTGTCCCGGCATCCGTACGCCAGGCATCCGCCCTCGCAGTGAAGGCGGACGCCGATTTGAATTCTGTGACCGCCAGTCGGGCCCGGCTCAATGTCGGCCCGCGGCCTCGACAAAGTGCGCCCGGACGTCCTCGGCCGGCTGGTTGACCAGGTCCTTGCTGATGGTGCGCCGCAACTGCGTGCGAACCTTCGGCGACAACTGCTCCACCACCGCGCTTCTGAACTCGGGGGCGCCGGCGAAGTCCCACGTCGCGCCGCCGCGCGAGGCAAAGAACGCCTCGATCTCCGCGGCCACATCCCGCACCCGGCGGCGGTTCTCTTCGCGCTGCATCGGCAGCCGCTCGTCGATGGACATGCCGGTGCGCGCGACGGCTGCGCCCGGGGCGCCCGTTGCCGCCGCCTGGTGCTTCGATCCCTGGAAGCGACCGGCCATCGCGGTATCGCGAGCATTGTAGCTCTGCCGCCCCGCCGGGAAGTCCATCGCTTCAACCTGCTGCAGCCCCGGCATCCGTTGTCCTGGTTCGTTGCGTTCGAGGTAGACCCGCAGGTGGCCGTTATCCGCCGTGACGAAGTAGTGTTCGCTCATGATTTAGTCGAATGACAGGGTGACGTTGATGTTGCCGCGGACGGCCTTGGAGTACGGGCACGTCTGGTGGGCGAGGTTCATGATATGCTGCGCCTCCGCTTCCTTCACACCCGGCATGGCGGCACGCAGCTCGACGCTGAGACTATACCCCCCTCGGTCGTCTTCCTCAAGGTGTGCCCTCGCAACCAGTGTCACTCCTTTCAGTTCGACATGGGCCTTGCGCGCGGCGTTCTCCAGCGCGCCAAGATAACAGGCACCGTAGGCGCCCGCGAACAGGTGCTCCGGGGTGACGCTGCCCGGCTGGCCGTCGGTCGCTAGTTGCACCCGGAAATCGCCGTCCGGCGCCTCGACGGTCCCATCCCGGCCGCCCTGCGCCATCATTTCCGCCACGTGAATGGTTTTCATGGAAGCGAGCGGGTCAGAGGTTCTCGCCAGCCGGCGTGCGCCGGGCCGGGTTGGGTTTCGGTTCGACCAGGCCGTCGAGCCGTTTCTCTGCCTCGTTCAGGTCCATGTGGCGCGGTTTCGCGGGCGGAGCCGACCTGGGGGTGCGTTCACGCTGGGCAAACTCGTCCCGGAGCTGCCGTTCGGCGTCGAGCCAGTGTTCGAGATCCCGCCCTCCCGGGCTCCCGCGCTCCATCCAGAGTCGGCGGGCGCGTTCGGCGATCTGTTCGCGGGCAAGTTCGGGACGAGGCGGGTGGGCGGTGTTGTCAGGCGTCGCGTTCTCCATGCGCGCTGCACCGACCCAGCACCTCGGACCACGTTCCGCCCGGCGCAGAAATTGCGCGCCACCGTTGCGCGGGGCCTCTTTCGGGCGGCGCCAGGCAACTCCACGTCAGCCAACTTCCACCGCGTCTGGACGATCGGTAGGTGACAGTTGGCTTTTGGAAGATTTTGAGCAAAATCCGCCTGCAAACGCGCAAACGACGCGGAGGCGTCGTCTGCATTGTCGAATAAAGTACGCCAAGTTAACCCCCTCGCCGCGAAACCCTCCCCCTAATCGCGGTTCTCTAACCCAGAGACTCGGTTCATGAAAGACTACGCCTCTTCAGACCTGAGAAACTTCGCTGTGCTGGGCCATGCGTCCGCCGGAAAGACGATGCTCGCCGAGGCCATGATGGCCTGTTCGGGACGCATCGGCCGGATGGGCTCAATCGCCGCCGGCACCACGGTTTCCGACTATCACGATAGCGAGCGCAAGCACCAGATTTCGGTGCATGCCTCGCTCCTCCACACGGAATGGATGGAGAAGAAGTTCAACATCCTCGATTGCCCGGGCTACACCGACTTCATCAGCGAAGGTCTCGGTGCGATGCGCGTCGGCGACTTCGCCGTGATCGTGATCAACGCCGCCCATGGCATCGGCATCGGCACCGACGCCTCCTGGGACTACGCCACCCATTTTGGCCTGCCGAAGATCGTCGTGATCAACGGGCTCGATAAGCCCAACGTCAGCTTCGACGACATCGTCGCCGATACCCGCGCCCACTTTGGCAAGAACGTGTTCCCGATGACGATCCCGCTCAACGTCGGGCCCGGCTTCAGCCACACGCTCGACGTCCTGCGCAACGAGCTCGTGACGTACACTCCCGGTGGCACCGGCAAGTACACGGAGACACCACCCGGCGCCCTTTCCGAACGCGTCGAACAGCTCCATCGCGAGCTCATCGAGTTCGTCGCCGAATCGGACGACAGCCTGATGGAGAAGTTCTTCGAGAAAGGCGTCCTGGCGGAGGAGGAGCTACGGGCCGGCCTGCACAAGACCATCCAAAACCAGGTTTTCGTCCCCCTCTTCGCGGTGTCCGCCGAGACCAACGTCGGCGTAGCCCGCCTGATGGACTTCATGGCAAAATACGGCTCCTCGCCACTCGATCGTGCCGAGGTGCCAGCCAAAGATGCGAGTGGAGTAGCCGGCTCGGTGCAGCTTTCGCAGCCCGAGCCGGTCGTGTATGTGTTCAAGACGATGAACGAGCCCGGCGTCGGCGAGCTGTCGCTGTTCCGGCTGTTCTCGGGCACCCTCAAGTCAGGCGACGAGCTTCGCAACACCACCCGCGATCTCAGCGAGCGCGTCGGCCAGCTCTACCTCCTCAATGGGCGCGAGCGCATCCCGGTTCCCCTCCTCCGCGCCGGCGACCTCGGCGCCGCCGTCAAGCTGCGCGACACCCACACCGGCGACACCCTCTGCGCGCCGAAGTACCAGGTCGTGCTGCCCAAGGTCGAATACCCACGGCCCAACATCCACGCCGCCCTCCGCCTGCGTTCAAAGGGCGATGAGGACAAGCTCGCCGTGGGTCTCGCCACGCTCCATCAGGAAGACCCGACCTTCCACTACCGCGTCGACGAGGAGGTGCACCAGACCATCGTCTCCGGCCAGGGCGAAATCCATCTGCAGGTCATCGTCGAACGCCTCGCCCGCCGCTTCGGCGTCACCGTCGACCTGGAGGAACCGCATATTCCCTATCGCGAAACCATTCGCGGCCGCGGCGACTCCCGCTACCGGCACAAGAAGCAGACCGGTGGTGCGGGCCAGTTCGCCGAAGTGTGGCTGCGCGTCGAACCAGGTCCCCGCGACACCGGCGTCGAATTCAAGCAGTCCCTCGTCGGCACCAACGTCGATCGCGTGTTCGTCCCCTCCGTCGAGAAGGGCGTCCAGACCGCCTGCAAGGAGGGCATCTACGCCGGCTTCCGCGTCACCGACGTCAAAGCCGAGTTCTACGACGGCAAGATGCACCCGGTGGACTCAAAGGATATCGCCTTCCAGGTCGCCGGCTACCACGCCTTCAAGGAGGCCTTCCAGGCCGCCAGCCCGTGTCTGCTCGAGCCCATCTACACCGTGGCCGTGACCGTGCCCGAGGACTTCGTGGGCGCCGTGCTCGGTGATCTCTCCTCCCGCCGCGGCCAGATCATGGGCGTCGAGAGCGACGGCCATTTCCAGATCATCCGCGCCAAGGTGCCGCAGAAGGATCTGTACCACTACAGCACGGTCGTCCGCTCGCTCACCAGCGGTCGCGGACGCCACGCCGAAGAATTCAGTCATTACGCCGAAGTACCGGCGGAGTACGTTCAGAAAATCCTCGCCGAACGGGCCAAGCGCAACGGTCCCGTCGCCGTCGAGAAGTGAACGCCTCCGTGGCCTAAACCGGAACCACTCCAATGCACTAGTCAGCCCCAGTCTCGCCGCTGCGCACGCGTCCGCGTCCGCTCCAGCGCTACTCGTCATATTTTCCTCCCCCCAAAACCCATGATGACGACCTGGAAAATCGAAATCACCGAGCCGCACAGCGGCGAACTCGGCGAAGCCGTGCTCCACGAGGACCACGGCTTTGCTTTTGAAGAATACACCTACGAAACCGGACACCGCATGGATGTGGCCGTACATGATGTCCACGACCCCCACTGGCACATCTTCACCGACCTCGATTCCGGCCACCGGATCAAGATCCCGCCTGAGAAATACCGCATGATTTCTGGCGAACCCGTCCCGGCTCCCATGCCGCTGGCGAGTTCCGCCCCCTGACACAACCGACGGCCTCGTGGCGCGTTGTCCACGAACCGTCTGGTTTTGGCCGACACGGGTTCTTGGTCTTCCCGTTCCGGCCCAACGCCAGGCAGTCCGACCGCAGTCAGGATGGGCATGGCTCACCCCCGCCCCGCCCATCCTGTTTCCGGCCGACGCTGCCTGGTTTTTGTTTTTGCGCGTCACGACCGCGCGCCCGTCGCTTCCAGCAGGCAATGATCTGGTCGCGTTGTGACATGGCGTTCTGGTGCTCGACTGACGTGGGTTCGTGATACCGCGGCCCGGAAGGTTGGGACGGCACGGAGGCGCCTCGGACGTCGGCCAACGGCCAGCCTCACGAGCCAGGGTACCGCAACGAAGCGGGCGCCACCAGCGAGCCACTTCCCATTCCCGCATGCGGCGACGGCGGACACTCCCCGGCGCAAAAGCGCAGCCCGGCGGAGGAACGAACCCGGAGCGTACGTTCCGCGCCGGCCCGATGGCGGGAGCACCCGCGCGGTCGTAGGTTGGCGTATGAAACCGCGAAGCTCCCCGCCCGGCACGGGCATCAAACCACCCACCCACGAACAAATCGCCGCCCTCGCCCACGAGCTCTGGCGCGAGCGGGGTTGCCCCGAGGGCAGCGACATCGACATCTGGCTCGAAGCCGAACGCCAGCTCGCCGGTGCTCCGCCCGCCCAACCGGCCGCCCGCGATCCGATCCCGGCCGACATGGCCAACACCGATCCGGACACTGATCCCGCCCTGAACTCCCGGATCGAGCGCGAGCTCCGGCCCATCGGTCGCATGGGCCCGCCGCGCAGCTCCAGCTCGTTCAATATCTAGCGTCTCGGCCGCAGCCCTGACTACATGCCCGCGCGGGGCCAAATCGAAATAACACGCCAAATCTGGCGCGTTATCGCCGGTAACACGCCAGATTTGGCGTGTTATCTCGATAATCGACCCGTACTGCGCAGTCCCTTCGGCCCCGTCGCATGGACGATCTCCAGGCCGTTCCGCGTCACCACCAGCGAGCGCGGCCGCCCCCCGGGTCTCCGCCCCGCGGCACTTTTCCCATGCCCGCGGCTGCACCCGACCCCATGGCACGACCTCTCCCCGGAGCATAGAGTCGGGCAACCTCATCGCATCTCCCTTTATGAAAACCATCGACCTGATGCTGCGCCGCCATCCCCGCGGCGAGTTCCAACATACTTCCGATTACGTCGACGCCCTCGATGCCCTCGAGTCCTGCGCCGCCACGTGCACCGCGTGCGCGGACGCCTGCCTCGGCGAACCCGAGCATCTCGACCGGCTCCGCCGCTGCATCAGTACCAACCTCGACTGCGCCGACGTCTGCAACGCCGCCGCCCGCGTCCTCACCCGCCAGACCGAGACGCCCAACGAGCTCGTCCACGCCCAGCTCCACGCGTGCATCCTCGCCTGCCAGCTTTGCGCCGAGGAATGCGAGCGCCACGCCGACATGCACGACCACTGCCGCGTCTGCGCCGAGACCTGCCGCCACTGCCAGGAACGCTGCAACTTCCTCCTCGGCGAGATCAGCTCCTCCGGCATGGCCGACGCCTCCGCGCCCGACGAGAGTCCCGCGATGTCCTGAGTGAGGTGCGGCCGGCCGCGCTCGCCAGGCGAGCCTGTCGCCCCGGCGACGGCTGCGCTTTCGCAAGGAACCCACCCAGCGGCGATTGGTCGCTGGGCGGCACGTCCGGGTGACAACCCGGGCGTGTCGCCCATGGAAGGTTCTCTCCCCACCCCGCTCTCCTGCCGCGTCTGTGGCTGCGCCCACCGCGCGGTGCATCTTCGCCCCGGCGAGCGCGCGTTGTGTGTCCGCTGCGGCAGCCGCTTGGCCGCCCGTCCGCCGCAACCCCAAGCCGCCCTGGCCCTGACGATCACCGCACTGATCTTCGCGGTGCCCGCGCTCCGGCTTCCGCTCGTCACCGTCGACAAATTCGGTGCCGAGCACGCCAGCTACGTGTGGTCCGGCATCACCGCGCTCTGGCACAACGGCATGCCTCTCCTCTCGGTCTGGGTCGCCCTCTGCGGCGTGGTCGTGCCGTGCACCGTCCTGGCTTCGCTCCTGATGCTCGTCAGCGCCGCGCGCCCCCGGCCCAGCGGTCGTGTCGGCGTCCTCTCCGCCGGGTTCGTCGCCGCCCTGCAGCGCTGGTCCATGCCCGAGGTCCAGATTCTGGCGATCCTCGTCGCCTTCGTGAAGATCGGCGCCGTTGTGCAGGTGCGGCCGGGCCCCGGCCTGTGGTGCTATGCGGGCATGAGCTGGGCGATGTTGCTCGCCTGGCGGCGCATGGAGGGCGCCCGCACATGAACGCCCCACCCGCCCGCCCCGCGCGCATCCACCGGCGCGATCACGCGCGCGCCGCCGCGTTCACGCTCGCCGCCACGATCATGCTCGTCCCGGCCAACGTGCTCCCGGTCTTCACTACGATCATTCCCGGCCGCTCGCGCACCGACACCATCATGTCCGGCATCGTCGGACTCTGCGAGGACGGCTCCTGGGCGATCGCCGCCATCGTCTTCGCCGCGAGCATCCTGGTGCCCATGCTCAAGATTGCCGGCATCGCCACGCTCCTGCTCGCCGCCCGGCGCCACCCCGCCCCCGCGCGCCGCCGCGCCCTCACCCGCCTCTACGCGGTCCTCGATTTCATCGGCCGGTGGTCGATGCTCGACGTCTTCCTCGTCGCGTTCCTCTGCGGCGCCGTGCAGTTCGGCCTCCTGGCGCACATCCAGCCCCACGCCGGTTCGCTGGCCTTCGCCGCCGCCGTCGTGCTCACCATGCTCGCGACCGATGCGTTCGACCCGCGCTCGCTCTGGGACGACGCGCCCCAGCCGCAAAAGGAGCGCCCATGAGCCCCACCGCCCCGGCCCCCGCTCCCACGTCCCCGCCCGCTCCTCGCCTTTCCCGCCGGCCCGCGCTTCCGCTCGTCTGGGTCGTGCCGCTCGTCGCTCTCGCCGTCGCCGGATGGATGCTGCTTCGCCAGTTCCGCGACCACGGTCCAACGATCACCATCGAGTTCTCCCGCGGTGCCGGCGTCGAGGCCGGCAAGACTGAACTGGAACACAAGGGCGTCGCCATCGGCGTCGTCACGGCTGTCCGCCTCAAGGACGACCTCAGCGGCGTCATCCTCGACGTACGGCTCACCAAAACCGGCGCCGCCGTTGCCCGCACCGGCTCCGAGTTTTGGATTGTCCACCCGGAGGTCAGCTTCGCCGGAATCCGCGGCCTCGAAACCCTCGTATCCGGCGTGCGGCTCCAGGTCCGCCCCGGCACTGGGAAATCCGCCACGCATTTCCGCGGCCTCGACCGTCCCCCCGCCATCGACGATCCGGAGTCGGGCCGCGCCTTCGTGCTGCGCGCCAACCGTCTCGGCGGACTCAGGCCCGGCGCGCCCGTGTACTTCCGGGGCGTGAAGATCGGCCTCGTCGAAACCACGCGCCTGGCCAGCGACGCCACCGCGGCCCTGATCCGCGTCCGGATCTACACGCCGTACGTCGACCTCGTGCGCACCAACTCGCAGTTCTGGAACGTCGGCGGCATCTCGTTCCGACTCGGCTTCACCGGCGCCGAGGTGAAGTCCACCACGCTCCAGTCGCTTCTCCTCGGCGGCGTCAGCCTCGGCACGCCCGACGGCGAACTCGCCCCGCCCGCCCTCGAGGGCACCGAGTACGTGCTTCACGAGGATCCGGAGAAGGAGTGGCTGCAATGGCGCCCGCGCATTCCGATCACGCCCGTGGAGAGCACGCCCAAGACCGAACCCGCCGAGGCGCCGCAGTTGCTCGGCCAACCCGTACCGCCCGCCCCCTAACCTCCGGCAACCCGGCGCCTTCGCCGTTCCACCGCGCCCCGCGACAAGGAACCTCCTGACGGTTTTGGACTCTGTCGGTGGACGTCCCCCCCGGTCCCCGTGAAACCCGTCGAACTGCTGCAAGGCAAATGGCTCGGACACCCGCTCCACCCCGCGATCGTCCACGTGCCGATCGGTCTCTGGATCGTCGCCGCCATTCTCGACTACGTCGGCCGCGACGCAGCGCGCGATAGCGTCATCCCGCTGTTGGCGATCTTCTGCGTGGGCACCGGCCTCGTCGGCGCCCTCCTGGCCGTGCCAACCGGCGTCGCGGACTGGTCGTCCATCAAGAAGGAGAAGCCGGCCTGGAAACTCGGGCTGTACCACCTGGCCCTCAACCTCCTCGCCGCGATTTTGTGGGCGGCCAATTTCGGGCTCCGCTGGACCGCCCTGTCGACCCCGCACCCGATCACTCCGCCCATCCTTGCGACCTCCACCGCCGGCGCCGTGCTCGTGGTCCTCAGCGGGTATCTAGGTTCGTTGATGGTCTTCGACCACGGCATCAGCGTCGCGCGGCAGTCGAAAGCCAAGTGGCGCCGCCAGGCCGAGGCCGGTGGCGCGCGCCTGCCGGAGTCCAAGTAGCCCGCCGCCATGCCCGCGCTCAAAGACGTCCTCGAGGGCAAGCCCCTGCGCAGTCCGCTCCACCCGGCGCTCGTGCACCTGCCCATCGCGCTGTTTCCGCTCGCGGTGCTGCTCGACGTCGCCAGCTGGATCGCCGACACGCGCAGCGTCCCGCTCGTCTCCGCCGCCTTCATTGCGCTCCTCGTAGGTCTCGGCACCGCGCTGCTCGCCGCCGTCTTCGGCTTCGTCGATTACACCGACATCCGCGACGACCATCCCGCCAAGAAGACCGCCACCACCCATCTGGTTCTCAACTTGGTGGCCGTCGGGCTGTTCGCCGCAAGTGCCGGCCTACGCTACAGCGCGCTCGACGCCGCCCGCACGCCCGCCGCGCCGCTCGTGGTGGCGCTGATCGGCCTGGGCGTGCTCGGTTACTCCGGCTACCTCGGCGGTACGCTCGTGTACGACGACGGAGTCGGCGTGGGGCGACACCGCCGCCGCACGCGACTCCCGGAAACGACGATCGTCCGCAAGGGCACCGAGTCTCCTCTGCCCGTCGCGCGCGACGCCGATCTGCGCGAGGGCGAGACCCTGCGCGTGAGCCACAACGGCATCATCGCCACCGTCGCCCGCGTCGACGGCGCCGTGTACGCGTTTCAGGAGTTCTGCACGCACCGCTTCGGCCCGCTCTCCGAGGGCCAACTCACGGGCTGCGAGATCACCTGCCCCTGGCATCGCTCGCGTTTCGACGTCCGCACCGGCGAGCCCACGCACGGCCCCGCCAAGGTCGCGCTGCGCACGTTCAAGACCGAGATCCGCGACGGCCAGATCTGGGTGTGGCTGTAACTGCAGGAATCGCTGCAGCGAGTTCTTCAGCCCGCGCGCGACCGCGAAGAACGGGTTGCGCGGACGCGTTGCTTCCGGCATGTAGATCTGCGCGGGCTCCCCTCGCCCCAACCGGTTCCGGCCCCAACTAAGCCCCCGCGCCGTCAGCCACGCGCCAGCCCCTCAATGACTCCGACCTCCGCCTCCGCCGCGGATTCGCGTCGCCCCTTCGCCCGCGCAATCCCGCCCACGCCGCTTCCCGCGCAACCGGCCCGCAGTGAAGTGACACGAACGCGCCTCGCGCTTGCCACGCTGGCAGCGGCCGCGTTGCTGCTCGGCGCCTGTGCCACAGAACCCGCAAAACCACCCGCACCGTTGGCGCCGGCTCCGGTCGCCACGATCGGGATCCCGCTCACGCCGGCGAAACCGCTGCCGCCCCCCAGCGGGATGCGCATGGGCCTTCTCCGGCTCGAGGTCAGCGAGTTCTTCCCCGCCGGCTGCCACACCATCATTCCAGGGACGTACCGCGAGCCGCGGCTCGTGCAGACGCCACGCGCGGCGTTCCCGTCCGTCGAAGAGTGTGCGTCGCTCGATTCGCGCCGGACGCTGTATCACCTCGCCGCTGCCGGGAGCGCCGCGATGGATTATGTGGTGTTCCTGCGCGACGAACGCCGCCCCGAGGGACGCCCGATCTTCCAAATCAGAAAGGCGCTCGAGGTACTCTGGTCGCCGGACGGCAGTCGCGCCGCCATCACGGTGTTCACGGGCAGCAACTGGTCCGACGTCCTGCTGCTGCGGATGGACGATCCAAAGCCCTCTGCACCGATCCCGACGCTGGAGGCGCTCGAAGGCGTCTTTTCGTCCTATCTGGCCCAGGCGCCGACCTCCGTCGTCGCCTTGGGCTGGACCGCGTCGGGCGAACTCGTCCTCCGCGCCCGCGGCCAGGAGGCGCTGCCGCCGTACTCGCGTTTTGGCTACGAGCTGCTCGTCGACACCGACCACCTCGAGCGACGCGGCGCGATTCGCTTCCTGCGCGGCTACACCGCGCGCGCCGCTGCCGATGCCGCCGCCGCCGCGCCGGTGGCGACGCAAACGAAAACGCGCTGATTCCGAGAAACGGAACCAGCGCGCGTTATCGTCTCACCAGGGAGGGTTTTCGCCTCCGCGAAAATTACCGCCAGTAAGCGGGCACGAAGAAGTAGCCGTTGCCCTGGTTCTCCCAGTGCGCCGCCACGTGCGTGCTGCTGTTTGCCGGCGGGATTTCCCAATGGCTCGGAATCCACGAATAGGCCCGGCCGTCATAGGTCCAGTAGCCCGGAATCCAGACGGCGTTCGCCGCCGGCGAGGGCGTCACAACCTCCTGCACCGCGGGTGGCGGCGGCATTGGCGGAGGCATCTGCTGCACCACCGTGTAAGACGTCTGTGCCGGCGCCGCCGTACGGCTGCCATAAACCGTGCCGTTCTCGTGGTCGGCGGCGTTGCCGAGCGTGCCACCCGCCAGCGCCCCGGCGGCGCCGCCGATCAGCGCGCCACCCAGGGTGTTTCCGCTGCCGCTGTTGTGACCGATGATGGCACCAGCGATCGCGCCAAGCGCGCCTCCGGTGACCGCACCTTCCTGGGTATTAGGTCCCGTGCCGACGCAGCCCGTAAGCAGCGTCGTGAGGCCAATCGCCGAGGCGATGAGGATCTGTTTTCTCATGTTCGTTAAAGATGGAAGGCCGACCTCAGCGGCCGTGCCAGTGGTGATGGTGACCGCCCCAGCCCCGATAGTAGCCGAAGCCGAAGTTCAACGACACCGGCGGATAGTAATAGCTCGGCGGGAACGGATCGTAGCTCTCGTAGATCACGGTGCGCGGCGCGCTCTGGTAAATCACCGTCGGAGCCGGAGCGGGCACCACCACCGTCTGCTGCGTCGCCACCTGCGGCGCGGCCGTCGGCAGAAGCTGGTAGGCCACCGTCGTCAGCTGACCGCTCGCGTTCTTGTGGACCACCGTGATTTGCGTCGCGGTCTGGTTGATCTGCTCGATCGAGAGCCCTTGCGCCGCCGCCACATTTGTCAGCTCGGCGACCGAGGGGAGACGGGGAGAATAGATGACCTCGTTGGGCGTCGGCGCGACCTGCGTCATGGGCGCAGGCTGGGCAATGTTGGCCTGTCCGGGTGCCGCATAGGTGGGCTGTGCCACCTGAGCCGGAGCACCGGTGGAAGAGGTCGCTTCCTGCGCGTGGGCCGCGGGCGTAAGCAGCGCGGCGACAACAAGCACCGGTAGGAATTTGTTCTGCATGGTCTTTGGTGGATCGTCCGAGTGTGACCGTAGCATACCGCGATTGTGCCGTTCTGGAATAAGCGGCCGGAATACAGGCTGTCCCTCTTTCCAAGTGGCGAATTCCAAGCGGGAAACGCCTGCCAGGGTTGCGTAAATGGCGCGTCGCGCCGGCGAAAAATTCGCGGATGCGCGCTCCGCGGAAGCGCTTCACCCCGACGCCAGATGCCAGTGGCCGCAGACCGGACACAGGTAGGCCTTGCGCTGGCGTTCCAGCCCTAGAAGGCGTGCAGCGTCCAACGCATCCGCCTGCGTGCGATACCGGCGTTTTCGCGTGCACATCCGCCAACGTTCATCGCGGGTGGGTTTCTTCATGGGTGGCAGCCCGCGTCTCTACCCGACCCACCCCCTTTCCCGCAACCTCGGGGCCGGGTCACCCACCCCTCTCTTTCTCTTACTCTTCCTCTTACTCTTTCTCTCAAACCGTGGCCTCAAAAACCACCCTGCCCCCCCGCCCCCGGACTCCGAGAGAAAGAGAAAGAGTACGAGTAAGAGAAAGACCTCGAAGGCAACCCGCCCCCACAGCTCGCGACATACTTCCACGCTCACGAGGCCGCAGGGCTCTGGGCCACTTTCACTCTGACCCTCACTTTCACTCCGAAGGCCCGTCCCCTCATTCCCCCACTCCCTCATTCCCCCACTCCCTCATTCCCTCACTCCCTCATTCCCCCACTCCCTCATTCCCTCACTCCCTGATTCAGTGTGGCGCTCGCTCGGCCGACCACTACGTTTCCGGCCTCCATGAAAGCCGTCGTCATCCCCCAACCTGGTCCGGCCGAGGTGCTGACCCTCGCTGAACGCCCGACGCCCGCCGTCGGCCCGAAGGATGTCCTCATCCGCGTCAAAGCCGCCGGCGTCAATCGCGCCGACCTGATCCAGCGCGACGGAAAATACCCCGCGCCGGCCGGCGTCGTGCCCGACATCCCGGGCCTCGAGGTCTCGGGCGTGGTCGAAGCTTGCGGCGACGAGGTGAAGCGCTGGCGGCAGGGCGACGCCGTATGCGCGCTCCTCGCCGGCGGCGGTTACGCCGAGCAGGTGGTGATCGACGCCGGGAGCTGCCTGCCCGTACCGGCCGGGTGGAGTTTCAGTGACGCCGCCGCGCTGCCCGAGGCCCTCTTCACCGTCTGGAGCAATGTCTTTCAACGCGGCCGCCTGCAACCCGGCGAGTCCTTCCTCGTCCACGGCGGCACCAGCGGCATCGGCATGGCCGCGCTCCAGCTCGCGCGCGCGTTCAACGCCCGCGCGTTCGCCACGGCCGGCAGCGATGAAAAGTGCCGCGCCTGCGAAGCCGCGGGCGCCGTCCGCGCCATCAACTACCGCACCGAGGATTTCGAAACCGTCCTCAAGGACCAGGGCGTCGACGTGATCCTCGACATGATCGGCGGTGAATACACGGCGAAGAACCTGCGCCTGCTGCGACCCGAAGGCCGGCTCGTGTTCATCAACGCCATGAAGGGCGGCAAGGCCGAGTTCAGCGCCCACCAGGTCATGTCGCGCCGCCTCACCATCACCGGCAGCACGCTCCGCGCCCGCGAGAACGCCTACAAGGCCTCGCTCGCCGCCGACGTGGAGCACCACATCTGGCCGCTGCTCACCGCCGGGAAATTCCGCGCCAACGTGTGCAAGACCTTCCCGCTCGCCGAAGCCGCCGCCGCCCACCGGCTCATGGAAAGCAGCGCCCACGTCGGCAAGATCGTCCTCACGGTCTGAGCTGCGGTTTTCGCGGCGCGACCACCGCCGCACAAGAGGGGCGCGGGCGATTCGCTCACGCGCGCCGCCCGGTCGAGCGCGACTATGGCACGACGACCACTTTCATCCCGACGCGCACGAGCCGCAGGAGCGTCACCGCGTCCCAGTTCGCCAGCCGGAAGCAGCCGTGCGATTCCGTCCGGCCCACCTGCTCCGGCTCCGGCGTGCCGTGCATGCCGTAACCAGGACGATCCAGCCCGACCCACGCCAGCCCGACCGGATTATTGGGCCCCGGAGGCAGGATCAGTTTGCGTCCCAAGCTCCGCGCTTCGGCCGACTCCGGAAACACCGCGGGATTGAAGGTGTAGTCCGGGTTCGGAATCACGACCGTGACGTGCAGCTCCCCCACCGGCCGCTTCTCCGCCATCTTCGCGATGCTCACCGGAAAGTGCGCGATCACGCGGCCGCCCGCATCGAGCACCTCGAGTTCACGCTCGCTGAGCCCGATCACGATCTCCGCCGGCTCACCGGCAACGACGACTTCGTCCGCCGCCGGGACCGTCAGGACCGCCCCCGGCAACATTCCGGCCCAGTCCACGTCGGGGTTGAGCTGCTGCAGGATCTTCGGATTCGCGTGATAGCGCTCGCCGAGCGCCTCCAGCACCGTGGCATACCCCAGGCGCTCCCGCTCCGATTTTTCCAACCACGTCTTTGGCACCGGCTCGAGTCCGCCGAGATCGACCGGCGAAACCTCATGTTCCTTCAGCGCCACCGTCGCCATGCGCAGCGCCTCGCGCGTGCGGGTGTCGAGCAACCCGGTCGGCCGGAGCCCCGCCGAACGCTGAAACGCCCGCAACGCTCCCGCCGTCTGCGCCCCTGGCACACCGTCGATCGAGCCGCAGGAGAACCCCCGCCGATGCAGTTCGACCTGCGCCTCAAACACATTCGCGGGCATCGGCAGCGGCACCTCCTCGACCGCCTGCGCCTCCGCCGCGGCCTCCTCCGTCGCGCCCTCCTCCCCATGGCAAGTCATCGCCGCAGCCAGAATGAGGGCACATCCGATCAGTCGCATAAGAGGAGTCAGGCAGAAGTTGATACGTCCCTCGCTCAAAAGGTGAAGCGAAGACTTCCCGCCTTCCCTCGTTCTCGTTCTCGTGAAGCCGTCCCGCCCGGGCCAATCAGACCGCGATCCGCCAAGCGTCAATGGACGGTACCTGCTGACTCTCACTTTCGCCATCGCCCGCGCCTCGGGACGCTTCGCGCCCTGCGCCGGGTTGAGAGAAAGAGTAGGAGTATGAGAAAGAGAAAGATTTCTGCCGTCCTGCTTGTCAGCGGCTCCCCGCTTTCACTCCCAAAGGGCGTCTTTCGCTCCCCTCTGCCGCCCTCCTCCCCGCCGCCGGAAATTCCTGTAACTTCGCCGCACCTCGCCGGGTACTGAGCGCGCATGCCCACATTCTCCCACCCCCTCATTGCGGACGTTCGCCACGGCGTCCGGGCGCTCCGCCGTGATCGCGGTTTCACCCTCACCGCCCTCCTCACGTTTGCCCTCTGCCTCGGCGCCAACGTCGCGCTCTTTGCGATCGTCAACGCCGTCCTCCTCCGCCCGTTGCCGTTTCCCCAGCCTGACCAGCTGGTGATCGTCTACAACTGCTACCCCAAGGCCGGGGTCGACCGCGCCGGGGCCTCCGTCCCCCACTTTCTCGAGACGCGCCAAAACATCGCCGCGTTCGCCGAGGTTGCCGCCTACCGCGACACCGCCCGGACCATCGGCGACGCCGGTTCGCCTGAGCAGATCGACACCATGAGCATCACGCCGGCGTTCTTCAGCGTCCTCGGCGTCAAACCCGCGCTCGGCCGCGCGTTCTCCGAAAAGGAAGGCACCGAGGGCAATAGCAACGTCGTCATCCTCAGCGACGGACTCTGGCGCGAACGGTTCGCCGCCGATCCCGGCGTCATCGGCCGCACGCTCCGCCTCGATGGCGGCACCCTGTGCACCGTCGTCGGCGTGATGCCGCGGGGCTTCGAGTATCTCTCGCGCCACACCCAGCTCTGGACGCCCATCGTCTTCTCCGAGGCCGAGCGGAAGCCCGATCGGCGGCACAGCAACAACATGGCCATGATCGCGCGGCTGAAGCCCGACGCCTCGATCGCCGTCGCCCAGGCGCAGCTCGACGCCCACCACCGCGCCGCCCTCGCGCAGGATCCCTATGCCAAGTTGGTCACCGATGCCGGCTTTCACGTCCAGGTGCTCAGCCTCCACGAGGACCACATCGCCAACACCCGCACGATGGTCCTGCTGCTCCAGGCCGGCGTGTTCCTCCTGCTCGTCATCGGCGTCGTCAACCTCACCAACCTCCTCCTCGTCCGCGCCACCGCGCGCATGAAGGAATTGTCCGTTCGCCAGGTCCTCGGCGCGACCGGCCTGCAGCTCACCCGCCAGATCGTCGCCGAGACTGTCGTGCTGGCGCTCGCCGGCGGCGTGCTGGGACTGGGCATCGGCTGGGTTGCGCTGCGCGCCTTCAACGCCCTCGGACTCGACCAGCTGCCCCGGTCCGGCGACTTCGGTCTCGACCCGCTCGTCTGCGTCGTCGCCCTGGGCACCGCCCTGCTGCTCGGTCTCCTGCTCGCCGCTCCCGTGCTGTGGCACACCCGGCACCACAACCTCGCCACCGCGCTGTCGGTCGAGTCGCGCGGCGGCACGACCTCCCGCGCCACGCACCGCCTGCGCCACGCGCTGATCGTCGCCCAGTTCGCGCTCGCCTTCGTGCTCCTCGTCAACGCCGGCCTGCTCGGCATCAGCTTCGCCCGCGTCAGCGCCGTCAACCCGGGCTTCCAACCGGAAAACGTCCTCACCGCCCGGGTCTCCCTCCCGCGCATCCGCTACGCCGACGCCGCGCAACGCAACGCCTTCTTCGAGCGGCTGGGGCAGGAGCTGGGCAACCTGCCCGGCGTCTCCGCCGTCGGCTTCAGCAGCATGCTTCCGTTCAGCAACGACTCCGACTCCAACGCCGTCACGGTCGAGGGCTACACCCCCGCGCCGGGCGACTCCATCCGCTCGCACTACATGGGCGGCGTGACCGGCGACTATTTTGCCGCGCTCGGCATCCCCCTCCGCGAGGGCCGGCTGCTCAGCCGAGAGGACAGCACGCGCAAGTCGCGCGTGTGCGTCATCGATGAGGACGTCGCCCGCCGCTACTGGCCCAAGGGCGGCGCGCTCGGCGGCCGCATCTGGAACGGCGTGCCCGAGGCCAAGGACGAGCCGTACGTTGTCGTGGGCGTCGTCGGGGCCATCAAGCAGAACGACCTCGCCGACCCGCGCACGCCCGGCGCGATCTACCTGCCGTACTCGCTTTACGCGAGTCGCGAGGTCTCCCTCGCCCTGCGCACCGCGATGGCCGCCGAGTCCCTCGCGCCCGCCCTTCGCGCCACCGTCCTCCGGCTCGATGGCGACCTGCCGCTCGCCAACCTGAAATCGATGTCCACCCGCATCGACGACAGCCTCCAGCAACGCCGCTCCCCCCTCCTCCTCGCGGTGCTGTTCGCAGGGCTCGCGCTCCTGCTCGTTACCGTCGGCCTCTACGGTGTCCTTGCCTACTCCGTCAGCCAGCGACGGCGCGAGATCGGCGTCCGCATGGCGCTCGGCGCGCGCCCCGCCGACATCCGCGGCCAGTTCCTCGCGCTGGGCGCGAAGCTTGTGCTCGGTGGCGCCGCGCTCGGCGGCCTCGGGGCCTGGTGGAGCGGTCGGACCATGGACAGCCTCCTGTTCGGCGTGCGGCCCGATCAGCCGCTCGTCTTTGCCGCCACGATGGTCGTGCTCACCGTTGTCGCCCTCCTCGCGTGCTTCATCCCGGCGCTGCGCGCCGCCCGGGTGCCGCCCATGGAGGCATTGCGATCGGAATAGCCCGCCCCACTTCCCGGCGGCCGGCTTCATTGGCCGCCTGCCGGTCAACGAATACTGGAATTCCGGTATTTTCCGGACGTGCGCGCCGGCGGGTTTCCTGCCTCATTCCGGGGACCCCCTCAAAGCGCCGAGCGTGATCGGATCGTAACACCAATCCCGGCCACGCTCGGCGCTGCGAGTATTGGCCGCCGCCCGGCGATGGTCGCTCCACCACACGGGCTCCCTGCTTCCGGGCCCAAGCCTCGCCATTGACCTGCCGATCAAGGCCGCAATGTTTCCGGGCCCACACTGACCCACATGCCCACCCTCGAGCACCTGTTTGCCAAGAACCGCGCCTGGGCCGAAGCCATCCAGAAGAAGCATCCCGGCTTCTTCTCCGAGCTCTCCCAGCAGCAGAAACCCGCCTACCTCTGGATCGGTTGCGCCGACAGCCGCGTGCCAGCCAATGAGATCGTCGGTCTCCTGCCCGGAGAACTTTTTGTCCACCGCAACATCGCCAACGTGGTGGTGCACACCGACCTGAACTGCCTCTCCGTCATCCAGTTCGCCGTCGATGTGCTCAAGGTGCGCCACATCATCGTCACCGGCCACTATGGCTGCAGCGGCGTCAACGCCGCCCTTCAGCGCGAGCGCGTCGGCCTGGCCGACAACTGGCTCCAGCACGTCGAGGACGTCTGCCACAAGCACGAGCGTCGCCTCGAATGCGTCCGCGGCGATGGCAACGCCCGCGCCGACCGGCTCTGCGAGCTCAATGTCATCGAGCAGGTCGCCAACGTCTGCCGCACCACGATCGTGCGCGACGCCTGGGGCCGGGGCCAGCCGCTCACCATCCATGGCTGGATCTATGGCCTGATCGACGGCCGCATCCACGACCTCCACTGCACCGCCAGCAACGCCGACGAGGCCGCCCGCACTCATGCCTCCGCCCTGGCCGCGCTGGACGCCAAGGTGGGCTGAACTTTCCCTGTCCTCCACTTGAAGTTCCGGCGGCGCCGGCCTTATTCCGGCGCATGACGTCACCCACCAGCACCCCCTGGCGCACCCGTCGGCTCGGCTCAAACGGACCCGAAGTGTCCGAGATCGGCCTCGGCTGCATGGGCATGAGCGAGTTCTACGATCCCAGCCAGATGGACGAACAGGAGTCCATCCGCGTGATCCACCGCTACCTCGACGAGGGCGGCAACCTGCTCGACACCGCCGACATGTACGGCAGCGGCCGCAACGAGGAACTCGTCGGCAAGGCCATCGCCGGCCGCCGCATGCGTGTCGTGCTCGCCACCAAGTTCGGCAACGTCCGCGGCCCCAACGGAGAATTCCTCGGCCTGCGCGGCGATCCGGAGTACGTCCGCGAGTGCTGCGATGCCAGCCTCCGCCGCCTCAAGGTCGACGTCATCGACCTCTACTACCAGCACCGCGTCGACCCCAAGGTTCCCATCGAGGATACCGTCGGCGCGATGGCCGAACTCGTCCGCGCCGGCAAGGTCCGCTACCTCGGCCTCTCCGAGGCCGCGCCCGCCACGATCCGCCGGGCCGCCCAGGTTCACGCCATCGCCGCGCTGCAGACCGAATACTCGCTGTGGAGCCGCGACGTCGAACTCGATATCCTGCCCACCATCCGCGAACTCGGCATCGGCTTCGTCGCCTACAGTCCGCTCGGCCGCGGCTTTCTCACCGGGCGCTTCAAGTCGATCGATGATCTGCCGGCCGACGACTACCGCCGCCACTCGCCCCGTTTCCAAGGCGCGAACTTCCAGAAGAACCTCGATCTCGTGGCCAAGATCCACCAGCTCGCCGGCCGCAAGGGAGTCACGCCCAGCCAGCTCGCGCTCGGGTGGGTGCTCGCCCAAGGCGAGGACATCGTGCCGATCCCCGGCACGAAGCGCGTGGCGTACCTCGAGGAGAATCTGGCCGCAGAGCGCGTGACGCTCACCGCGGAGGAGTTGAGTGAAATCGATGCCATCCTGCCCGTCGGCGCCGCCGCGGGGGATCGCTACAACGCGCAGTCGATGGCCGCGCTGAATCGATGAGGACTCGTCACCCCGCATCGCCGGCCACCGCGAGGCAGTTTCTTTGTCGGCGCTAATCCCGCCTCGCCGCCCGCGCCCGCGCCGCACCGGCAATTGATGTTTTTTTAGCGCCCAATCAGGTGAACCCGCGATATCCGCAGGCGTCGTAAGGTGATACCCTCACTCTGACCGCAATGCTCACTCCTCCCACTGCCACTCGCCCCTCCGCCCGGCTGCGCATTCTCTACGTCGACGACGTGCCGGAGCTCCGCGAGTTGGTCCGCCTCGTTTTCGCCCGCCAGGGCCACACCGTCGACTGCGCCGTCGACGGGCTTGCTGCCATCGAAACGCTATCCTCCGGCACCGCCGCGTACGACCTGATCATCACCGATCATCACATGCCGCGCATGAATGGCCTCACGTTCGTCGGCAACCTGCGCCAGCTCGACGTCAAGTCCCGCGTCGTGGTTTTCAGCTCGGAGCTCGATCCTTCCGTCGCCGTCGAATACGAGCGCCTCCACGTTGATCGCGTCCTCTTCAAGCCGGTCTATCCGTCGTTCCTGCGCCAAATGGTCGCGGAGATGTTCCCCGCCACCGCCCCCGCCGCCACCCCCGCGTCGGTGCCCTGAGCCGCCCCGCACCGCGGGCGTTCCCCAGGGAGGTCGCCCGCCCCACCCGCGCCTTGCCAAGGCATTATGACAAGGCAGTGTGGGCGGCTCTTATGTTCGTCCCCGTTGCCCTCTCCGCGCCGCGGCTGCTCCTCGCGCCTGCCGCTCTTTCCACTGGTGTTCTCGCGGCCTGCCTGCTGGCCGCCTTCATCGTCGCCCCCGGCGCCCGCGCCGCTTCCTCCGGCGACAACCCGCTGCTCACCCGCAGCCCGCTGCCGTTCGAGTACCCGCAGTTCGACCGGATCAAGCCGGAGCATTTCCTGCCGGCGTACGAGATCACCATGGCCGAGCACCTGCGGACCATCGACGCCATCGCCAACAGCCCCGAGGCCCCAACGTTCGAGAACACGATCGTCGCCCTGGAACGCTCCGGCCAGGACTTCGGCCGCGTGTCCCGCACCTTCGGCAACCTCGTCGGCGCCCACGCCAACGACGAGCTGCGCGCCGTCGAAAAGACCATGGCACCCAAGCTCGCCGCCCATGGCGACGCGATCCGGCTCAACGCCAGGCTCTTCACGCGCATCGACGCGATCTACCAGCAGCTGCCCAAGCTCAACCTCGACGCCGAGTCCGCCCGCCTCGTCGACCGCTACTACAAGGACTTCGTCCGCGCCGGCGCCAAGCTGGCCGAGCCGGACAAGGAGAAGCTCCGCCAGATGAACCAGGAGCTGGCCGCCCTCGAGACGACGTTCGCCCAAAACGTCCAGAAGGAGAGCAACGCCGGCGCCATCATCGTCACCGACAAGGCCCAGCTCGCCGGCATGTCCGCCGCCGAGATCGCCGCCACCGAAGCCGCCGCCAAGGCCGCCAAGAAGCCCGGCCAGTACGTCATCAATCTCGTCAACACCACCGGTCAGCCGCCCGTCGGCTCCCTCGAGAATCGCGCCCTGCGCCAGAAAATCCAGGAAGCCTCCCTCGCCCGCTGCAGCCGCGGCGGTGAATTCGACAATCGCGCCATCATCTCGCAGATCGCCCGGCTCCGCGCCGAACGCTCCCAGCTCCTCGGCTTCCAGACCTACGCCGACTTCGCCCTCGCCGAGCAGACCGCGGGCTCCGTGGCCACCGTGAACAAGCTCCTCAGCGATCTCGCCGTCCCCGCTGTCGCCAACGCCCGCCGCGAGGCCGCCGACATCCAGGCCCTCATCGACGCCGACAAGGGCGGCTTCAAAGTCGCATCCTGGGACTGGGATTTCTACTCCGAGAAGGTCCGCCAGGCCCGGTACAAGATGGATGAGTCCCAGCTCAAGCCGTACCTCGAGATGAACCGCGTGCTCACCGACGGCCTGTTCTACGCCGCTAACAAGCTCTACGGCCTCACCTTCAAGGAGCGCCACGATCTCCCGGTCTATGAGCCCACCGTGCGCGTGTTCGACGTCTTCAATGCCGACGGCTCCCAACTCGCGATCTTCCTCGCCGATTACTACGCCCGCGCCTCCAAGCGGGGTGGCGCCTGGATGAACGCCTACATGAGCCAGTCCGGCCTCCTCGGCACCAAGCCCGTCATCGCCAACCACCTCAACGTGCCGAAGCCCGCCGACGGCCAACCGACCCTGCTCACCTTCGACGAGGTGACCACGATGTTTCACGAGTTCGGCCACGCCCTCCACGGCATGTTCTCCGACGTGCGCTACCCGCGCTTTGCCGGCACGCAGGTGCCGCGCGACTTCGTCGAGTTCCCGTCCCAGGTGAACGAGATGTGGGCCACCTGGCCCGAGGTCGTGAAGCACTACGCGAAGCACTACCAGACCGGTGAGCCCATGCCCGCCGCGCTGCTCGAGAAGCTGCTCGCCACCCAGAAGTTTAACCAGGGCTACAAGACCACCGAGTACCTTGCCGCCTCGCTCCTCGACCAGGCCTGGCACCAGCTCACGCCCGCCCAGGTGCCCAACGCCGACGGCGTCCTCGCCTTCGAGGCCGAAGCCCTCCGCAAGGCCGGCGTCGATTTTGCGCCCGTCCCGCCGCGCTACCGCAGCGCCTATTTCGTCCACGTCTTCCGCAACGGCTACTCCGCCGGCTACTACTCGTACATCTGGGCCGAGGTCCTCGATGCCGACGCCGTCGAGTGGTTCAAGGCCAACGGCGGCCTCACCCGCGCCAACGGCGATCACCTCCGCCAGACCGTTCTCTCCCGCGGCGGCAGCGCCGAGGCCAAGACGCTCTATCAGAGCTTCGCCGGCCGCGAACCCTCGGTAAAGCCGCTCCTCCAGCGCCGCGGCCTCGACGCCGCCGCCGACGGCGCGGCGGCGAGGGAATGAGGGCGGCCCCTCTTTCTCTTACTCTTCCTCTTTCTCTTACTCTCAAAACGCACCTCCTGGTCGCCCCCCCCGCGACCGGCAACAGTGCGAGAGAAAGAGTAAGAGCAGGAGTAAGAGTAGGAGTAAGAGAAAGAGCCGGAGGGTCGCTCCCCGATTTCGCAGCCGCCTCGCCCCTCGCTATCGTCCGGCGATCGCGACTTTTCCCCCCCTTCAGCTATCGCGCAGCGATAGCTGCCTGGAACAAACTCCGGTCCGCCAACACGGTGGGCCATTGCGCCCACCCACCGGCCGCCCTCGCAGAGGGACGCTCACGCCGGCACCGCGGCTGCGGCGGCAACCCAACCGGAGGAGAAAACCATGCCCAAGAAAGCCACCGTCGAACGTGCCCACCGCGACGCCCGCCAGGGTAAGTCGGCCTCCACCCAGGCCGGCGAATTCGTCCGCGAACAGATCGACAACATCCGCGCCGGCCGCCACGGCGCCCGTTCCACCAAACAGGCCATCGCCATCGGTCTCTCCGAAGCGCGCCGCGCCGGCGTAAAACTCCCTCCGCCTCGCCGCGGCCGGACATCCGCCGCGACGCGCCGCAAGGCCCGGCACGACGCCGCCCAAGCCCGGTCGGGCACGCGCCACTCTCCGTCGCGCCGACGCTCGCAGGCCACCACCAAGGCCTTGCGCCGCGAGCCGACCTCCACCGCGTCGCGCTCCGCCCTCTCACGCCAGGCCCGCCAGGCCGCCCGCCGGCGGTCCCCCGCCCAACGTTCCGCCTCCGCCCGCAAGGCCGCCGCCACCCGACGCCGGCGCGCCACCAAATCCTCGCGTTCCTGATGCGCGCCGGCCAGCGTAGGCACCCACCCGCCCCCGGCATTTCGTTCCATCGCACCGGGATGGATGCCGCTGGCCCGGGCCCTGCTCTGTTCCCCCCATGCTCCGGCGCCCTTCCGCCATCACCAAGCATCACTACGAGACGCTCGCCGCCTGGCGCTACGCCCTCCGGCGCTTCCTGCGCTTCAGCCAGGACGCCGCCCGCGGCGCCGGTATCCCGCCTCAGCAGCACCAGGCCCTGCTCGCCATCAAAGGCTTCCCCGGGCGCGACTTCGCCACCGTCGGCGAACTCGCCGAACGCCTGATGCTCAAGCATCACAGCGCCGTCGGCCTCGTCGACCGACTCGCCAAACGCGGGCTCGTCCGCCGGCGGGTCTCGACCACCGACCGCCGCCGCAGCGAGGTGCGGGTCACCGCCCGCGGCGAAACCCTCATCCGCCGGCTCTCCGCCGCCCACGTGCACGAGTTGCGCAATCTCCGCCCGGAACTCCGCCGGCTCCTCGATCTGGTCGAGCATTCCTGACGTCTCCCGGCGTCGGCCTTTTCGCCTCCCCCCTCAGGCCAGTTCCCAGCGACGGTTGGGAACGCCGCCCGATTTTGGCCGGTCCCGCCGCCGGGTATCTTGGCGGGCATGAGCAACGTACCGTCGAACGCCGCCGAAAAGCTGATTCTCAACCTGCGCGACGTGACGCGTGACCGCCGGCGCCCGCCCACCCGTCGCGCCCAACGCAATCGCCTGCGGCGCGGGCGCTAAGCCACTTCGCCCCGCGGCGTTCGCCCCAACGTCTCTCGTTTCTGTCGCCCGTCGCCGGCCGGGTGGCGGTTTTTTTCTCGCTGAATTCCCCGCCGCACAACGCCTTCGCCGGGCGCGTATCCAGAGCCCCAATTTTCTCTGGATCGGGAAATCCCCGACCCCGATGTAGAGCGCTGTGGATACAGCGCAGCGGCGGATCTCTGACTCGCAGGCGTCCTTCCGCCGTTTCGCGGGGGCGTTTCTCTACACCATCCTGATGGTGGTATCCTTCGCCGCACCCGCCGGCGACTTGTCCGCGCCGCCCGTCCCAGATCGCCACAGCCTCTCGTACTTCCGGCACGAGATGTACCGCGAGGTCCGCGCCGACCATCCCGCGATTCTCCCCGTCGCCGCCGCGATCCGCGCGATCACCACGGACCCGCTGCAGCAGCTGGCGATCGTCAACGACGTCACCCACCTGCTCGTCGACTACGACGACGACCAGCGGATCTACCAGGTGGAGGACTTCCACGCCTCGCTCGACGAGATGATCGCCCGCCGGCGCGCCGGCGGCTGGGCGTACCTCCGCGACGACTGCGACGGCCGGGCCGTGTTCGCCGCCCACCTCCTTGCCTCGCTCGGTATCCCGTGGCGCTTCGAGGCTTCGTACTGGAAGGAGCACGCCTGGGTCCGCGCCCGCGTCAATGGCACCGAGTACGACCTGCTCGACCTCCGCAAGAACGCCCGCGAAACCAACCGCCTCTCCTACAAGCTCGTCGGCCACTTTTTCGTCCGCACCTCACGCCCGCCGCCCTACTTCGACTGGCGCTCCGCCTGGGCCGCGCACACCCACCGGAATCTCCGCGTCGGCCTCACGCTTGGCATGCTGACCCTCGACTCCACCGAGGTGGCCATGCACCCGCGCCACGCGACCGACTGGACCAAGCTCGCTCCCCACGATGCAACCCCGCCGCTCGATGACCCGCGCTCCCGCTTCGCCGGGGTCGCCGGGTTTCCTTACGGCGAATCGCTCAGCGTCGGCCTGTTCGCCGATGCCCCGAAACCGACTCCGTCCGACACCGGGGTCTCGCTCGGCGGCTCAACCGGCGCCAGCTCCGCGCCCGCCGCCGACCCCGTCGCCCCCCGCCACTAACCCCGTCCGCTCCTCCTTCAGCTTTCGCTTCAGCGAAACCTGCTCACTTTCACCCTCACTCTCACTTTCAGTTTCCCTTTCACTTTCCGCGGCACAACTGCTCCCGTGTTCAGTTGTGAAGTCCGGACTCTCCCGTACCGCCGCCCTCCTGGCCGCCATGCTCCTTGGCGCACTGCTGCCGCAGGCCCACGTCGCATCGTGGGCCATCCGCTGGCTGGTCATGGGGATGCTCTTCCTCGTGTTCCTGCAGACGCGCCTCACGCGCGAGGCCGTCCACCGCAGTCACGCCGTCCTGTTGCTCACCAATATCGCGCTCGGCTTCGCCGGCTGGTATGCCGGCGGGCTCGTCGGCGGTCGTGATGTCGCCCTCGCGGCCTTCTTCGCCGGCATCACCCCCACCGCCACCGCGGCTCCGGTCGTCATCAGTTTCCTGCGCGGCAAGGTCGACTACGTCGTCGCCGCCTTCCTCCTCACCAACGTCATCATCGCCGCCCTCCTCCCGGTCTTCCTGCCCATCGTGCTCGGCCAGGCCACGCCCGAGGTCTTCGGCAACGTGCTCGGCAGCGTCGGCCTCGTTGTCTTCGGCCCCATGCTCGCCGGCTGGATCGTGCGCCGCGTCCATCCCCGCGCCACCGAGTGGCCTGCCAAGCTCCGCACGTTCTCCTTCGGCATGTGGGTGCTCGCGCTCTTCCTGATCTGCGCCAACGCCTCCGCGTTCATCCGCTCCGTCGACACTCCTCTGCACGTGCTCCTGCGCATCGCCGGCATCACCCTCGCGATCTGCGCCGCCAACTTCGGGCTCGGCTACCTCATCGGCGGCCGCGCATTCCGCCGCGAGGCCAGCCAGGCGCTCGGTCAGAAGAACACCACGTTCACGATCTACCTCGCGCTTGCCTACGCCAGCCCGCTCATCGCGCTCGGGCCCACCTGCTACGTCGTCTGGCACAATGTGTGGAACTCCTGGCAGCTCCACCGCGTGTCCCGCCAGCGCCAGGCGCAGGGCGAGACCTGAGCCGTCCGTTCCGCCCCTCGCGCCTGCACGGCGCACATCACTGACCGCGCCCAGGACTTTCCCGGCCCCGCGTATCGGGTCCGAGCGGACGCCGAGGTCCGCCGTTTTTCTTCGTCCCGCCGGCGCTCCGAACCGGGTCGTGCCTGTCTGTCCGGTCGCCAGCAGAGGAACGAATTACGACCGCGACCCGAGACCCATGAATCCACTCATTCTTCGGCAGACTCCCCACTCGCCGCTCGGCGACGAGACTCCCGGCGGCGGCGAACCCGGTGTGCTGGGCCAGACCAAGCAGAAGCTCAGTTCCACCGCCGCCAGCGTGAAATCCGCCGCCAGCGAAACCGCCGCCCGCGCCAAGGCCGAGGCCCAGCGCGTCGCCGACCAGTCCCGGCAGGACACCGCCAGCCGGCTCGGCGGCTATGGCGCCGCCATGCACGAATCCGCCAAGGCGTTCGAGGAACAAGACCCCAACATCGCCTGGGCCACCCACCAGCTCGCCGATCGCGTCGAGCGCTTCTCCGACTACCTGCGCGAGCGCGATCTCGGCGAGCTGCGGATGGACGTCGAGGACTTCGCCCGGCGGCACCCGGTCGCCTTCTTCGGCGGGCTCTTCCTCGGCGGCTTCGTCGTGGGCAACCTGATCAAGGCCCGCCCGCCACGCTCCGCCACCGACGAACTCACCGGCAGGGAAGCCGGCAACGCCCGCGGAAGCGAAGCGCTCTCCGTCAGCGAACCCGCCTTCCCCAGCGGCGCATAACGGGAAGCGTGATGACCCCGGACATGCCTCACCCCAACAGCCTGCCCGCGCTCCTGCGGGAACTGCGCGACGACACCACGACCCTGCTCCGCCAGGAGGTCGCTCTCGCCAAGGCCGAGCTCAAGCAGAATGCCAGTAGCGTCGGCCAGCACACGGTCCAGATGGCCATCGGTGGCTTCGTCGCCTACGCCGGACTCATCGTGTTGCTCATCGGCCTCGGCCTGCTCGGCAGTTCGCTGCTCGTTCGCGCCGGGCTGGACCCCGACCTGGCGGAATGGCTCGCCCCCGCCGCCATCGGCGCCGCGGTGGCCCTCATCGGCTGGAGCCTTGTCGCCCGCGCCCGACGCGCCTTGGCCGCCGATCAGATTGCCCCCCGCGAGACGCTCCAGTCCCTCCGCGAGGACAAGGACTGGGCCCAAAGCAAACTTCCCCACTCCGCATGAATCCCAATCCCAACCGCGAGGTCGACGCCCTCCGCTCCGACATCGAGCTCACCCGCCAGCGCATGGATGACACCATGGACGCGCTCACCGAGCGTTTCCAGGGGCGCCATCTGCTCGACGAAATCATCGGCTTCTTCCGTGGCGGCGACGCCAGCGCCAGCGGCGCGCAAGTCCGCGAGATGATCGCCAAGTCGGCCGGCACAGCCTCGCACGCCGTTGTAGACACCGTGAAAAAGAACCCACTCCCCATCCTTCTGATGACCGCCGGGGCCGCCTGGCTGGCGTACTCAATCAGCCGCGGCCGGCGCGAAGACGCCGACCTCTCCTCCGACGAAAACGAGCGTTTCGACCCCGACACGCACTTCGATCGCCCCATCCACTATCCCACCGGCGGCGAGTCCTTCGCATCGACGGGCGAAGAAGGCGACGAATCCCGTTTTCAACACCTGCGCGACACCGTCGGCGAGAAGGCCGCCGGCGCGAAAGAGCAGTTGAAGCAGAAATGGTCCGACCTGAGCGAGGGCGCCCGCAGCAAGTTCGAGTCCGCCCGCGAACGCATGGGCGAACTCGGCCAGGACGCGCGCGAACACACCCGTGAGGTGTACGAACGCTCGCGCGACCGCGTCGCCGAGGCTGTCGACGAACACCCGCTGGGCGTGGGGCTGGGCTGCCTCGCCGCCGGCATGCTCATCGGCCTCGCGCTGCCGACGCCCGCGCCCGTGAACCGGCTCGCCGGCACCACGATGGATCGGCTCAAGAGCCGAACCCGCGACGCCGGCCGGGAAGCCGTCGAGAAAGGCCGCCATGTCGTGCGCGCCGCGGCGTCCGCCGCCACCACTGCCGCCCGCGACGAGGCCGAAGCCCAGGGCCTCGCCACCGAGCGCAAAAAGGAAAACGGCGCCACGCCCGCCGCCCCGACGAGCACGCCCCTGCCGGCCGATACGGGCATGGCCGGCACGCCGGGTACGGTGATGGGCGGAGCCGCCGATCCTTCGCTCACGCGACCGGGCATGTAGGTCGCGGCGGCCGGTCCCCGCGGCGTGGGACCGGCCGCCTCCCTTTTCGTCGCCATGCCCCGCCCCGCAGATCGCAAGCGCAATGTGTATCCCCCGGCCCCGCACGAAGCCGGTCACGGCCGCGAGGCGGAGGAGCCGCACGAGGTGCCGCACCGCGGCTGGCTCGACATTCTCGTCCGCACCAAGCGGCAGATCGCGAGCGACAACCTGTCGATTGTCGCGGCGGGCGTGGCGTTCTACGCGTTTGTCGCGGTCACCCCCGCGCTGGCCGCGTTGATCGGCATCTACGGGCTCATCTCCGACCCCGGTCAGGTGCGCGACCAGGTCAACGCGCTCGCCGGCGTCGTGCCGCGCGAGATTCTCCCGGTACTCGAAGACCAATTAAGTCGGATCACCGCCAACGCCGAAGTTGCCAGCCTGAGCGCCATCGTCGGCGTCCTGGTCGCGCTCTATAGCAGCGCGAAAGCCACAAAGGCCGTCATCCAAGGCCTCAACATCGCGTACGGCGAGGAGGAGAAGCGCGGCTTCTTCCGGCTGAACGCGATCGCCCTGCTGCTCACCGCGTGCGCCATCGCCGCCGGCGTCATCGCGCTCGCGCTCGTCGCCGTCCTCCCCGCGCTGCTTGAGAACCTCAGCCTCGGCCCCGCCCTCGACCAAGTGCTCAACTGGGCCCGCTGGCCGTTGCTGGTGGTCGGCTTCACCGCCATGCTTGCCGTGCTCTACCGCTATGCCCCGAGCCGCGACGAAGCCCGCTGGGCCTGGGTGAGCTGGGGCGCCGTCGTCGCCAGCCTGCTCTGGATCGCCGGCTCGGCTGGCTTCTCTGTCTACGTTTCGCGCTTCGGCAGCTACGACAAAACCTACGGCTCGCTCGGCGCGATCGTGGTCTTCCTGCTGTGGACGTACCTCTCGGCATACGTGGTCCTACTCGGCGCCGAGCTCAACGCGGAGATGGAACGCCAGACCGTGAAGGACACCACCGAGGGCGCGCCCCGCCCACTCGGCCAGCGCGGGGCGTTCGCCGCCGACACGGTCGGGCCTGCACGGCACGAGGGCAGCGGCGAGACCAAGACGCGACCGCCGCCGAAGCGGCGGCGCGAGACCGATTGACGCCCCGTGGGGCGACCGCACTTCGGCCGCCCGCGCGCACCGATCTCAGTTCGTTTTCAGGTAGTCGCCGAGCCAGCTGAAGACCGTCTTGTGCCAGAGTTCGCTGTTCTGCGGCTTCAGCACCCAGTGACCTTCGTCCGGGAAGAGCAGGAGCTTCGAGCGCACACCCTTGCGCTGCAGCGTCGTGAAGGCGGCGAGGCCTTCCGACACCGGGCAGCGGAAATCCAGCTCGCCATGCACGACCAGCATCGGCGTCGACCAAGCGGCGGCAAAGCGGTGCGGCGAGAATTTTTCAAACTCGGGATCCGTCCAGGGCAGCCCGTGCTCATACTCGTCGAACCACAGCTCGTCGGTCGTCGTGTACATGGTGTTGAAGTTGTACACGCCATCGTGGTTCACGATGCAGCGAAACACGCCCGGGAGGTGGCCCTGGAAATAGTTCATCATGAAGCCGCCGTAGCTCGCGCCGGCCGCGGCCATGCGCGTCGCGTCGATGTACGACTGCTGCTGCATGAACGTGAGGCACGCCTTCAGGTCCTCGAAGACCTTGCCACCCCAGTCGCGCGAAATCTCGTTGGTGAACTGCTGGCCGAAGCCGGTGCTGCCGCGCGGATTCGGCAGCGCGAGCACGTAGCCCTGCGCCGCCCAGATTTGCGCATTCCAGCGCGTCGACCAGGCGTTCGTCCACGCGCCCTGCGGTCCGCCGTGCACCCAGAACACAAGGGGATACTTCCGTGCCGGGTCAAAGTGCGGCGGCTTCACGATCCACATCTGGACCGGCGTGCCGCCCGCGCCCTGCACCGTGACGGATTCTGGCGGCGTGAACGCGATCGGCTCGAGCAGCGCGGCGTTCATCTGTGTGAGCGGCTTCGCCACGGTCTGGCCCAGGTCGAGCCGCGCCACTTCCGGCGGCTGCGTCATCTCCTGGTGGAGAAACGCGAACCAGCGGCCGTCGGCCGCGAGCGACATGCCCGTGTTCACGCCGCCCGTGACAACCGGCGCCACCGCGCCGCTGGTCACGTCGACGCGAAAGATCGGCCCGATGGCCTGTTCCTCCGCCTCGACGAGCAACGCCGCGCCGTTCGGCGTCCAGCAGAAGTTGCCGACCGAGCGATCCCAGTTCGCGGTGAGGCTGCGGCGCTGGCCGTTGGTGCGATCGAGCACCCAGATTTGCCAGCGATCCGCCTCGAAGCCCGGCACCGCCTGCGCCCGGTAAGCGAGATAGCGGCCGTCCGGCGAGAAGCGGGGCGCGTTGTCCGCGGCCCGGTTGCCCTCCGTCAGGTTCCGCCGTTCCCCGGTCGTGAGATTGATCGACCAGACGTCGTAGTTCGTCGTCCACGCCTGCTCGCGCGTCGGCAGCGGCGGCAGCGCGGTCACGATCTCTTTGCCGTCGGGCGAGAACACAAAGTCGTCGCCTTCGCTGAAGGTCATCGAATTCGGCACGCCGTCGTTCTCGCCGGGCGTGACATCCCGTGGCTGGCCGATGGCGGCGCCGTCGGCATTCACCGCCACGACAAACACATGCTGCCGCTGGCCCTCCACCCAGCTGTCCCAGTGCCGGAACAGCAGCTGGTCCACGACTCGCGCCTTCACTTTGCTCTTCTCCTGCGCCTCGCCCTTCTCGCGGTTGAGCCGGTCCGACTCGGCAAAGGGTCGGCTGGAAAACTCGGGATAAACCGACGACACGAACGCCAGTGTGCGCCCGTCCGGCGACCAGCGCGGCTGCGACGCGCCAGTGAACAGCGTGGTCACCTTGCGCGGTTCGCCGCCGGCGACGGGGAGCAGGAAGATCTGTGGCGTGCCATCGCGGGTCGACTCAAACGCGATCCAGCGGCCGTCCGGCGACCAGCGGGGATTGCGGTCGTGCTTCGGCGAGTGGGTCAGCTTGCGCGGCGTGCCGGAACCGTCGGCCGCCACCAGCCAGAGATCGGCATTCGTCCGGTTCTCCTCCTTCACCACTTCGGTGACGACAAACACCACCTGGCGGCCATCGGGCGAGACCTGGGGATCGGACACCCGCCGGAAGCGAAACATGTCCTCGAGCTGGAGGGCGCGGGACGGCGCCGGAGCGGCGTCGGCGGCCGAGGCGAGGCCGGCGCAGGCCAGGAATGCGGTGGCCAGAGCCACCCGGATACGCGGGGCAAGGGACTGCATGGTCGCGCAACCATGCATGGCCAATGCCGGACGTCCAACAGAACGTACACCCGGCTGCGCCGCCCCTTTGCGGACCTCGCCAACTGACGGCCTGCCCCCGGACGCGCTTCGAAGTATCATGTGACGTGGTGACGCCCTGACCCCATCTTCCCGGGACGGGGTCAGGGCGTCACCGCGTCACATTCTTACATACGAGGGGGCAGGGAACGTCAGTTTGTCAGGTTTTCCGGGCGCGGGGGATCCGGCGCTGGGCGACTTCGGCGTCCCACCATTCGTCCCGCCGGTTTCGCCATTCGTCGCAACCGGCTTGGCGCTCCTCTCGAATCTGCGCATGCTGCCCGACTTCCACTCCGCGTCCTATGAAACGACTCCTTGCCTTGCTGTCCCTCGGGTTGCTGGCCCTGCCGACGTTTGCGGCCGGGTCCACTCCCACCCCCATCGCGGGCTACACCGCGGTCAAGACCGTCGGCGGCATCGCCGAGTACACGCTCGATGCCAACGGCCTCGGCGTGCTGCTCCTGGAGGATCACTCCGCCCCGGTGCTCACGTTCATGGTCACCTTCCGCGTGGGCTCCCGCAATGAGGTCACCGGCACCACCGGTGCCACCCACATCCTCGAGCACCTGATGTTCAAGGGCAGCCGGAACTTCCACGCCGGCATCGGCAAGAGCTTCGATACGATGATGGACCGCGTCGGCGGCATCAACAACGCCAGCACCTGGCTCGACCGCACGAACTACTACGAGAACCTGCCCAGCAACCAGCTCGAACTCGCCGTGCAGATGGAGGCCGACCGCATGCGCGGCCTGCTCCTCCGCGACGAGGACCGGCAGCCGGAGATGACAGTGGTGCGCAACGAGTTTGAGCGCGGCGAAAACGATCCGTCCGAGGCCCTCGACAAGGAGGTCATGGCCGCCGCGTTCCTCGCCCACCCCTACCACCACTCCACCATCGGCTGGCGCTCCGACATCGAAAAGGTCTCGATCGGGAAGCTGCGCGAGTTCTACGACACGTTCTACTGGCCGAACAACGCCACCGTGACGGTGATCGGCGACTTCCAGCCCGCCCAGGCGCTCGCGCTCGTTCAGCAGTACTTCGGCGCCATCCCGCGCTCCCCGCATCCCATTCCGACGGTCTACACCGAGGAGCCGCCGCAAACCGGCGCCCGCCGCGTATCCGTCCGCCGGCCTGGTGAGGTCGGCGCCATCGAGATCGCCTTCAAGGCCCCGCGCAGCCTCGACGACGACCAGGAGCCGCTCGACGTGCTCGCGACGATCCTCGGCGACGGCAAATCCAGCCGCCTCTACCGCGCCCTCATCGATCGCAACCTCGCCATCCACGCCAGCGCCGCCAAGGGCTTTTTCGCCGACCCCAACCTTTTCACGCTCAACGCGCTCCTCGCGCCCGGCGTCACGCACGAGAAGGTCGAGCAGACGCTCCTCGCCGAGATCGCCCGCGTGAAGACCGAAGGCGTCACCGCCGAGGAGGTCAGCCGCGCCGTCAACCAGATCCTCGCCAGCGTCGCCTACCGCCGCGACGGCTCGTTCGCCATCGCCGGCGAGATCAACGAGTGCATCGCCATCGGCGACTGGACGTACTACGTCCGCGGCCCCGAGCGCATCAAGACCGTCACCGCCGCCGACGTCCTCCGCGTCGCGAAGAAGTACCTCAACGAAGACCAGAGCACAACCGGCTGGTTCATCCCGCTGCCCGGCGAAGCCGCCGCCGCCGTGGGCCGCCGCCGCGGGGGCGACACCGCCGCCGCCACGCCGGCGACCGTGGTGCCCGCCCGCGCGCCCCGACACCCGGTCTTCTACCGCGATCCCGCCACCACCGCCGCGACCGATCCGGCCCGTTTCGCGCGGGCGGAGGCGGGCGCCGCCGCCGGCGCCGCGGGCGAGTCCGCCGCCATCGCCCCGCGCGTGCACCGGCGCCAGGTGGCCGGCCTCGACGTGCTCACGCTGCCGACCAGTATCCGCGATGTCGTGACGATCCGCGGCGCGCTCAGCGGCGGCGATGTGTTCAACCCGCCCGAGAATCCCGCCATCGCCGACCTCACCGCCGCGATGCTCGACAAGGGCACCGCCGCGCACGACAAGTTCGCGCTCGCCGCACTGCTCGAACAGGCCGGCGCGACCCTCAGCTTCAGCACCGGCACGCACACCCTGAACTTTGCGGGCAAGTGCCTGCGCCAGGACCTGCCGCTCGTGCTCGGGCTCCTCGCCGAACAACTGCGCACGCCGCGCTTCGACGCGGACGAGTTCGCCAAACTGAAGAAGCAGCTCGTCGGCCGCTACAAGCGCGCGCTCGAGGACACCAACTTCCGCGCCGAGCTCGCGTTCGAACGCGCGATCTTCCCCGCGGGTCACCCGAATCGTCCGGCCGAGGCCGCCGCGTACCTCGCCGCCGTCGAGGCTGCCACCCTCGATCAGGTGAAGGCCTTCCACGCCGCCAACTACGGTCCGGCCGCCTTCCGCATCGTCCTCGTCGGCGACGTCGATGACGCCACCGTCGACCAGACCCTCACGAAAGGTTTCACTGGCTGGCAGGGCGGCAAGGCACTCCCCGCCATGGCGAAAGCCTCGCTGCCAGTCTCCGCCGGCGAACAGGTTGTCGCCATGCCCGGCAAGACCAGCGTGACCTACGTCATCGGCCAGCCCTCCACGCTGCGCTACGCCGACCCGGACTACCCGGCGCTCAACTTCGCCACCTCCGTCCTCGGCAGCGGCTTCTTCAGTGCCCGCCTGCTGGATACGATCCGCAACAAGGAAGGCCTCACCTACGGCATCGGCGCACGCCTGGCCAACGATACGTTTGCCGACGGCTCCTGGTACATCGAAGGCACGTTTGGCCCGACGCTCCTCGCCCAGGGCGCGTCGTCCACCGAGCGCGAGCTGCGGAAGTTCCACGCCGAGGGCATCACCGCCGACGAGCTCAAGAACTTCAAGGTGACGCTCACCGGCACGTACAAGGTCACGCTCTCCACTACCGGCGGCCTCGCCGCCGTGCTCCTCAACGCGTTGCAGCGCGGCTACGGCCCCGAATGGGTCGACGAATACCCGCGCCGCATCGAGGCCCTCACCCTCGAGCAGGTCAACGGAGCCATCCGCAAGTACCTGCACCCCGACCGCATGGTGCGCGTCATGGCCGGCACCATGCCGGCAAAGGACACCGCCAAGTAATCTGCCGCCGCTGCTGATTTCTTCGACCCGTGCCCCTCCCCGGGGGCACGGGTTTTTGTCTCCCGGAACAGACGCACCCGACCTAAGCGGCTGATCCGAGGGTGGATCCGGCTCCAGGTCTCTTGGCGCCTGCCCGGCGTCGGCACGGCGCCGCAAAACTAAACGCCAATGGGCGAAAATTACGCAGCGTGCCCCAGAGGCTTTGACGCGCGCTGGAAAAACAACCAAATTGCCGGCCCAATCATGAAATCGGTCCAGGTTCCAGCGCTGGAGCTCTTCCTGCACGAGATGATCCCCCTCGCCAAGGCGATGGGCGTGGGCGTGGAGCTGAGCGACGACCGTTCGCTGGTGCTCCATGCCCCCAAGGAGCAGAACAAGAATTCGCTGAACACCGCGTTTGGCGGCAGCCTCGTGTCCCTCGCCACCCTCGCCGGCTACGGCGTCATGTGGGAATTGATGAAGAGCGAAAAGGGCGCCGAGAAGGCGAGCTGGAGCATCGTCGTGAAGGAGAGCAAGGCGGCGTACCGCCGTCCCGTCCTCGGCGACCTGCGGGCCATCTGCGAGCGTCCCGCCCAGGCGGCCATCGCCGAATTTCGCGACGCCCTCGACCGTTACGGCAAGGCCAAGCTCAAGCTCAAGGCCTCGATCGTCGAGAACGGCGCCGTCGCCGTCGACGTCACCGCCGCGTTCGTCGTTTCTCGCTGAGCCCGCCGCGCTCTGCGGCGAACCGGCGGCCCGTTCGCGTCGCCGGCGCCCTCAGCCGAGGTCAAATGTGCTTCGAATCCGAGGCGTCCTTCTGGACGTACCCGGAATCCTGACGCGCGTGATTCACCGCGTTCTTCTTCAGGTAGGCCTGGTACACATCGTCAGCTGACATCCCGAGCGTCTGCGCGAGCGAGACGAGAAAGTGGAACAGGTCAACCACCTCGACCTTCGCGTTCTGTTCGTCGAACTTCTGGTACTTCGCCCACCACTTCCAGGGCACGCTGTCGATCAGCTCGGCCGTCTCTTGCTGCAGCGCCCGCGTGTAGTTCAGAATCCACTTCGCCTTTTCCTCCTCGGAGGCCGGCGGCAGGTTCACGCCGATCCGACGGTTAAGCGCATCCTGCATCCGGAAGATTTCTTCGAGCTTGTCCATGGCGCCGGAGGCTGACGTCCCCGCCCGGGCGCTGGCAAGCGAGAGGTTCTGGCCGCCTCGAAGCCCGCATCCCCAAGCGCCACCGCGATCACACAGCGCGCCGTCCTCGCATCTTGTTGCAATTAAGAGGACTATGAGATTTCGCCCAAGAGCTGCGGGCCCGGCTGGCGGAAAATTCAGTTGCTCCAGGCGTCATCCGCCACGATCGTGAGGCCTTCATGCACGCGTCGAGCGCCCCCGCGCTCCGAGTGTACAACCAACCGGTTGCTCTCCTGCGCCGCAGGATGAGCGCCTTCAAAACACATAAACACATGTCAGATAACGAAAAGTCAGGCGAGCCCGCTTCGGGCGCGGCCGACTTACCCGCCCCCGCGCCCGCCGAGGCGCCGGTGAAAGCGGAGAACACCGACGCCGCGGCCGCTCCGGCCAGCGCTGCGCCAGGGTTCGGATCGTTCGGCAAAACGCGGGGCTCCGGCCTTGCCCGCGGCAAGCGCCCGGCCACGTCCTCGCCCTCCGCCTCGTCTGCCGCTCCCGAGGGCTACAAGCCGACCTCCATCGAGGTCATCGTCCCGCAGACTGAGTACAAGAACCCGTTCACCGGAGAAACTTCGGTGAATACGCCCCGTGCCAACGAGCCTGCCCCGCAGGCCGCCCCCGCTCCCGCTCCTGCCGCGCCTGTCGCGACCACGCCCGCTCCGAGCGAGGCGCCCGCGCCCGCTCCGGTCGCCGAGGCTCCCGTGGCTCCGGCCGCGGAAACGCCCGCGGCTTCCGTCACACCGACGGAGCCCGAGTCCGACGAGAAGCCCGAGCTGAAGATTCTTCCTCCCCAAGAGACCAAGCGCGCTGCCGTGCGTTGGGAAGCCACGCCCGAGGGCGAACCCGCCGCCGAGAACCGGCGCGAGGAGCGTCCCACCTTCCAGCCCGACCGCGAACGTCGTGGTCGTGGTCGCGATTTTCGCGAAGGCGGCCGTGACTTCCGCGAAGGTCGTGAACCCCGCGAGGGTCGCGAACCGCGTGAAGGTCGTGAGCCCCGCGAGAATCGCGAGAACCGCGAGCCGCGCGAGCGTCGCGATGGTCGCAGCTTCGAAGCGCGCCAGCCTCAGGAGGCCCAGGAACGTCGCCCCGAGCCCCAGCCGGAAAAGAAGTCCGGCGGTTTCGTGGGCTGGCTGAAGGGCCTGTTCGGCGGCGAGAAGCCCGCCGAGCCCACGCCGTCTTCCGGTCGCAGCGACGAGCCGCGCCGCGAGGGTGATCAGGGCCAGCGCCATCGCCACCGCGGTGGTCGTGGTCGGGGTCACGGTGGCGGCTACCAGGGTGGTTATCAGGGTGGCTACCAGGGCGACAACCGTGGTCCTCGTCCCGAGGGCCAGGGCGATCGCGAGGGTGGCGAGCCGCGCGGCGAAGGTGACTTCGGCCCGCGTCGTCGTCGCCGTCGTCGCGGCGGCCGGGGTCGCTTCCAGGGCGATCGCGATCCGCGTCCCGAGGGCCAGCAGGGCGGCGGCGCCATCTGAGCCGTCCTCCTCCCACAGCTTTCAAGGCGTCCGCTTTCCGCGGACGCCTTTTTTGTGCGCGCACGCTTCGGGATTGAACGTTCCTCCGCCGCGGTGAAACGTGCGCATGCGCGCTTCGCGCGGCACTCTTCCGCCCGCGCAGCGCCTTCAGCCTTAAGCCTCTCTCCCGTCCATGTCCGATCTCATCGTCAACGGCGGCAAACCGCTCTCCGGAACGGTCACGCCGTCGGGCAACAAGAACTCGATGCTGCCGATCCTGTGCGCGTCCCTTCTCACCGACGAGAAGGTCACCTTGCGCAACGTCCCGGCCATCACCGACGTCGACAAGCTCGTCGCCTTCCTCACCGAGCAGGGCTCCCACATCGCGTGGGACAAGGCGACCGGCACGATGGAGATCGATCATTCCTCGTTCAACCCGGCCCGGCTCCGCGGCGAACTGCCCGCCGGCATGCGCTCCGCCGTCCTCCTGTTCGCCCCGCTCCTGCAGCGCATGCGGAAGATCACCATCCCCGCCAACGCCAAGGGCTGCTCGCTCGGGATTCGGGAACTGGATCCCCACCTCGAGATCCTGGCCAAACTCGGCGCGAAGATCTCCCGCAACGGCGAACTCACGATGCGCCTGCCGCGCGCCTTCCGCGGCGCCCGCCACTGGCCGGACTACATGTCGGTCACCGCCACCGAAAATTTCCTCATGGCCGCCGCCCTCGCCGAGGGTGAGTCCGTCCTCATCAACGCCGCCAGCGAGCCGCACGTCCAGGACCTCTGCGCCGTGCTCCTCGGCATGGGCGCGAAGATCGACGGCGTCGGCACCAGCAAGCTCACCGTCCAAGGCGTGTCGCGCCTCTGCGGCGGCGAATTCCGCATCGCCACCGACTACCACGAGGTCGTCACCTTCCTCGCCCTCGGCGCCATCACCGGCGGCGAAGTCAAGGTCCGCCACTCCCTCCCGCACCACTTCGATCTCATCACCCGGCAGTTCGAAAAACTGGGCGTCAAGGTCGAGCACCGCGGCGACACCGCCATCGTCCGCGCCAACCAGGAGCTCGTCATCGAGCCGCCGTTCACCAGCAACCTCCTGCCCAAGATCGAGGCCGCGCCGTGGCCCTACTTTCCCGTCGACCTGCTGCCGTGCATGATCGCGCTCTCCGTGCGCGCCCGCGGCGCCATCCAGTTCTGGAACAAAGTGTACGAGGGCGGTTTCACCTGGATGCCTGAACTCGCGAAATTTGGCGCCCATGTCGTCGTCAGTGACCCGCACCGCATCATCGTTTTCGGCGACCGGCCGCTGCGCCCGACCACGGTCGACGCCCCCTACATCATCCGCGCCGCCGTCGGCCTCTACATGGTCGCCGCCAGCATTCCCGGCCGCTCCGTCGTCCGCACGGCCGACACCATCAAGCGCGCCCATCCGCATTTCGTCGAAAACCTCCGCTCCCTCGGCGCCGAGGTCGAGTGGAAGGACTAGCCCACGCTCCCGGAATGCGGGTTGCGGAACCGCGGGGCGCTCCCGATGCTCCCCACCTCCCGCCGGCCCGAACCGCCGTCGCGGCTCCCGGACCTTCCCGCCAACTTTTCGCCTGCCGCAGTGAAGAAAGATAACCGCCCTTCGAAACCTGAGTCCGGAGTCCCTTCGCCCTCCGCGACCGGGCTCGGCTACATCACCAACGCGCTCGCGGCCCCCGTGTCGCCCGCCGAGGCCGCCCTCCGGCCGCTCACGTTTGGCGACTTCGCCGGCCAGCCCAAGACCATCGAGCGGCTGCAGGTCATGGTCGGCGCCGCCAAGCGCCGCGGCGACGCCCTCAACCACATCCTGCTCTCCGGGCCCCCGGGCCTCGGCAAGACCACGCTCGCCTTCATCCTCGGCCACGAGCTCGGCAAGAACGTCCGCGTCACCTCCGGCCCCGTCGTCGAGAAGGCCGGCGACCTCGCGGGCCTGCTCACGAATCTCGAGGAGGGCGACATCCTGTTCATCGACGAGATCCACCGCATCCCGAAGACCGTCGAGGAGTACCTCTACTCCGCCATGGAGGACTTCCGGCTCGATATCATGATCGACCAGGGGCCCAACGCGCGCAGCGTGCGGCTCAGCATCCCGCGGTTCACCCTCGTCGGCGCCACCACGCGCGCCGGTCTCCTCACCGCGCCGCTGCGCTCGCGTTTTACCCTCCAGACACGGCTCGATTACTACGACCGTCCGACGCTCATGGGCATCGTCCAGCGCAGCTGCGCCCTCCTCAAGGTCCCCGTCGATGCCGGCGGCGCCGAGGAAATCGCCTCGCGCTCCCGCGGCACCCCGCGCGTCGCCAACAACCTCATCAATTTCGTCCGCGACTACGCCCAGGAACGCGCCCAGGGCGCCATCACCCAGCCCGTCGCCGCCCGCGCCCTCGAGCTGCTCGAGATCGACGCGTCCGGGCTCGACGAGATGGACAAGCGCATGCTGCGTGCCATGGCCGAAAACTACCGCGGCGGACCGGTCGGCATGAGCACGATCGCCGTCGCCGTCGGCGAGGAGGCCGAAACCCTCGAGGAGGTGCACGAGCCCTTCCTCATTCAGGAGGGGTACCTGCAGCGCACGCCGCAGGGCCGCGTCCTCACCGCCAAGGGGTACGCCGCCGTCGGACTCAAGCCGCTCGCCGGCGGTGAACAGGGCTCGCTGCTGTAGCCGCGTCGTCCCGGTTGCCGCGCATGGTCCGTCCCGACTCCGCCCCATCGGCCTCCCGCTGGCGCGTCGTCGTCCCCGCCTTGCTCCTGGGCGCGGCCATCGTCGCCGCGTACGCCAATTCCTTCACCGTCCCGTTCCTCTTCGACGACCTGCTGGCGATCGTCCGCAACCCGACCATCCGCCACCTCGGCCAGCTCGGCCAGGTGCTCCAGCCCCCTTCCGCCCTGGGCGCCACGGTCGGCGGGCGCCCCTTGCTCAACCTCACGTTCGCGCTGAACTACGCGCTCAGCGGGTCCGCCGTCTGGAGCTATCACGCGGTCAACCTCGCCGTGCACGTCGGCAGCGCGCTGCTGCTGTTCGGCCTCGTCGGCCGGCTCGCGCAGAACCGCTGCGCGCACCCGCGCTTGCTCGCCACGACGATCACCGCGCTCTGGGCCCTGCATCCGCTCCAGACCGAGTCCGTCACCTACCTCGCCCAACGGGCCGAGTCGCTGGCCGCCACGTTCATCCTGCTCACGCTTTACGCGTTCGTGCGTGCCCTGACCAGCCGACGCCCCGCCGCGTGGCTCGCCGCCAGCGCCGCCGCCACGGTGCTGGGTGTCCTCACGAAGGAGACCGCCGCCGTCGCCCCCGTGCTCGTGATGCTCCTCGACCGGGCTGTCGGCGCCGGCGGCTTCGCCTCCGCGCTGCGCCAGCGGCGTTGGTACTACGCCGCGTTGGCCGCGAGCTGGATCGTCGTCGCGCTGCTGGTCCTCGGCACCGGCAACCGCGGCGGCACCGCCGGCCTTGGCACCGACGTCTCCATCTGGTCGTACCTCCTGACGCAGGCCGGAGCCATTCCCCACTACCTGCGGCTGGTCTTCTGGCCGTCGCCGCTCGTGTTCGACTACGGCACCCGGCTCGCCAGCGGTTTTGCCGAGGTCTGGCCACCGTTCTTCCTGCTCACTGCCGGCGCGATCGCCACCATTCTCGCCGCTTGGCGCGGGCGCTTGGCCGGACTCCTCGGCCTCGCCTTCCTGCTTCTCCTCGCCCCGAGTTCCAGCTTCGTGCCGGTGGCGTCACAGACGATGGCGGAGCACCGGATGTACCTGCCGCTCGCCGCCGTGCTCACCGGCGTCGCCCTGGTCGCCTCCGCCTGGCTCGGCCGGCTCGGACTCGCCGTCCTGCTCGCGGTCGCCGTGCTTGGCGGGAGCCTTACGTGGCGGCGCAACGAGGTGTACCAGAGTGCCACCTCCATCTGGCGCGACACCGTCGCCAGCGCGCCCGCCAATCCCCGCGCCCACAACAATCTCGGCGGCGTCCTCCTGCCCGCCGGCGCCGTGATGGAGGCCACCGCGCATTTCGAAACCGCCCTCCAGCTCCAGCCCGATTACCCCGACGCCCACAACAATCTCGGCAACGCGCTCATGCAGGTCGGCCGCAGCCGCGACGCCCTGCCCCACTTCGAACTCGCGCTGCGCGCGCGCCCACGTTCCGCCGACATCCTCACCAACTACGGCAGCGCGCTCGCGCAAGTCGGCCGCCTCGACGAGGCCATCGAACGGCACACGCAGGCGGCCGAACTCGCGCCGGAATTTCCCGACCCGCTCTTCAATCGCGGCAACGCCCACTACGCCCGCCGCGATTACGCCGCCGCCGTCCGCGACTACTCCGCCGCGCTCGCACTCGATCCACGCCATCACGACGCGCGGTTCAACCTCGGCATCACGCTCATCGGCCTCGGGCGGCCGCAGGACGCCTTGCGTGAGTTCCGCCGCGTGCTGGAGCTCACGCCCGACGATGCCGCGGCCCACGCCGAGACGGCCAACATTCTGGCACACCTCGGCCAGACCGCCGATGCCGTCGCCCACTACGAGGAGTGCCTTCGGCTCAAACCCGATTTCGAGGCCGCCCGGATCAACCTCGCCCGCCTGCGCGCCGTGCTCCAGCGCTCCACCCCGTCGCCGTGATGTCCTCGCGACCGCCCGCGTTCCGCCTGCTCGCCCTGCCCTCCCGCCCGTGGGTCGCCGGCGCGCTGCTGGTCGTGGCGACGCTCCTGGCTTACGCCAACACCCTCCACGCGCCGTTCGTCTTCGACGACCTGCTGGCCATCCCGCAGAACCCGACGATCCGCCGACTCGATGACCTCGGCCAGGTGCTCGCCCCGCAGGCCAACGGCGGCCTCACCGTCAGCGGCCGCCCTGTCCTGAATCTCTCGTTCGCGCTCAACTACGCCGTCAGCGGTACCGCCCCGTGGAGTTACCACCTGGCCAACGTGCTCATCCACACCGGCGCCGGCCTCCTGCTCTTCGGCCTCGTCCGCCGTACGCTCCTGCGCCCGCGCCCGGGGGACGTCATTGCGCCATTCCCGCGGCGCGACGCCGCCACCGTCGCGTTCCTGACGGCCGCGCTGTGGACGCTCCACCCGCTGCAGACACAGGCGATCACGTACACCGTCCAGCGCGCCGAGTCACTGATGGGGTTCTTCTACCTCCTCACGCTCTACGCATTCGCGCGCGGGACGATTGCGGATTCAGGCGTGTCGTCGCCGCGCGCCGCCCGTGGCTGGCTCGGCGTCAGTGTGGCCGCCTGCGTCCTCGGCATGGCCACCAAGGAGGTCATGGCCACGGCGCCCCTCGTCGTCCTGCTCTTCGATCGCACCTTCGTCGTCGGCAGTTGGCGGGCCGCGCTCGCCCGGCGGCGCGGGTACTACGCCGCCCTGGCCGCCACCTGGCTGCTGCTCGCCTGGCTCGTCCTCAGCACCGGCGCCAACCGCGGCGGCACCGCGGGCTTCGGCACCGGCGTGCCGTGGTGGGCCTACGGCCTCACGCAGTTCCAGGCCGTGACGCGCTACCTCGCGCTCGGCCTCTGGCCTTACCCGCTCGTCTTCGAATACGGCACTTTCTGGGTCGCGCGCACCACCGAGCTGCTGCCTTATGCGCTGCTGGTGCTCGCCCTCGTGGGCGCCATCGCGGTCGCGTGGCGCAAGGTCCCCGCCGTCGGCTTCTGCGGCGCGTGCTTCTTCGCCGTCCTCGCCCCCAGCTCCCTGACTCCCGGCACACTGCAGATGATCGTCGAGCACCGCACGTACCTGCCGCTCGCCGCCCTGCTTGCAGTGCTCGTCGCCGCGGTCGCCCGGCTCGGTGGCAAAGCCGGCCAGCTCGCGCTCGCCGGCGCCGTTGTTGCCGCCGCGCTGCTCACCCACGTGCGCAATCACGACTACCGCAGTGATCTCGCGCTGTGGCAGGACACCGTCGCCAAGCGTCCGGGCAACGCCCGCGCGCACGACTGGCTCGCGGAGGCGTACGCCAACACCGGCCAACCCGAGCAGGAGATGCAGCACCGCGCCGAGGCCGTCCGTCTCAATCCGCAGGAGTCGTGGTACCACTATAACTACGGTCTCGCGCTCGCCCGCCGCGGCCGGCACGCGGAGGCCATTCTCCAGTACGAGTACTCGCTGCGGCTAAAGCCGACCGAGGCCAACACCCACAACAATCTCGCGATCGCGCTGGGCGCGACCGGTCGCGGCGAGGCCGCGCTCGCCCACTACGCCGCCGCGGTGCGGCTGAAACCCGATGATGCCCAGTTTCGCTACAACTTCGGCATCGCCCTCCTCCGCAGCGGACGCCTCCCGGAGGCACGCGCGGAGCTCGAGCGCAGCCGGCAACTCCAGCCGGACAACGCCGACGTGCATTTCAACCTGGGCGCCGTCCGGCTCCGCCTGGGCCAGCCGCAGGCGGCGCTCGCCGATTACGCCGCGGCGCTCAGGCTCCGTCCGGACGACGTCGACACCCGCGTGATGCAGGCCACCGCCCTGCTCCTTGCCGGACAGCCGGAGCGCGCGGCGGCCGCGTTTCAGGCTCTGGTGGAACGTAATCCGCGCCTGGTCTCCGCCCGCTTTGGACTCGGCGAAGCGTTCGCCACGCTCGATCGCCAAACCGAGGCCATCGCCTGCTTCGAGGCCGTCCTCCAGCAGGAGCCCACCCACGCCGGCGCGCATTTCAAGCTCGGCAATGCCCTGCTCGAAGCGGGACGGCTTCCCGCCGCGATCGAACACTACATTGCCTGCCTGCGGCTGACGCCGGACGACGCCGCCGCCCACCATAACCTCGGCGCCGCGTACGCCCAGCTCGAGCGCTGGCGGGACGCCGAACGCGAGTTCGAGGCCGCGCTGCGACTCTCCCCGGACTACCCGGAGGCGAAACGCCACCTCGACCAGGTCCGGCAGATTCTCGGCCGTTGACCGCAGTGCCGGCGCGGGCCGAAGCCCGATCGCGCGTCAGCGCCGCAGCGCCCGCGCCTGCGCGAGTTCCGCCTGCGCTTCGGCGTCGCCGGGCACCAGCCGCAGGTACGCCTCGTAGTGCGGAATCGCCTCCGCCGCGCGCCCGAGTCGCAACAGCGAAAAACCGAGGGCGCGCCGCGCGTCGGCCGCCGTTGGCGTCGCACGGACCGCCGCCTCGAGCGGCGGCACGGCATCGTCAAAGCGGCCGAGTTCAACCAGCACCAATCCAAGGTTCTGCCGCGCCTCCCAGCGTGCCGGGTCGATCGTCAGCGCCGTCTCGTACTCCCGCGCCGCATTCGCCGGCTGCCCGAGCGAGAGCAGCGCGTTGCCGGCGTTCACATGGGCATCGAGGTACTTCGGATTGAGCGCGAGCGCCTCCCGGTACTGCGCCAATGCTCCGGGCATGTCGCCCAGCGCCGCGCACGCATTGCCCAGGTTATAGGAAGCTTCCGCGTACCCCGGCCGGAGCTCCCGCGCGCGCTGCAGGTACGGCAGCGCGTCCGCCGGCCGGCCCAGCCCGAGAAGCGCGTTGCCCACGTTGTTCTGCGCCTCGGCAAAGTCCGGCTTCAGCCGCAGCGCCGCCTCGTAGTGCTTCAGCGCCCCGGTCAGGTCGCTGCGCTTGGCCAACGCGTTGCCGAGATTATTCTCCGCTTCGGGGTACGCCGGCAGGAGGCGCAGCGCCGTCTCGTAGGCTTGGATCGCCTCGTCCACCGCGCCGCGATCGGCAAAGGCCACCCCGAGATTGTAGTGGGGCTCGGGATAATCCGGCTTCAGCGCGAGCGCCCGGCGGTAACAGGCCTCCGCCTCCGCACGCCGGCCTTCCCGATACCTCGCCTGGCCGAGATTGTTGTGCGCCCGCGGATTGCCCGGCCGCTTCGCCACAGTATCGGCCCAAAGGCTCGCTTCGCTGGTGTAGTCCTGGTTGCGCGCCGCCGTCGCGGCCACGGCAGCCAGCATCAGCGCGGCCAGCGGCCAACGCGCCGCCCGCGGCCAACGCCGCAGCGCCGCGATCACCACCAATGCGACAACCGCCGCCAGCGGGAGATACATCCGATGTTCTGCCGCCGTCTGCGTCACCACGGGCACGAAGCTCGAGCTCGGCGCCAGCAGCGCGAAGAACCATGCGCCGAGAAAGCCAAGGACCGGCGCGCGCTTGAGCGCGACCACCGTCGCCGCAATCACGAGCACGAGGAACAGCGTCTGTGGGAGCACCGCCCCCAGGGACTGCACCGTCCCTGTCCCGTAATCGAAGGTCAGCCCCTGCGGCCAGACCGCCAGCCAGAGGTACCGCACGATCGCCTCACACTGGGTCAGGGCATACGCCCATGGCGTCACGAGTGCCGTGAAGCCTGCCGTTCCCCCTCGGCCACTCGTGCCCGCGACCAGCACCGCCAGCAGCACCCACGTCGCAGCCAGCCCGAGATAGAACCCCCGCCGCGCGCGCCACGCCGCGCCGAAGCTCCCCGCGACAAAGGTCCGGTCGTAGAGCAAAACCAGCAGTGGAGTCGCGACCGCCACCTCCTTGCTGGCCATCGCGCCGGCGCAGGCGATCACCGCGCCCACGGCCCAACCGCGGCGCCACGCGGGCGACCCACCTGCCGCCGCGCCGTCCACGGCCCGGACGAAGCAGTACAGGGTCAGCAGCACGCCCAGGCCCGCGAGCGCCTCCGCCCGCTGGACGATGTACGTCACCGACTCTGTCTGCAGCGGATGCAGCCCCCAGAGCCCGGCGACCAGGAAGCTAACCGTCAGGGCCGCGGGGTCGCCGCGTCGCGCCAGCGTTCGCCGCACGAGTCCGAACAGAGCAAGCGTGGCCCCAGCGTGAATTAGGAAGTTCGCGAGGTGATAGCTCCAGACCTCGTTCCCGCTGATCGCGTGATTCACCGCGAACGAGAGATTCACCAGCGGGCGGCCGCTCGTGGTGAGCCCACCGGGCTGTTGCGGCCAGACGACGTCGGTCAGCGGCCAGAGTCGCCGGAGGGTCGTGTTCTCGACGATGCTCGGCACGTCATCGAACACAAAGGGCGTCGTGAACGCATTGTGGTACGCCGCGAGCAACGCCAGCACCAGGCCTGCGCCCGCCGCCCAGAGGGCGCGGGACGAAACGGAACCAGCATGCGGAGCGGGGGCGTTCACAGCGGAGGAGGCAGCGGCGGGAAGGTGTGAGGTGAACCGAAATGCCGTCCTCCGGGAACAAAAAAGGCGGCTGCCCGGGGGCAGCCGCCTCGCAAGTCACAGGACGCTCAGATCAGAACGTGATCCGCATGCCGACCTTGATCTGCCAGCGGGACGCCTGGGTCTCGTCAGCGACGGTGGGCACGCCATCGAGCGTGTTGCTGTTGAAGTAATAGACGTACTTGTTCGCGGCGGCGTCGTACTCGGTACCGGCGACGCGGCGCTTGTACGTGAACGGCACTTCGTCGAGCAGGCCCCACTCGTCGTTGAGCAGGTTGAACAGGTTCATGATCTGGAAGTACGCCTCGGCGCGGACCCGGCGGAACACCGGGATCTGCTGCCGCAGGGTCAGGTCGACCGTCTGCGTCCAGGGCGAGCTCTCGCTGTTACGCGACAGGACCTGGCCGTAGTACTTGCTCAGCGTCGAGGTCTGGGCGAACGCGAAGAACGCGTCGCGCTCGGCCGTGTTCTTCCAGGTGACCTTCGAGTCATCCGGGCCCGTCGGCATGTAGAACAGGTCGTTGTCCGCGATGCCGTCGCCGTTGGCGTCACCCTTGAACACCCAGCTGTAGGGGTGGCCGGTGCGGCCCTCATAGACGAGGGTCAGCGTGGTGCGGGTGTCCTTGATCTTGAAGAAGTCGAACTGGCGGGTGTACTGCGCGACGATCTTGTCGCGGGCATTGGTGTTCGAGGTGGAGGCAACTTCCTCGTTCGGGTTGAACACGGCACGGGTCGTGTAGAGCGAGCCGGCCGTCGAGGAGGTCATCGGGCTGACTTCGGTCGCGTGACCGCGAGTCCAGGCAACGCTGGCGGCCCAGTGGTTCTTCATCGGGCGCCGCAGCGCGAGGGTGAAGTCGTGCGACTCACCCTTGCTCGTGTTGTTGATCCGATACACGTCGGCGAAGGTCGAAACGCGGCGACGGCCACCGGTGCTCGTCGAGGGCGTGCCCGTGATGTTCGGGGTGATCGTGCCGGCGTAACGGATACGACCGTCGGGCATGACCGTGCCAACCCCGGCTTCCTTGTAGTTCAGGAAGTCGATGAAGAGGCCTTTCTCGACCTGGGTCGCGGTCACCTCGGCGGTGGCGACCAGATTCCAGAACGGCAACTCGTGATCGACGGCCAGGTTGCCCTTCCAGATGGAGGGCATCTTGAAGCCGTCGGCGGTCAGGTTGATCGTTGGCGTCGGCGCAGTGCCCGCCGGGATCGGCTGCTTGGTCACATCAGGCTGGAACTGCAGCGTCGGCTGGAGCGTGCCGTTAGAGTTCTGACCATTCACGTTAACCGTGATCGAGCTGGCCGTGCCAGCGTTCTGGTAGGCGTTTGCCAGCCAGACAGCCGGATTGCGGCCCTGGAACAGGCCAACGCCACCGCGGACTTCGGTGCGGCGGGACGCCGGCACGCGATAGTTGAAGCCAAGGCGGGGAGCCAGGGTCGAGTTGCCGTCGATGGTGTAGTCGTTGCGAATGCCGAACGCCGCATCGAACGCCGCATTGTAGGGCGGCGCCTGGTCAACGGTCGGGATGTCATAGCGCAGGCCGCCGGTGAGAGTCAGGCGCTGCGTGGGCCGCCAGGTGTCCTGCAGCAGGAACGCGTAGGCATCGTAGGTCCAGCGGGCAAAGACATTGTCGATGGTGTAGCCAGCCAACGGCTGCGCATCGGTGTAGGACGTCGGCAGGCCAAGGAGGAAGTTTTCCACCGAGCTGCGGGCCGGAGTGGTGCCCCAAGCCTTGGTGCTGCGGAAGGTATAGCTGCCGTAGTAGGCTTGGAGGAAGCGGTTGTCGTACTTGGTCGAGTTAACCTCCGCACCCGCGGCAATGACGTGATTTCCCAGCGAATACTCGCCGGTGATCTTCGAGATCATCTCCTTCGTGTTCAGCTCGTTCAGCTGGCGGGAGAACTCGGTACCGAAGTTCAGGTAACCCGTCGCCGCCGCGCCGGTGTCTGTACGCGTGCCGGTCAGATCGCCAATGCCGACCGCCGGAAATGGCGTGCCGCGATTCTTCGGCGACGCATTGTAGTCGCTGCGGCTCCACGAAACCTCCGTGCGGAAGTCCGGAGTCCACTGGCTGAACAGCTGGGCGGTGTAGCTCTCGGTGGTGCGCGGGGTGTCGTACCAGTAGTTGCTGAGCGAGCTGCCGGAGGTGCTGGTGACACCGGAGAACACCGGGGTGGTGCCCTCGTTCTTGCGGTACGTGAAGCTCAGGCGGTGCTCCTTCGAGATGTTCCAGTCGATCTTGGCCAGGTAGGTCTTCTGCGTCGCGATGTTCTCCGCCCCGGCGAAGGAACCTGCGTCATAGCCCATCGACTTCACCTTCGCGAGCACCTGGTCGATCAGCGCGAGGGACTCGGCGCTGAACTTGAAGCCGGCGACCGGAGCCGAGGAGTCACGGCGGAAGTCGTCATAGCTGAAGAAGAAGAACAGGCGGTTCTTGAGGATCGGGCCGCCTACGGTCACGCCCCAACGGCGCTCTTCGAAATACTCCTTATCGCCGGTGCGGGGATTCTTCGCGCGCATGCCGTCGTCGGTGAACTCATAGTAGGCGGAACCCTCGTACCGGTTGGTGCCGCTCTTGGTCACGGCGTTCATCAGCGCGCCGGTGAAACCGGAGCGACGGACGTCGTAGGGATTCAGCTCGATGTTGAGAGCCTGCAGCGCTTCCAGCGGGATCGGGCCGCGGAGCGAGGACACGCCGTTGCTGTTCAGGCCGAACGGGTCGTTCGCTTCGACGCCGTCGATCAAGAACGAGTTGAAACGGAAATTCTGGCCCTGCGCGCTCAGCTGGCCGCCCTGGTCGAGCGAGGTCAGCAGCAGGCGCGAGTCGAGACGTGCGATGTCCTGCACGTCGCTGCGCATCGAGGCGAGATTCTGGATCTGCTCGTCGGTGAAGTTCGAGCCCGCGCCCATCCGGTTCGAATCGAACGCGGTGTCGCGCTCGCCGGTGACGCTGAACGCCTGCATCTTCACGATCTCGGTATCCAGCGGGAAGTTCACTTCCGCCGTCTGGCCCAGATCGAGGAACAGGTCGCGGCGCACTTCGCCGTTCGCCGTCACGGTGTACGGACCACCGATGCGGAGACCGGAGAAGTCGTACAGGCCGTTCGCACGCGTGACCGTCGTCACAGTCGTGTTCGACGGCTCGTGCACCAGGGTCACCGTGGCACCCGCCACTGGCGTCCCTTGTTTATTCGACACCGAGCCGCTCAGGGCCGCAGTCGTGATGCCCTGGCCAAACGCGGCAGAAGCGAATGCAAAGCTAAGCGCAAACAGCGCCGCCAGCACCCGCGTAATATGCGAGGATCGTTTCATGTGAGGTAGTTGTAGCTTGGTTCCGGTAGAGTGTCGGCGAACCCGACGGCACTTACGTAGGATGCGAGCGAATCGGGGAGGATTTTCGCAGTCAAGGACTACCTCCCCCCACGCCCGCATCGTCGCACACCCGTAACAGAAGCGCTGCGGGTGAGGTGCGACGGCGCGTCTTCAGCAACCCGCGCGCCACCCGGCCGCACCTTTGCGCGCGTCGCACCGTCGCGATGCATCTTGCACGGCGGCCCGCCAGGCGTCGCGCAGCCTGCACGAAACAACTCCCCGAGCAGGCGATGGGGAGAATTCCGGACGAAAATATAAACCTCATTAGACGCGCTGCTTACGTCTCCCCGCGACCGCTTGGCACGATCTGAGGTTAATGGGGGCCAGCTTCAAATCCGGCTACCCACAACCCACCCATACCATGACGTACTCCCCCCTTCCCACGCCCAAGACCAACCGCAGTGCCTCGGAGCGCGCCGCCCGCGCCGCCGCCTCGCAACAGGAAGCCGAATACGATGCCGAGCTGGTGCGACGCTTCAACGCCGGCGACGAGGAAGCGTTCGTCGAAATCATGAACCGCTATCGCGAGAAGATATTCTCCGTCGCGCTCGCGCTCCTGCGCAATCGCGCCGACGCCGAGGAGATCGCGCAGGACACCTTCATCCGCGCCCACCGCGGCCTTGGCCGCTTCCGCGGCGACTCCTCCCTCGCGACCTGGCTGCACCGCATCGCGGTCAATCTCGCCCGCAACCGGTACTGGTACTTTTTCCGCCGCCGCCGCCACGCCACGCTCTCCCTCGATTGCGCCCTGAGCGACGACAGCGAGGCAACGTTCGCCGACCTCGTGGCCACCAGCGCGCCCAACCCGGCGCGCGAGGCCGCCACCGACGAGTTCGCCCAGCTGGTCACCGTCTGCATGGAGAAACTCGACGCCCGCCACCGCGAGATCCTCACCCTGCGCAACCTGCTCAATCGTTCCTACGACGAGATCGCGCAGGCCCTCGGCATCAACGTGGGCACCGTCAAGAGCCGCATCGCCCGCGCCCGCGGCAATCTCCGCGCGCTCCTCGCCGAAGCCTGCCCGGAGTTCGCCCCCGACGCCGCGCCCGCCGACTGGTTCGAGCCCAACCGGTCCAACGGTCGCCTCGAAATCGCGAGCGCCTGACGCCGTCGCCGAAGCCCGCGCTCCGCGCTTCGACATCTCGCCAAGGCAGATTTCCCGGCACCCATGGCCGCGCCACCCGATGTGGCGCGGCCTCTTTTTTGTTTCCGCTTCGCCCGCGCCTTGCCTTCAGTCGCGCCCGTGCCTCGCCGCGCTCCCACTTCGCCCCGCGCCACCACCACCGCCAACGCCAAGCGCCCGCCGTCCTCGCCTCCTGCCCTGAAGGTCTCCGTCGCCGGTGCGCGGCGTTTTGTCCTGCACGCGACCGGACTCGACCAACCCTTTGCGAGCGTCGGCGCCGCCCTGACCCACCTTGGCTACGTGCAGATCGATCCGCTCAACATCTGCGGGCGCATGCACGACCTCATCCTCCGCCCCCGCGTCGCTGGCTACCGCGAGGGCGACCTCATGCGCCACCTCCACGGCGAAGCGGAGGCCGACACCCGCTCGCCCGCGCCCGATGCTCCGCCCCGGGTCGCCTTCGAACACCACCACCCCACCACCAATATCCTCGTCGCCTTTCCCCTCGAAGCCTGGCCCCACCTCCTCGGCGCCATGCAGGCTCGCACCCGGCTGACCAGCGCCTGGTCGGGTCGCCTCACCCCGCGCGAGCGCGAACTCGTCCCGCAACTGCTCGCCGAAATCGCCGCCCGCGGTCCGCTCAGCAGCGAAGACTTCGCTGACGATCGGCGCGCACATCGCCCCGTCTGGGGCAAGGCCTCGCTCGTCAAAAGCACGCTCCAGAAGCTCTTCTTTCACGGCCGAGTGCTCATCGGCCGCCGCCGCAACCAGCGCCGCCTCTACGATCTGCCCGAGCGCGTCCTCCCGCCCGCGGTGCTCGCCCAACCCGCCGCCACCCTGGCCGACACCAGCCGCTGGGTGGCCGAGCTCAAGCTCCGCCAGCGCCGGCTCGCCTGGCTGAAACGCGACGAGCGCCGCGGCATCGACGACCTCGTCCAAGAGGTCCACATCGCGGGCCTGCCGTCCCTCGCCTGCCTGCGCGACGATGTCCCGCTGCTTCAGGCCTGCGATGCCGCGGTCCGTGCTCCCGACGCCGAACCCGGCGCGGCCACGCCCGCGTCCGCCGTCCGCCTGCTCGCGCCGCTCGATCCCGTCATCTACGATCGCCGCGTCACCGCCGCCCTCTGGAACTTCGACTACACGTGGGAAGCCTACACGCCCGTGGCCAAGCGCGTGCGCGGCCATTACGCGTTGCCCGTTCTCGCCGGCACCGAACTGGTCGGCCATGTGGAACCGAAAGCCGATCGGGCGGCCGGGAAACTCGTCGTCGCCTCCCGTTCGGTCCGCCGCGGCTGTTCCACCCAGGGCGCACTCCGCGAGCTCGCCGGCTGGCTCGGACTCCGGTCCTGAGCCCGCGCCGCGAAACGCTCGCACCGGCTCGATCGCGCCGCCCGGTCAGGTCCGCGCCAACACCGCCGGGAGCAGCACCGGCGGCACTTCGCGCATCAACGCGTGCAGCCCGTCACCGTTCACCAACGCCAGCCGGTGCGACTCGGCATAGGCCGCCGCCTCCGGCCCAAAGCCGCCCGGGGCCACCACCCAGCCCTGCGCCACGCCGTCTGCCACCAGACTGCCAAAGACGTCTCGCAGCCGCCTCATCGGCACCGGATCGCGCCCCGGCAGGCAACACACCAGCACGCGCGGTTTCTCCTCCTGCTTCCGCCGTAGCTCGACATCCATGTCCCCGCCGAGCGGCCGCAAGTGCACCAGATAGCCGTCCGATTCGGCCAGCGCCGCCACCACCGCCCGCAACTTCTCGCGCGGCCAGTCGCGCATCTCCGCGATCGAGGGCATCCCGCCCGCCGCCGCATCGATCCGGTCGGCGATGATGAGCGTCGACTTGGCCTTGCGCGTCCGCGGCTTGCGCCACACCCACAACAACACCAGCGCCGCCGCGAGCGCCCCAACGGCCAGCGCCGCGACCACCAACTGCCAGGCGCTCCACAGCGCTGGCGCCGCGGGGGAAACTGCCGTGTCACCCGTGTCCGCGCCCCTTGCGCCGGCCTTCACCGCGGGCGCTGCCGCCACCGTGGCAGCGGGCTCAACGGGCTGCGGCTTCACCGGTTCCACGACCGACGGCATGGGCGCCGGCTCCGCCGCGGGTGCGGCCTCGGGCGGCGGCGCCGCCGGCGCCGCCTCCGCGGCCGCGGGCTCCGTCGCGGCGGCTCCCGGCTTGCGGGTGGACGCCGTCGGGGGCGGCGGCTTCGGTCGCGGGGGTGTCCAGGGAACGTCCTTCGAAAAGGTGACGCGCTCCACGCGACCGTTCTCCAAAATAACTTGGCCCTGTGGGTAATTGAGAATTTCGCGCGTGCCCGTCACCGCCGTGCCACTCGGCCAGCCGTACACACGCAACACGTCCTGCTTCGTGGCCCCCACCGCCACAAAGGGCCGGGGCGCCTCCTCTTCCGCGCGGCCCGTCGCCAGCGCCAGCGCAGCCAGCGCAACCAAAGCCGAATCACGGAGGGGCCGGGGGAGTCTCACGGGCACGTCCTTCCATCGCCACACGGACGACTTTTGGCAAGACCGGCCTGATTTCATCCTTTTCGCTGCCGGCTTCTCCGCTTTCCTCCGATCCTCCTCGCCTCCGCCCTCCTTCCCGCCTTTCTCCACCGCTCCTCGTGCCCGCCCTCCAGCAGTTGCTCAAGTCCACCTTCGGCTACGGCAGTTTTCGCCCGCTTCAGCGCGAAATCTGCGAAACGTCGCTCGCGGGCCGGGACGTGTTCGCGCTGCTCCCCACCGGCGGCGGCAAGTCGCTCTGCTTCCAACTGCCCGCCCTCGCGCGGCCCGGGCTCACCGTGGTCGTTTCGCCTCTGATCGCGCTTATGAAGGACCAGGTCGACGCCCTGCGCGCCAGCGGCGTCGCGGCCACGTTCATGAATTCCACCCTCGACGCCGACGAGTCCCGCGCGCGTTTTCGCGGCCTCCATCGGGGCGAGTTCAAGCTGCTCTACGTCGCGCCCGAGCGCTTGATGCTCGAGGGCTGGGCCGAGAACCTGCAGAAGTGGAACGTCTCCTGCCTCGCGATCGACGAGGCGCACTGCGTCTCCGAGTGGGGCCACGACTTCCGCCCCGAATACCGCCAGATCGCCCGGCTGCGCCAGCAGCTGCCCGACGTCCCCGTCATCGCCCTCACCGCCACCGCGACCGAGCGCGTCCGGGCCGACATCGTCACCCACCTGAAGCTCCGTGACCCGGCCATCTTCGTCGCCAGCTTCAACCGGCCCAACCTCACCTACCGCGTCGTCCCCAAGGACCAGCCGCTGAAGCAGATCATCGACTTCGTCCGGAAGCGCGAAAGCGAGTGCGGCATCATCTACTGCGCCACCCGCGCCACCACCGAACGCGTGGCCGAGGCGCTCGCCGGCCGGGGCTTCGCCGCCCGGGCGTATCATGCGGGCCTCGACGCCGACGAGCGCGCACGCAACCAGGAGGCGTTCCTCCGCGATGACACCCGCATCGTGTGCGCGACCATCGCGTTCGGCATGGGCATCAACAAGCCGAACGTCCGCTGGATCATCCACCACGACCTGCCCAAGAACATCGAGGGGTACTACCAGGAGACCGGCCGCGCCGGGCGCGACGGGTTGCCCGGCGACTGCCTCCTGCTGTTCAGCGGCGGCGACATCGCGAAGCAGACGCACTTCATCGACGAGATCACCGCCGAGGCCGAGCAGAAGGTCGCCCGCGCGCAGTTGCGCCAGATGGTGCAGTACGCCGAGAGCGCCGGCTGCCGCCGCCACGAGCTGCTCGCCTACTTCGGCGAGACGTTCCCGTTGGATAACTGCGGCGCCTGCGACAACTGCCTCGAGCCGCGCGAGACCTACGACGGCACGGTCGTCGCCCAGAAGTTCCTCTCCTGCATCTACCGCATCCGGCAGAATAGCGGGTTCACCGTCGGCATGAACCACCTCATCGAGGTGCTCACCGGCGCCGACACCGAAAAGATCCGCCGCTGGGGGCACGACCGGCTCACCACTTACGGCATCGGCGGCGAGCTCTCCCGGCCGCAGTGGGCCGCCGTCGGCCGCGAACTCCTGCGCCTCGGCTACGTCGCCGTCGCCGAGGGCGAGTTCGCCACGCTCGACGTCACCGACGAGGGCATGAACGTCCTGCGCACGCGCGAGCCGATCACGCTCACCAAGCCCATGGTCATGCCCAAGGCGCGGCGCGTGTCCACCCGGCGCGAGGGCGACATCGAATGCGACGAGCTGCTGTTCAACCGGCTGCGCGGCGTGCGCAAGGAACTCGCCGACGAGCGCGGCGTGCCCGCCTACATCGTATTCGGCGACAACACGCTGCGCGCCATGGCCCGCTCCTACCCGACGACGGTGGACGCCATGGAGGGCATCCCCGGCATCGGCGAGAAGAAGCGCGCCGAGTTCGGCGAAACCTTCGCCGACGCCATCGCCGAGTACCTCGAGAACAACCCCCGGATCGCGTTCTAGGCAGTGCCGCGCCGGCACCGCCCGTCAGCGCGGGTCTGCGGCGGTGCGCAGCCAGACCGCCATCGGGGCGAGGCCGCGGTTGTTCCAGGCGAAGTACGGGATCGCCGTGAGGGGGCCCACCGGGTGGCCCTGCTGCGTGGCGCCGTCGAGCGTAAGCACGGTCACGCCGCCGAGGAGCTTCGGCCGTGACTCCGGCGCCATCGTGACGGTTGCCGGCACGACCAGCGCCTCCAGCGGATGCGCGCGGTCGACGTCCTCCACGCAATACACGATCGGTCCGCGCTCGAAGGCCACTCGGCCCTGCGTGGCCGCAATTTTCTCATGGCCGCGCACCCGGTGCACCGGCATCGGGAAATTCAGTTCGACGACATCGCCGGCCCGCCACTCGCGGGACACCGTGACGTAGCCGTTCTGCAACTCGGGCTTCACGGGCGCTCCCGCCACGCGCACGGTCCAAGTGGGCGCGGGCTGCGTATCCGCGTACACATACAGGTCCGATGGCTGCGGCTGGCCCTGCGCCCAGCCCGGCACCCGCAGCCGCAGCGTGAAGGTCGCCGGAGTTTCCGGCGCCACGGTCAGTTTCACCGCGCCGTTCCAGGGATAGTCCGTCGCCTGCGTGAGCGTCACCTTGGTCCCCGCCACCGTCGCCGTACCCTCGCTCGCGGCATATACGTTCACAAAGAGTTCGGCCCCCCGCGTCGCGTAGAAACTGCCGGTGAGCGAGGCCAGCGTGCGCATGAGGTTCGGCGGGCAGCATGCGCAGCCAAACCACGGGGCCCGGCCGGCATGGCCGTGGTTGTTCTGCTTCTCGCCGTCGTACTCGAGCGGGTTGGGATAGAAGAACCGGTCGCCCGAGAGCGACACGCCGCTGATGAAGCCGTTGTGCGCCGCGCGCTCGAATACGTCCATGTACCGGGCGTCGCCCGTCAGCAGGAACATCCGGTGATTCCACATCATGAGCGCCAGCGTCGCGCAGGTCTCATTGTACCCGTCGTGCGGCAGCTCGTAGTCGGCCCCGTACGCCTCGCCCTTGGCCAGCGCCCCGGCGCCGCCGGTCAGGTACAGCTTCCTGGTCACGACGTTCTCCCAGATCTTCGTGATCGCTTTGAGGTAGCGCTGGTCGCCCGTCAGCGCCGCAACGTCCGCCATCCCGGCGTACATGTAGTTCGCGCGCACCGCATGCCCGACGGCCGTGGTCTGGTCGACCACCGGCAGATGCCGCTGGTTGTACTCCGGCCCGGTCGGCCCGCGCGCCTCGAGGAATATCTGCGCCAGCGTCAGCCAGCGCGCGTCACCAGTCACCCGATACAGCTTCACGAGCCCCATTTCCACGATCTGATGCCCCGGCGCGATCCGCCGCTGACGGTCGCCAAAGTCCCGCCAGAGCAGCTCCGCGTTCTTCAACGCGATGTCCAGGAACGTGCGCTTGCCGGTCGCCTGGAAGTACGCCACCGCCGCCTCGTACATGTGGCCGCAGTTGTAGAGTTCGTGGCTCAGCTCCGGATCCTTCTCCCAGCGCTGCGCCCCGACCCATTTGTGCCCAGGCGAGTCGGGATGCATCGTCCGAAACGTATACAGGTAACCGTCCGGCTCCTGCGCCGCGCCGACGCGCGCGATCCAAGCATCGAGCTTCGCCTCCAGCGCCGCGTCGCGCTGCATGCTGAGCACGTACGCCGCGCCTTCAATCGCCTTGTACACGTCGGTGTCGTCGAACGGATAGATCGTCGGTGGCTGGTGCTGGAAGGTCTTCTCGCCCGCCGCGCGGCGCCGCATCGTCTCGGCCGCGAGATCGAAATTCCGCAGCCGCCCGGACTCCTCGCACTGCTGCAGCGCGAACGGCACCGTCACGGTGCGGTTTACCTCCTGCCGCTGCTGCCAGAACCCGCCCGTAAGGCGGACCTCCGTGAAGGGCACGGGCTGGACGGGATAATCCGCGGCTGAAACCGCCGCGACACCAAGAACGAACATCGCAAGGCCAAGGGGGGAACGCATGGGGCGAAGGAGGGGTTCGCCCGCACACTGCAAACGCCGCCCCGCCGGCCAAGCCCATTCCCGCATGACCGTCCCGATGTCTTGAGGGGCCTTCAGCCCCTCTCCGCTTACTCCTTTCTCTTCCTCTTCCTCTTTCTCTCGAGGGATTGAGGGATTGAGGGATTGAGGGATTGAGGGATTGAGGGATTGAGGGATTGAGGGTGACCGCCGAATATCGTAGCCGCCCTTCGCTCGTTCTCGTTCTCGAAATCGTTCTCCGGTGCCTGCTGTCCGTTCTCCCTTCCCCGCAGTGCCACCCTGTCCGCACGCGCACCTGTCCAGCGGTTCCACACCACCCATCCATCCGTCGATTCAGGACGACATTCGTTCCCGCTCACTTTGGCCTCAGCCGCGCCAGCGGTGCTCGTGCCTTGGTTCCCCCGCCACGTCCCAAACTGGCGCAGCCAGTTTGCCTAGCAGCCTGTGGACGCAGTCCGCAGGGTGCTTGTGGTCGCAGTCCGCAGGGTGCTTAGAAGTGCTTCGACTGCTCGGCGTTGTCCCAGCCGCCGTCCTCATTCGTCGGCTCCACGGCTTCGACGAATTGCAGGCCTTCCGTGAAACTCCACAGCCAGCATGCGCCATCCAGCCGGTCGTGCACCAACATGTAGTCTGGCACGATCGCGCGGCCGGTACTGCTGATGCTGAACTTGCCGCCGGTGTACTGCCCGACCATCTCCGGCAGCAGCGCGACCGGCTGCGTCGGCTCCAGCGAAACCGTCCAGTTGCCGCTCACGCCGATCGGGTTGTTGCCCTGAAAATAGTAGCCGAAGAACCGCGACGGCACGAAGTACCCGGTCGCCCGCAAGCGCCGCAGTTGCTCGTTGACGAGGCCGACGAACCCGACGCGCCACGGATAGTCCGGGGGCAGTTCAAACCCGGTCAGTGGAATCAGGAAATTGTCGTTCATGGCCATCCGTGGTTGGTGCTCAGCGCCGATAACGGCGCGTTCCGCCTCCTGCTGAAGGAGCATCGACAGCACCCGCGTCCATGCGTGTCGCTCTTGCCGGTGGGGTGTTGCGCCCCTACGGTCCGGCCGTGCCTCTCACCCGGAAACTGAAGCAGATGGTGGACGACCTCTCTGTGATCGACGACCCCCAGGAGCGACTCGCCCTGCTCGTCGACCGCGCACGCAAGTTACCTGGTCTTCCGGCGGATGCGCGCATCGACGCCCATCGGGTGACCGGCTGCGTTTCGCTCGTCTGGCTCGTCGGCGAAGTCCGCGACGGGCGCTGCTTCTACCGCTGCGAAGCCGAGTCTCCCATCGTCCGCGGGCTCGTCGCCTTCCTGTGCGAGTTCTACAGCGGCTTCACCCCGGCCGAGATTCTCGCGGTCGACCCCGATCCATTGGAACCCCTTGGCATCACGCGCAATCTGTCACCGACCCGCCGCAACGGTCTGGCCGCGGCGCGCCGAACCATCCGCGAGTTCGCCGCTAAGTATAACTCCCCCGCTCCGGCTACGAAGGAACACCCGGTCTGAGCTCGGTAACTACGTCCCGCTCCCCGTGCCCGCGTTCGTCGACGCTCATAATCACCTGCAGGATGCGTGGCTCGCACCTCATCGCGAACAGGTGCTCGCCGACCTCGCTGCCCTGCCGTTGCACGCCGCCGTCGTGAACGGCACCTGCGAGGGCGACTGGGCCGATGTCGCCGCGCTCGCCAGAGCGCACGCGTTCGTCCGCCCAAGCTATGGGCTGCACCCGTGGAACGTCGGCAACGCCACGCCTGAATGGCGCGAAGCCCTCGAGGCCCGCCTCCTCGCCGCGCCCCACGCCGCGATCGGCGAGATCGGACTCGACCGCTGGATTCTCAATCGCGCCCGCCCGGACGATCCCAGGCTCGCCGGCCTCCGGCGCGCCTCGCTCGACGAGCAGGTCGACGCGCTGCATTGGCAACTCGACCTCGCCGCCCGGCTCGATCGCCCGGTGACCATCCATTGCCTCGACGCCTGGGGTGCCCTCGCGGAGATCGTCCGCGACGGGTTCATGCCCGAGCGCGGCTTCCTCCTGCACGCCTACGGCGGCTCCCCCGAACTCGCCGACGAGTTCGCCGCCGCTGGCGCCTACTTCTCCTTCAACGGCTCCTTCCTCGCGGAACGTCAGGCCGCGCGCCGCGCCGTCTTTGCCGAACTCCCGGCCGACCGTCTCCTGGCCGAGACCGACGCGCCCGCCATGCCACTTCCTGCCGACCATTGCACCCACACCTTGCCGGGCCTCGCCGACGGCAGCACCATCAATCACCCGGCGAACATTGGCGCTGTTTACGAAGGCCTTGCCCAACTTCGTCAGTGCTCCGTCGCCTCCCTGGCCGAGCAACTCGAGTCCAACTTCCGTCACCTCTTCGGCGGCCAGTGAGCGCGGCTCGTCGGATGGAGAGCAAGACCCGCCGCCCCCAGCCTCATCTGTCCCACTTTCACCCTCACTCTCACCTTCACTCCTCCGGCCACTCTCACTCTCACTTTCACTTTCGGATGCCACTCGCCTTTCCTTCCATCGCCGTCGTCGGTTCCGGGGCACTGGGTACCTACTATGGTACCCGGCTCGGCCGCGCCGGCGCCAACGTGCGCTTCCTCCTGCGTTCCGACCTCCCGGCGGTGCGCGCGCGCGGCAGCATGGTGATCCATGAGAAGGACGGCACCCTCGAACTGCGTCCGGCCGCTGTCTTCGGTACCACCGCCGAAATCGGGCCCGTCGACCTTGTCCTCGTCACACTCAAGTCGACCGCCAACACCCACCTCGCCGAACTGCTCCCGCCGCTCCTGGGCGCATCGACCACGATCCTTACCCTCCAGAACGGACTCGGCTCCGACGAGTACCTCGCCTCGCTCTTCGGGCGCGAGCGCGTCGTCGGCGGTCTCGCCTTCATTGCCTCCACTCGCACTGGCCCCGGCGAGGTCACGTGCTATCACCCCGGCTCCATCACCCTGGGCGAACTCGACCGACCCGCCGCCGCGCGCACCCACGCGCTCGCCGCCCAGTTCACCGCCGCCGGGGTCACGATGCAGGTCGTCGACAACCTCCTCGAGGCCCGCTGGCGGAAACTCGTCTGGAACATCCCGTTCAACGGCCTCGCCGTCGCCAACAACGTCACGACCGACGTCCTCTGCGCCGATCCCGCCTTCGCCGCCGAGGTGCGCGCCCTCATGCACGAGGTCCAGCGGGCCGGCACCGCGCTCGGCTACTCCATTCCCGACGCTTTTCTCCGGCAGCAGTTCGACGTCACCCCGCCCATGGGCGCCTACCAGCCCTCCAGCCTCGTCGACTTTCGCGCCGGCCGCGAAGTCGAGGTCGAGGCCATCTGGGGCGAACCCCTCCGCCGCGCCGAAGCCGCCACCCTCCCCATGCCGAGACTCGCCGCCCTCTACTCCCGCCTCCGCTCCCTCCCCCGGTAGTCTCGCGGCCGCCTCCCCCCTTCCGTTTCCACCGTATCCCTGCCCTCCGCCTCCATCCGCGCCCCCGCTTCCGCGCGGCGCCCCGACGGTACCCTTAGCGTCAGCATCCCGCCCCCCGCGCCAGCGGCCGCGCGCCTGCCCCCTAGAATTCGTTTTCGCCGTTCCGGCGAAAACGAATTTATGATTGAACCTGCGCATTTAAGTCATATCAGCGGGGCATGCGTGTGCCCCGTCATATCGTTGATGCCCGCCGGCGCCGTCTCGCCGAGTTGCTGCAACGGCACCGCTACATTGTGCTGGCGGATTTATGCAAGGAGTTCGGCGTATCGGAGGCCACCATGCGCCGCGACCTCGCGCACCTTGAGGAACGCCACCTCGTCACCCGCACCTACGGCGGTGCGCTGGCTGACTTCAACCTCCGCTTCCCGTCCTTCCGTCAGCGCCGCAATGTCGCCACCGAGGCGAAGCACGGGATCGCCCGTCAGTCGCTCGCCCTCCTCCGGCCGGAGATGACCGTCTTCTTCGACAACGGCACCACCGTCTTCGCGCTCACCGAGGCCCTGCGCCAGTCCCCCATCCGGCCGCTCACGTGCGTCACCGGCAACCTGCCCGTCGCTGACCTCCTCTCCGAGGTCGATGGCCTCGATGTTCACCTCCTGGGCGGACAGTTCCTCCGCCGCCAGTCCGTCCTCCTCGGTGAGGCCGCCTGCCGCGCGGCGGAACAGTGGACCTTCGACATCGCCTTCCTCAGCGCCGAGGGCATGACCCGCGAGGGACTTTGGAACTCCGACGCCGCCGTCGTCGCCCTCCAACGCGCCGTCGCCGCTCGCGCCCGCACCACCATCGCCCTCCTCGACGCCAGCAAGCTCGGCCGCTCCGCCCCGCAGTTCTTCTGCGGCTGGGACGCCCTCTCGGGGCTCCTCACCGACACCTCCGCCGCAACCCTCTCCTCGGTGGGTATCCCGGCCGATTTGGCGGACGCCAATCGTATCGCCGCCCAAGTTCTCGCCCGCACCTCCGCCGCTGCAACCGCGCCCGCCGCAAGCGACGACGATGAACCGGATGAGAGTTCGAGCTTGACGCTCCCCACCTCCCTTTTATGACGGAACTCCGTCATTTAAATCTTAGCCACCCTCACGCTCCATGTCCGCTCCTGCCCTGAGCCGCTCCCTGGTCGAGTCCCTCGTCCGTCAGACGTTGTTCACGCAGATTGGCCGCGAGTTTCAGGCGGCCACGCAGCCGCCCACGCTGGTGGTAAACAGTTCGGCGCGCCACATGCACGTGACGCAGGAGAACCTCGAGATCCTTTTCGGCAAAGGCTACCAGCTGCAGGTGCACAAGTGGCTGTATCAGGAAGGCCAGTTCGCCTCCACCGCCACCGTCACGCTCGTTGGCCCGCGCGACCGCATCATCCCGCAGCTCCGCATCCTTGGCCCGTGCCGCAACCTCACCCAGATCGAGCTGGCCTACACCGACTCCGTCTACCTCGGCCTGCCCGTGCCGGTGCGCTCCTCCGGTGACATCAAGGGCACGACCGGCGGCGTGGTCATCGGCCCCAAGGGCGTCGTCGAAATGAAGGAGGGCATCATCCGCGCCGCGCGCCACGTGCACATGTCGCCCAAGGATGCCGCGTTCTACGGCGTGAAGGCTGGCGAGTACATGACCATGGTCGTCGAGGCCGAGAAGTGCACGACGCGGTTCGACGACATGCTCGTGCGCGTCGACCCCACCTTTAAACTCGAGGTGCACATCGACACCGACGAGGCCAACGCCTGCGACCTTGCGCACGCCCGCCGTTGCGAACTGATCCGCAACCCGAAGGCCTGATCCCCTCTCCTCCCCCGGGCCTCCAGCCCTCATTCTCAACCATCAACTCAACATCGATAACCCATGAGTGAAGCCATCGGACTGATTGAAACCCGCGGCTACGTCGGCCTCGTCGAGGCCAGCGACGCCATGGTGAAAGCGGCCAACGTGACTCTGGTGCGTAACATCCAGATCGGCGGGGCGCTCGTCACCACCATCGTGAAAGGCGACGTCGGCAGCGTGAAAGCGGCCGTCGACGCCGGCAAGGAAGCCGCGCAGCGCGTCGGCAACCTCGTTGCCGCCCACGTCATCGCTCGCCCGGCCGCCGGCCTGGTCGAGTTCTTCGCGCCCTGAACGACGCGCCACCCTTCAACGTAACTCTCAAAAATACTCTCCATGCCTGGACAAGCCCTCGGAATGGTTGAAACCAAAGGCCTCGTCGCGCAGTTCGAAGCGACCGATGCCATGCTCAAGGCCGCCAACGTCGAGTTGATCGGCTGGGAAAAGGTCGGCTCCGGCAATGTCGCCACCTTCATCCGCGGCGACGTCGCCGCCGTGAAGGCCGCCACCGAAGCCGGCGCCACCGCCGCCGCCTCGATCGGCGAGGTCGTCGCCGTGCACGTCATCCCGCGCCCGCACGAGGATCTCGCCTCGCTCGGCAAGTTCCTCGGCAAGGCCGCCGCGCCCGCCGGGAAATAATCCGCCTCGTCCGCGACTTTCCGTCGCGCCGGCCCACGAGCGGCAACCTCCTTCGGGAGCGCCGCCCGCGTGATCGGCGTTCCGGACAGGCGCGCGGCCGACTCTCGAATACCTCCACTCATGGGTAAGGTTCTCGTCGCCAATATCGGCAGCACGTCGTTCAAGTTCCGCTTGTTCGACATGCCGGGTGAGCAGCTGCTGGCCAAAGGCGGCGCCGAACGGATCGGCGCCAGCGAGAGTCCGTGGAAACTCGAGATCACCGGCCGCGCGCCGGTCAGCGGAACCACGCGTTTCGCCGACTACGGCGCGGCCATCGCCCATTTTGAATCCGCCCTGAAGGAGGGCGTCATCGGCAGCTTCCGCGACCTCGCCGCCGTCGGCTTCAAGCCCGTTATGGCGCAGGGTATCTCCGGCACCCAGGTCCTCGACGACCGGGTCCTCGCCGCGATGGAAGCGCTCTACACGCTCTTCCCCGCCCACAACCCTCCGTACGTCAACGCGGTCCGCTCCTTCCGCCAGCTCTACCCGGAGCTGCCCTGTATCGGAACGTTCGAGACCGCCTTCTACGACCGCCTGCCTGTCGAGAGCACCCGGTTCCCCGTGCCGCTGGACTGGCAAAACCGGCTCGGCATCCGCCGCTACGGCTTCCACGGCGCCAGCCACCGCTACGTCACCGAGCGTCTCGCCGAGATCAAGGGCCGCGCCGACCTGCGCCTGATTTCCTGCCACCTCGGCGGCAGCTCCTCCATTTGCGCCGTGCGCCACGGCTACGCGGTTGACTCCAGCTGGGGCATGACCCCGCAGAGCGGCCTGCCGCAGAGCAATCGCGTCGGCGACTTCGACGTCTTCGCCGCCCTCTATCTCGCCAAGGACCTCGGTCTGGGACTCGGCGAAGTTGAGAAACAGCTTTCCTCCAACGCCGGCCTCAAGGGTATGTCCGGCCTGCCCACCGGTGACGTTCGCGACCTCGTCGAGGCCGCCGCCCAGGGCAACGAGAACGCCCGCACCGCCCTCGCCGTCTTCACCAACGCGATCCGCGGCTACATCGGCCGGTTCCTCGTCACGCTCAACGGCGCCGACGCCATCATCTTCACCGCCGGCATCGGCGAAAACCGTACCGAACTCCGCGAATCCGTCTGCGCCAACCTCGATTTCTGCGGCCTCAAGCTCGACGCGAAACTCAACGCCGCCACCCACGCGACCGAGACGCGCATCTCCACGCCCGACTCGAAGATCGAGGTCTGGGTCGTGCCGACCAACGAGGAGATCGTCATCGCCCGCAACGCCTGGGCCAAACTCCACGGCAAACTCTAGCCCGCCTTTTTCCCTCACTCCCTTTCTTCCGTCTCCCGTCCCACTCACGCCCTCAGTCCTTTTCCACTCTCACTTTCACTCTCACTCCTCACTTCCAAACTAGTACCTCCATGCAACAAGCCATCGGAATGATCGAAACCCGCGGCCTCATCGCTCTCGTCGAGGCGACCGACGCCATGCTCAAGTCCGCCAACGTCGAGCTCGTCGGGCCCATGACGCAGGTCGGCAACGCCATGGTGACCGTCGTGGTCACCGGCGACGTCGCCGCCGTCAAGGCCGCCACTGAGGCTGGCCGCACCGCCGCCCAGTCCCTCGGCGAAGTCGTCTCCGTCAGCGTGATCGCCCGCCCGCACAACGAGCTGGCCACCGTGCTGCCGAAGGCCCCCGTCGCGAAGAAATAACTCGTCCGGCCGCAGCCCGCCTGCGGCCGACTTCCCCCCCCGGCCCGGGCCGCGCTCCGCGTCCCGGCCGTCGCGCGCAGCGTGCTTCAAAGTCCCGAAGAGCCGAACCCGAACCTGATCTCGCCGCCACGGCCTCTCAGCCCTTCAGCCCTTCCGCCTTCGGTCTTCAGCCTTTTCTTCCTTCAGCCTTTTTCAACCCATGATCCTCGCCCGCGTCGAAGGCACCGTCGTCGCCACCAAGAAGACCGAGAAGATGACGGGCTCGAAGTTTCTCTTCGTGCGGCCGCTTCTCGTCGATCCGGCCAACCCGCAGCAGTTCAAGAGCGGCAACAGCACGCTCGTGGCCGTCGATGAGCTCGGCTCCGGCGAGGGCGACATCGTGCTCATCGCCCAGGGGTCCTCCGCGCGCCTCGGCGCCAAGGACAAGGACACCCCGCTCGACGCCGTCGTCATCGGCATCGTCGATACCGTCGATGTGAACAAGCAGATCGTCTACCGCGCGCACTGAGCGCCGCCTTTTTTTCACTCACCCGCGCGGCCTGAATACCCGCGCCCCCCTCCACCGCCATGGTCGACCAACAACAACTTATCGCCCGCGTCGTCAGCGAGGTCCTCACCCGTCTCCAACAGCAGCAGGCTGTCGTGCAGAACGGCGAGAGCGGCTTCGGCGTCTATGAGAAAATGGAGGACGCCATCGCCGCCGCCCAGAAGTCCTTCCTCAAGCTGCGCGAGGACGGCGTCACCGCCCGCAAGAAGGCCATCGGCGCCATCCGCCGGATGTGCGCCCAGAACGCCAAGGCCTGGGGCGAACTCGAGTTCGCCGAGACCAAGATCGGCGCCCTGTCCGCCAAGATCGAAAAGCTCCGCATCTGCGCCGACCTCGTCCCCGGCGTCGAAATGCTCGAGCGCACCGCCTTCAGCGGCGACTTCGGCCTCACCGTCATCGACTTCGCCCCGTGGGGCGTCATCGGCGCCATCACGCCGGCCACGCACAGCGTCCCGACGCTCACCGGCAACGCGATCAACATGATCGCCGCCGGCAACGCCGTCGTCTACAACACGCACCCCGCCGCCTGCCAGGTCGCCGCCGTCGCCATCCGCGCCTACAACCAGGCCATCTACCAGGAGACCGGCATTCCCGACCTCCTCACCACGGTCACCAAGCCGACGCTCCAGACCTTCGACATCCTCTGCAAGAGCTCCGACGTGAAGCTCCTCTGCGTCACCGGCGGCCCCGCCGTCGTCGCCGCCGCCATGAAGACCGGCAAGCGCGCCGTCTGCGCCGGCCCGGGCAACCCGCCCGTCGTCGTCGATGAGACCGCCGACCTCGATCGCGCCGCCCGCTGCATCATCCAGGGCGCCGCCTACGACAACAACCTGCTCTGCATCGGCGAAAAGGAAGTGTTCGTCGTCGCCTCCGTGGCCGACGCCTTCATCGCCGCCCTCAAGCGCGCCGGCGCCGTCCAGCTCAACTCCCAGCAGATCGACGCCCTCGCCAAGAAGGCGTTCAGCATCCCCGAGGGGAAGAGCGCCACGACCTGCGGCCACCTTCCGGTCAACCGCGACCTCGTCGGCCGCGACGCCGCCGTCCTCGCCAAGGCCATCGGCCTCGATGTCGCCCCGGCCACCCAGCTCCTCTTCGGCGAAACCGAGGAAAACCACGTGTTCGTCCAGGAAGAGCAAATGATGCCCTTCCTTCCGATCGTCCGCGTGAAGGACGTCGATGCCGCCATCGCCGCCTCCATCAAGGCCGAGCACGGCTATCGCCACACGGCGATCATGCATAGCCAGAACATCAGCAACCTCACCAAGTTCGCCCAGGCGGCCGACACGACCCTCTTCATCAAGAACGGCCCGTCGATGACCGGCCTCGGCCTCGGCGGCGAAGGCTTCCTCTCCTACTCGATCGCCACGCCGACCGGCGAGGGCGTCACCACCCCCATGACCTTCACCCGCTCCCGCCGGTGCGTCATGGTGGAAGGACTCAACTTGTATTAACCGGAGTTCCAAGTTGCAGGTTTGAAGGTTCACACGTTGCAGGCTCCCGATCCGTGTCTCCGCAACCTGCCACTTTCCAACCTTCCAACCTGTAACTCCTCACCGGTAACTTTCCAACCTTCCAACCTGTAACTCCGCATGCGCCTCGCTCGTATCCGCGGCTATGTGACCTCGACGGTGAAACACCCGAGCCTCGAGCGTTGCCGCCTGCTGATCGCGCAGCCCGTGGACTTGGAGGACAAGCCCGATGGCAGCCCGCAGATCGTCCTCGATCCGCACGGCGCCGGCATCCACCAGAAGGTCCTGATCTGCTCCGACGGCAGCTGGGTGCGCGAGTACCTCGAGAACCCGCGCAGCCCCACCCGCTGGTGGGTCATGGGCATCGTCGACCCCGCCCCGGCCAAGGCCTCCTGACCATGCGCATCGCCAACGTCATCGGCCGCGTCACCCTCTCCGTCCGCCACCACTCGCTCCGGGGCGAGCGACTGCTCGTGGTGCTGCCGTGGAGCGCCAAGACCGGCGCCACCGGCAAAGACCACGAGTACTCGATCGTGGCCTACGACGATCTCGGCGCCGCCCCCGGTGACAAGGTCGCCCTCAGCGAAAGCACCGAGGCGACGCGCCCCTTCGACCGACCCACGCCCTGCGACGCCTACGTGGCCGCCATTCTCGACGACATTTTCTACCAGGCCGAGGACCCGCACGCGGTCTGAACGCCTCCTCCAGCTCCAACACCCAACTTTAACGCTCCATGAAACTCTTCGCTCAAAATGACGCCGCCGCGTTCGTGAGGACCGGCGCCCGGGAGTTCCGCTTCAACCGTGACATCCGCCTGACGCCCGGCGCCCGCGATGTCCTGATCGAGGCCGGCATCAAGGTCGTGTTCGACGCCAATGCCTCCGTCCCGACCGGCGCCGCGCCCGCCGCCCCGGCGAAGTCCGAGGCCGCCGCGGCCCCCGCCGCCACGCCCGCCTACTCCGGCGGCAAGGTCGACGTCCAGGCGCTCTTCAACTCCCCCGAGGCCAAGCGGCTCAAGGAGGAGATCTGCGAGATGGGCCGGCGTTGCTGGCAGCGCGACTACAACGACGCCAACGGCGGCAATCTCTCCGCCCGTCTCGGCGACTACTTCCTCTGCACGCCGACGCTCGTCTCCAAGGGCTTCATGAAGCCGGAGATGATCTGCCTCGTGGACATCGACGGCAACCAGGTCGCCGGCAACGGCAAGTGGCGCCGCACGAGCGAAATCATGTCCCACTTGGGCATCTACAAGATGGTCCCGGCCGCGGCCTCCGTCGTGCACGCGCACCCGATCCACGCCACCGCCTTCGCCATGGCCGGCATCGAGCCGCCGCAGTGCCTCATCCCTGAGGTCGAGGTCTTCGTCGGCACCATCCCGGTCGCCGAGTACAAGACGCCCGGCAGCCCGCAGATGAGCGAGATCCTCGGCAAGCTGGCGCCCAAGCATCAGGCCATCCTCATGGGCAACCACGGCGTGATCACCTGGGGCACCTCCGTCGAGGACGCGTACTTCAAGATGGAGATCACCGACTCCTACTGCCGTACGCTCTGGGTCGCCGCGCAGCTCCCGACGAAGCGCACCACCATCCCGCCGGACGAGGTCAAGAAGCTCCTCGACATGAAGGAGAAGATGGGCCTTCCCGACGCCCGCCATGGCCTCAAGGCCGCCCAGCTCTGCGACTGCGATCCGTGGGACCAGATCGGCGACCGCCCGCAGGCCTGCGCCACGCCCGCCGGCAAAGCCGCCTCGGTCGACACCATGACCAACGCCGAGCTCGAGAGCATGGTCCAGAAACTCACCGAGCAGGTGATGTCCGCGCTGAAGAAGTGAGCGCGAGCTGAGCAGCAAGCAGTAAGCGCTAAGCTATAGGCTCTTTTCGGCCGCCCCCTTAACCGGGGCGGCCTTTTTTGGGCTCTTTCTCTTACTCCTACTCTTCCTCTTTCTCTCGGGGGCTTGAGAAACTCAGCATCGTTCTCGTTCTCTAGATCGTTCTCGTTCTCGCATCTGTCTGTCTTCCTCCTCCGCTCCGCTTCATCTCCTCCTCGGCGGACGCCCCACCTCGCCGCCCACACCCTCCCCTGGGGACGCGACCTCCTGACCGCGCCCCCGTCATTCCACATTCTTCATTCTGCCTTCTGCATTAGCCGCCCGAGCGGCGCCGTCACCCTCCCATCCTCGATCATGCTGATGAACGCCAGCAGCCCGCTCCACGTCAGCAGCGGATGCGTGTGCGCCCCAAGCCCACCCGAGCCGTCAATCGCCGAGAAATTCTCCGGCGCCACGCGGTGCTCGCGCCAGGCGCGCGTGAGCAGCGCCAGCGATTTCTCCACGACACGCTTTCGCGCCTCGTCCTGGCCGTAGCGCTTCAGTCCGAGGTAAACCAGGAAGTTCAGCGGCGGCCAGATGCGCCCCCGCATGTACAACTGCTCGCTAAAGGTTGGATCGTTCCGCGGCGCCGCCGGGATCATCCACTCGCCGGCATACTCCTCCGGATTCAGCAGATGCTTCCTCACCAGCTCCTCCGCCTGTGCCGGCGTCGCGACCCCGGCGTACAGGGGATAGAACGACGTCGGTGAGTGCCGCGTGCTCCACGCGCCCGTGTCGAGCCGGCGATTGAGGTAGATCCCCTGCTCCGCGTGCCACAGCTCCTGCAGCCGCGCGCCGTACTCTTTCGCCCGCTCCCGCAATTTCGCCGCTTCATCGCCATGGCCGAGGATCGTCCCAATCTCCGCCAACGCCTCGCAGTCCGCCACGTAGAGCGCATTGAGCCCCACATCCTCGATTTGCATCAGGTGCGTCGTCTCATCGAACGGCGCCTGGTCGTACATGGGCGAATTGTCGAGCGCCTCCAGGGCCGCGCCCGCCGCCGTGTTCGGCTGCACGAACTCCGCCGGATCTCCCGCGCGCGGTTTGAAGGGATTCGAGCCCAGCGAGAGCGAGCCGCGCGGGTTCCGCCGTGCCCGGTGCCACCAGCGGTTCCACGCCAGCAAGGGTCCCCACGCCGCCGCCAGCGCCTCGGCGTCGGGCCGATTCCGATACATGCCCAGCACGCACATCGCGCCCACCGGCGGCTGCGATCGGTCCCGTGCCTGCCGCCCTGTCCCCTGCACGACGTTTGAGACGAACGCGTCGTCGATCAGCTCGCGAAACGCCTCGAGCATGCAGGCGTACCCGAGCGCCGGATTGTCCTGCGCGATCATCCACGAGGTGAAAAACGTGTCCCAGCAAAACACCGCGTACCCGCCGCGTAGACAGTTCCAGTCCCGCGCCACGGTGCACAACACGCGCCGGTGCTTCGGCTCATAAATGATGTTCCAGGCGAGGCTGCTCTGCATTGCCTCATGCCCGTCTTTCAACGCCCCGTAGCTCGCGTGCAGCTGCTCCACCGTCGCACGCGCCGCGCCGATTCGGCGGCGCACCTCGGCGAGGGACAACGACTGCCCCACGCACACCGCCACCGGCCCACTCAACCGCAGCGCCAGATAGGGCGTCATCGCCGGCAGGTTCGGCTCTTCGATCGTTTCGCCGATCGCGTGCACGGCCGCGGTCCGCTCCGGCGCCTGCGCCGTGATCCGCCGCTCGCTGTCGCGCATGGCGTGGCCGGGGCGGTTCCAGACAAAGCCGACGTGCACCGTCAGCACCCGCGTCCAGGGCTCGTCCTGCAGCGGCGTCACCAGCGCCATCCAGTCCTCCCCGTTGGCCGCGGTTTCGACGCGATAGCGCGCGCCCCGCAGGTTCACCTCCAACGAGGTGTAGCTACCGTCATACGCCCGGATCCCCGGCAGCACCTCGATCGTGTTGGCGATCGGCAGCGTCTTGTCCGTGCTCGTGAGCTTCGTGCCCGGCGTCCGCCCCGCCGTCTGACGCCCGAACTGCGCCTGCTCGAGCCAGACCAGCTTGTCCAGTGCCGCGAACCCAAGGCTCAGCGCCAGTCCGTCGGGCAGGTGCACATGCCGCAGCACGCTGCGGGTGTCCCAGGTGTTCCAGCCGCGGGCGAGCACGCGGTGCTTGGCGTCGGCGACGGCGATGGCGTTGTCGGTAATGCTCATAAGGAGGATCGATCCCTTCGGGCGGTCGCACGATCGGCGGCGCGACGGCACTCGGCAAGGATGCGGGCAAACATGATGCGGTGGGCAGAAAGGCGTGCCGTGATGGCGCTGATCAGAACGTGTACCGAAACGTCATCCGGTACATCCGCTCCAGCGGACGAAACATCGCCGTATCGCCCACGGTGGAGATCACGTCGTCGGCGTTGGTGACGTTGTACACATTCACCTGAACGCTCCAACGGGGCCGCCCGTAGCCCACGAACGCGTCGAACGTATTCGCGCGGTCGAGATAGAAGGTGTTCGTCGGGTCGCCCGCCGAGCGGCCGTAGTGCTTCCAGCCGCCGCCCACGAACACCCCCGCCAAGGGTCCACGATCGAAGCGGTACTTCGCGAACGCCGACCAGGTCGGATCGATCGCCACGCCGCGAAAGCTGTTCCCCGCCTCATTCGTCGAGGTGATGTCGCTGTACGCCAGCAGCAGGTTCAGGCCCTTCACCGGCTCGTAAGCGAGATCCATCTCCCAACCGTCGGTGTTCTGTGTGCCGGCCGGCACCGTCACCATGCCGCCGCCAAGTTCTGGTGGATTCGGCACCGAGATCAGCACGTTTGTGAGCTCCATCTTGAACACCGACGCCGTCGCGACGAGCCGGTTGCCGAGCAGATCGAGCTTCACGCCCACTTCCTGAATCTCGCCGTCCTGGTTCGGATGCTTCCGGCCGGTCGCATCCGCCGAGTTGATCGGGATGTAAGTCTCGGCGAGCTGCGCGAACACACTCACGCCCGGCAGCGGCTTGCCGACCAAGCCATACTTGAAGGTCCAGTCGTGGTTCGAAACGGTCCGCTCGCTCGCGGCGTCCTTCACAAACCGCCGCTCCGCGATGCTGCGCGTCGCGTCAAACGCGGAGCTCGTCGCGCGGACGTTGTCGAAACGCGCCCCCACCACCCCGACGAGTCGCTCGTCCCACAGGCTGATGTTGTCCTGGAACCCCGCCGCGAAGCCCTTGCTCTCCGTGTGCCCGTTGAAGGCATTGAACTTCATCGGCATCGTCGCCTTCACCTGCGCCACGCTGAAACCCGCGTAATCGGGATTCACCATCGAGAACGAGTTCGCCAGCGCGCTCGTGTTCGCCGCGTTGGGCACGTCCCAGAAGTAAAAGGCCCGCTCGCGCGCGCTCTTCGTCAGCTGGGCGTTCAGGACGAGCTTGTGCTTCAGGAATCCTGTCGCGAAATCGCCCACCAGATCGACGAACGCCCCGCCGCCCGAGTTGAACCCGGCGAAGTCCCGCACGGTCATCGTGGCCCGCCAATCTGCGACACGTGGATCGTCGGCCCCTATGTACCGGGAGTCGCCGTTCACCACTTTCCCGGCGGCGTTCACGTACGTGACGATCGCGCCGTTCGCGGCGATCGGCACGGGCCGCGCCGCCGCGAAGGACGGGCTCTTGTCGCCGCGTCCCTTGCTGTAGCGGCCCACCACTCGGAGGGTCCACTGGCCGCTCAACGGCCCCGCCCACGTCTGCTCGTAACCCGCCTCCGCCGCTCGGACGTTCGCGATCGAAACATCGTCCTCTGGATACAGGTTCGCGTCGACCGGCACCGCAAACTTCGGATTGCTCACCACCGGCACCCGCGTCGGTTGCAGCGGATCAAGATAGCCCGTCGCGTACTGCGGCCCCGCCTCGGTATCGAGTTCCACCCTCAGGTACTGCAGCCGCGTCCAGACCTTCCCTTGCCGCCCGCGCCCGAAGCGATGCGTGAACGCCAGCAGCAGGTTGGTGAAGTCGTTCGGCGCATCACCTTTCGCGTAGTAGCGCGTGCCGGTACGCTCCGAGATCACCGCCCGATACGCCGTGTTCTCCGTCAGCGGCCCGGTCGAATCCACCATCGCGCGGTAGAACTCGTCGTACGACTGCGCCTGGAGCTCGATCTGGTGCCGGGTTTTGAACCGCGGCCACTTGCTGATCTTATTCACGATGCCGCCCATACTCGTCGTGCCGTACAGCGTGCCGGCCGGACCTTTCAGAATCTCCACGCGCTCATAGACCGAGGACTCGTCGTACGGCTGATCCACGCCCTCGATCACCTCCGGCAGCCCGTCGCGAATCCGCAGTCCCGTGATCGCGAACCCGCGCAGCGAGAACGCCTCCTGCCCGGGCGCGCCGTTGGACACGCGCTGCACGCCCGACGCGTACGGCAGCACTTCCAGCGCGTCCACCGCGCCAATGTCCGCGAAGAGCTGTTCGTTGAGGCTGACGACCGACGCCGGGATGTTGCTCATGTCCAGCGCCACGCGCGAAGCGCCCAGCGAGGTCGTCGCGCCGTAGCCGCGGTCACGCTCGCTGCGAATCAGAAAGGGCGAAAGCACGACCGGCTCCTCCGCCGCAGTGGGTGTGGGGGAGGTGGGCGCAGTCTGGGCCGACAGCTCCGCCGCGAGGAGCGCAGCGAGCAGGAGGAGGGGACGTTTGGAGGTCATGATCACGGACTGGGGTTGTGTCAGTGGGCGCCGCGGACTTCCCGCGAACCGCCGGCACGTTCACGTGCCGGCCCCAGCCAACGCACGTGACCACTTCGGGAAAGGACCGCGTTCCGGTCCCCCCCGGAGACCGGAAAAATCTTTCTCTTACTCTTCCTCTTCCTCTTTCTCCCCCCCTCCGTCCCAGTCCGTCCCCGTGGCCTCCCCGCTCAAAACGGAGAGAAAGAGAAAGAGGAAGAGTAAGAGAAAGACACTTCGCCCCGCCAGCGGTCCCTCGGTTTTCCTCCCCCGGCGTCAGCCTTCCCGCCCTTCAGCCCTTCCGCCCTTCAGCCTTTCAGTCCTTCCGCCGCGGCGTCCGGTGGTCCCTCCCAGATACCAGCACATCTCTCTTCCACGACCCAGACCAGCGGCCTTACGCACTCTCTTCCCCGCCCCGCCCTACACCGCTCCCACCTCGCGGCCTCAGCTTCAGCCCTTAAGCTCCTCAGTTTTTCAGTCATTTCCCCACCAGCCCCTTTCCGACCATGCGTCTTGGCTCTTCGTTGCCCTCTTTTCTCCTTCGCCGCTGGCCGCCCCTCGCGGTCGCCGTCTGCCTCGCCCCCATCGCTCTGCTGGCCGCCCCGGAGTGCACCAAAACCGTCCTCTGGGACCGCAAGGATAAGGGCTACACGTCCCACTTCGTGTACGGCATCGGCGTAACCTGGGATGATACGATCCTCGTCGGCTGCGAGGCGCGCGTCGCCGGCGCCGATGCCGGTGAGAAGGATCTTCTCCTCAAGCGCAGCACGGACCACGGTCGCACCTGGTCCGATGACGTCGTCATCGAGGGTCGCGACGACCACCACAGCTGGAGCAACCCCACCTTCGTCACCGACGGGCTCACCACGTATCTGTTCTACGCGTACACGGTGAACACCGATATCGGGCGCGTGTACTACCGCACCACGACCGACAACGGGCTCACGTGGAGCGAGCGGACCGAAATCACCTCGCTCTGGGACGGCAACCCGCACGGTTGGACGCAGCACTCGAGCATCGGCCACGGGATCAAGAAGCTGAAGCCACCTCACCGGGGCATGGTGCTGATCGGTTTTCATCACCGTGGCCAAGTCGCGTTGCCGCCCACGAAGCGCGGCTACGGCAACGACGTCCTTCGCCTCACCCCCAATGGCTGGGAAATCGCCGGCGAGCCTCCGATCGTTCCCGGCCGCGGCACCAACGAGGCCCGGCTCGCCGAACGCGTCGACGGCTCGCTCTACCTGATGGCGCGTCAGGCGGCCGGCAATAACCAGCTCCGCGCGCGCACCGAGGGCACGCCTTCCGGCAGTCGCTGGTCCGCGTGGGTCACGCAGGAGGACCTCCGCGGCACGGTCTGCGATGGCGGGCTGCTGCGCTTCAGCGATACGTGCCACCTCTATTCCTTCCCTTCCAGCGACGCCAAATCGGCCCAGCAGCGGCAGGATCTCGCCATCGCCGTGAGTCGTGACGGCGGCCGCACTTGGGGCGCGCCCAAGCTCCTGCAGCGCGGGCAAGCCACCTACTCCGACCTGACCCGCGACTCCGAGGGCAACATCTACTGCATCTACGGCGCCGACGGCTCGGACTTCATGGGCGACCGCGTGTACCTTGCCCGCTTCAATGTCGAGTGGGCCACCGGCGCCGCCGCGCCGACCATCGTCATCGATGACGGTGATGCCGGTTTTCGAACCTCCGGCGAGTGGCGTGAGGTCGCCGGCGCGCCCGGCGCGTATGGCCGCCACCATCATGAGGCCACCGCCGCCACCGCCGAGGCGACGTGGTCGGCCACAAATCTGAGCGGCGGCAACTATGAGGTATTCCTCCGCTGGCCCGCCGTGGCGGACGCCGCTGAGGCCACCGTCGACATCCGCGTCGGCCGCGAAGTCCGCCACAGCGAGTCCATTCGCCTCGTGAAGGAGACCGCCACGTGGCGCTACCTCGCAACCGTGCCGGTCGAGGCCAACGGGACCCTTGAGATCGTCCTCCGCCGCGCGGAATCCGGCCCTCTCATCGCCGACGCGGTCATGCTCCAGCGTCAGTAGGCTAAGGCCTCGAACTGGAGCCAGCCGCCGCAAAGCCGTCTCGTCCGTCGGCTCGGTCCGTTCGTTGCTCGGCGCCCCTTCCCGCTGCCCTCATCGCCGGCCTCGTCTCCGGATCACTTTCCTACGAGACGCAGTTCGAAAACGCGCTGCGTTCGCCGACCGGGCGAGTACTCGCCACCGGCGATCACCCATCCTGTCGGGATCTCCGCTACGCTGGCTCCCACCACGCCGAGCGGCATCTCGCCCGCCCGCGTCCAGCGGTCGGTGCCGCTGTCGTACGCCAGGATCTCACTCGGCAACCGGTACCGCTCCCCCAGTTCTTTGATGCGTTCGAAATCGTGTCCGTCCGATCCCCCCAGGAGCAGGAATCGGTCCGGTGTCATTGGCACCACCGCGCCGAGCACGGCACCGCGCGGAAGCACCGTCGCCCGCGTCCATGCGTCTTCGTCCGGATCATACTGATACACGTCCCGCAGGTAGTCCGCCTGCTTTCGGGCCGGACCGGCGATGCCACCGCCGAGGACGAGCCGTTCGCCAAGCGGCGTCGTCACCGCCGCCAGGAAGCAACCGTGCCGTGGCAAGCCCGGCCAGCCGGTGCGCGACTCCCACACCACAGCCGGGTCAACGAGCGCATTCGCCAGATTCAACCGCCAAAGCGTCGCCAGGGTGCCATGCGCCGATTCGCCCCCCGCCACGTAGATCCAACCCCGCGCCAGCACCGCAGCCGCGTTCGCCACCGCGACCCGCAGCCGGGGCAACACGCGCACCGCGCACCGTCCCTCTGCCGGGTTCCACGTCAGCAGCCGGACGTCGGCGATCGGCGTCGTGCCGTTGTGCCCCCCGAGGCAGACCACGCCCGCCTCGGTCTGCACCGTCGCGCCTTCACCTGCCGCCACCGGCAGCAGGTCGCTCACGTAGCTCCATTGATCAGCGCCGCCGACGGGACGCACGAACCCGCTGCGGTAAAAGGTCTTCATTCCCCCTGCACGGGGTGCGACGGGGAAATTGGACCCGCCCGCCAACACCAACTGCCCGCCCGTCACGCCCGCATACATGCCTTTGCGCCCCACCGGGTCGGGCAAGGGCGCCATCTCCCGCCAGGTCAGATGAGGCACCAGAAGCTCGGGCGACGAGGAGAACGTAGACGGCAGCATAAAGAGGAAGAGCACCATGGCCAGACCGCCGCCGGCGACTCGCGCGGCGCGAAGAGGGCAGCCTGACGCCGAAAACGAAGTCACGGCATCAGGCCGGCACGGACGCCTGCCCCGCGTTTCCAATCCTCATCGCGCATGCGCATGCGGATCGCCGTCGTCGAGATTCACGTCCTCAGGCCACACCAGTTCCACGCCCCGCGCCTCAAGGTGGACCTGGAACGCCCGCGTGCGTTCGGCATCAGCCTGCACCGCTCTCGGAGTCAGCCCCCGCTCCAGGCAGTACGCGCAAAGCGCCCCCGCCGCCTCGCCGATGTTCCACTCCACCGGGTGCAGCCGATAGCAGCCGTTGGTGAGGTGCGTGGTGCCAATATTCTTCGCCGCCGGCAGCACGTTATCCACCCGCACCGGAATCAACGCCCCCAGCGGGATCCGGAACGGCAGCGAGGGCACGTCGATGTAGTTGTCGCCGCCGGTCGATGGGTGCAGGTCGATGCGATAGTAACCGATGCCCACCGAGTCCGGGTATCGCTCCGCCAGTGTCTCGCCGGGCCGAAAACGGGCCGACACGTCCTGCTCCACAATCGTCTTCACGGCACGAATGCGCCGCGCCTCGCGAATATACGGCGCCATCGCCAGCCCATCATCAGTCCCGAGCAGGTCCGGCCGCAACCGCAACCCCGGCCAACCCGCGCCGCCATCCGGACGCGGAGCCTCCGTTTGCAGCCAGCGCACCATCGAAAGACTCAGTTGCTTCGCATCCCAAATCCGCGCCGCCCGGGTGGCGTCGTCGACGCTGAGTAGGTCGCCTTCGAGATAGTCGATCATCGGCCAGTTCACCAGGCACACGTCGCTCGCGTACGCCCCGGCCTCGAACTGCGCGCGGTCGATGATGCGCCGAAACGCCCAGAGTCCCGAGAACAGCCCCGGCTTCTCCTGATGCGGGTCAAAGTTGTACCGCATCAGCTGCATCGTCCTCGGGTTCAGTCCCGCCCAACCGAGCAGCGGCCCCGGCCACGCCGGTGACAGCCGCGGCACATACGTCCGCCAGAAATCATAGCGTTCCGGCGCCGGGATGACGTGGTCCTCGCCGCGATGCTCCTCGAGCACGAAGCACATCGAGAACGCCTGGACGTTGCGCGGGGCCGCCTCCTCCGGCGCGCTTGGCTCTCCCGTCTGCGCACGCGCCTCGGCACCCGTGACGTACTCCACCTGCGCCAGCGGCAGCAGGTCGCCATTCTCCGTCGCATCCAGAAAATAGGGTGCCCGCACCACGGTCTCCCGACCGCTGCGTCCCGCCCGCAACACCACCGCTTCGATCCGGTCGGCACCGGCGCCGCGCACGGCGATCGGCCGGTGGTGACGCAGCACCCGCACGCGCCCGCTGGAGACATGCGGCGCCAGCATCGCCTCCAGCACCGCCAGCGCGACCCGCGGCTCATGGCACAGCGGAGAAACCCAACCGTTGCCCGGATTGAGCCGCGGATTTTCCCGGGCCTCCGGCGTCAGTGGGTAGTGCTCCCGATAGTACGCCCGCACGCCTTCCCGGAACCGCCGGTAATTGCGCGTGCAGCCAAAGCGCTCAATCCAGCCGTGCTCATCCGGCGGCACCGCCTGCGAAGTGAACTGGCCGCCAATCCACGCCGTCTCCTCGGTGAGGACCACGGTGCGCCCGGCCTCGGCCACCGCAAGCGCGGCGGCGCAGCCGCCCACGCCTCCGCCAATCACCGCCACATCCGCCGTCAGGGTTTCCATCGTCGCGACTCCGTTCGCTCAGTAGCCCAGCCGCGCGCCGCCAGGTGCGGGCGGCGGGGTCGTCGAGACCGCCGGCACGCCGCCGAAGGTCTTCGCCAGTTCGCGGATGCCGTACTGCATGACCTTGATGTCGCCGCCGGGCGAAATCAGCCGCGCGCCCAGTCCGCGCACGCGCTCCCACATCGCCGGACCCACCGCCACCGTTCCCCACCACTTGCCGGCTGCCGCCGCCGCCTCAGCGACTCTGGCCATGCCGGCGCGCACCAGCTCGTGGTCGATCTGCCCCGGCCGCCCAACCGCCACCGAATAGTCGCCGGGGCCGAAGAAAAGCCCATCCACGCCAGGCACCGCCGCGATCGCCGCCGCCTCCGCCACCGCGGCCTCGGTCTCGATCTGGCAGATGATCATCGTCTGCGTGTTCTGGTGCCGGATGTACTCCAGCGCCGGCAGCGTCGCGTACGCCCCATCGATGTTGCCGCCGTTCCAGCCGCGTGCGCCAGTCACCTCTCCCGGAGCGGGATTCGGGTTGTTGAACTTCGCCCACTGCACGATTTGTCGCGCCTCCTCCGCGCTGTTCACCATCGAGCACATGATCCCGCCCACGCCTGTCTCCAGGATCCGCATCACGGTCTGGTAGTCCGCCGCCTTGAAGCGCGCGATCATCGTCACGGGAAATGCCCGCGCCACGAGGTTCAACACCGCCACGTCCTGCGTGCTCAGGTCGAAGTGCTCGAGATCGAGCCAGATGGCGTCGAAGACGCCGGAGCGGCAGATGAAATCGATGTGCCGTGGCGTGGCGAAGTTGCCGGTCACATACAGCTTCACCGGCTCGTTGGCCCGCAGCTTGGCCAGCGCGTGGTTCTGAGGCGAAAGGGCGGTCATGGGCAGTGCTCCCGCGGCCCGCGCGTTCCCACCAACGGGGTGGATTCGCGAAGCCGTCAGCGCAGCGCCGCGACGAAACGGCCGGCCGGTCCCCGGGCCAATGCTCGCCTCCTGGTCCCCGGAGGTGACCACTCGATCCGGCGTTGCCAAATCCCGCTCCGGCGCGAGGCTCCGCCGCCGTGCCCGCGTTCCAATCCATTGCCATGCAGGTCGCCGACGTGCTCCGCGGCGAGATCGAGGCCGGGACCTGGGGGCGTTCCCTCCCCGGCGAGCGCCAGCTCGCCGAGCGGCTCAACGTGAGTCGCAAGACGATCCGACGTGCACTGGCCTTGCTCCGCAGCGCGGGGCTCGTGCACACCGCGCGCAGCCGTGCCAGCACCCTCGCCCAGCCGGACCGGGCCGCCCCGCGCCCGCCCGCGCCCAAAGTCGCGCTGCTGCTGCCCGAGCCGCTCGAGGGCGCGCGCCCATTTACCGTCCTCTGGGTCAACCACCTCATGGCCCTCCTGCATGAGAGCGGCACGCCCCTCGAGGTGATCGTCGGGTCGAAATTCTTCGGTTCCCGCGCCGGGCGCTCCCTTCGCCGCCTCGTCGACTCCCACCCCGCCCGCTGCTGGATCCTCGCCCGGTCCCACCGCACCCTCCAGCAATGGTTCGAACAGAACCGCGTGCCCGCTGTCGTGGCCGGCTCCGCCCACGCCGGCATCGCGCTGCCGAGCGTCGACATCGACCACCACGCCCTCTGCCGCCACGCCGCCCTCACCTTCCTGCGCCAGGGCCACCGCCGGCTCGCCCTGTTCCTCGAACAGGCCGGCCATGCGGGTGACGACAACAGCGAGCGCGGTTTCCGCGAGGGCGTCGCCACCTCTGCCGATGCCGCCGCCCCGCTGATCTGCCGGCCCGCCAAGGGTCCCGCCGCCGTCATGCGGGAACTCCGCCGGCTCCAGGCGCTGCCCACGCCGCCCACCGGGTTCCTGCTCTCCAACTCCTTCTCCTATCTCACCGTGCTGAGCGCCCTCGCCCAGCAGGGTCGCCGGGTGCCGCACGAGGTCTCGCTCATCTCCCGCGACGAAGAGCCGTTTCTTTCCCACCTCCATCCGGTCCCGACGCGCTACGCTATCCGCCCGGTCAAGTTCGCCGCCGCGCTGCACCAGGCAATCAAACGCATCCAGAGTCAGGGCCACGCCGAACGCTTCGAGGTGCGAATCATGCCCGACTTCGTGCGCGGCGCTTCCGTCGGTCCGCCCGCCTCGCCATCCGTGACGAGCTAACGCAGCTCCTGCGCCAGCCACTGCTGGAGCAGTTCCCGCCAGCGCCCGCTCACGTCCGGCCCGTAGGCAAACAACCGGCCGTGCCCACCCCGCGGAAACACGTGCAGCTCCGCCGGCACTCCCGCCCGCCAACACGCGCGCGCAAAGAGCAGGCTGTTCTCAACGGACGCCTGCCGATCGTCCGCCGCGTGGAAGAGGAATACCGGCGGGTTCTCCGCCGTCACGTGCCGCTCCGGCGAAACCGCCTCGCACAGGTCCCCGGGCGGGTTGTCGCCCAGCAGCCGCGAAAACGACAACGGCGACGCGAAGTTCTCCACCGCGGAGATCACCGGATAGGCCAGGACCAGCCGATCCGGTCGCGCCGACACCTTCATCGCGAGGTCGTCACCAGGATCCCGGTACAGCTCCGGGCGCGTCGCCACCAGCGCCGCCAGGTGGCCTCCCGCACTCCCGCCCATCAGGATCAGCTTCCGCGCCGCGGCGAACTCCGGCGACCTGCCCTGGCGCAACAGCCGGATCGCCCGCGCCGCATCGGCGTACGGCGCCGGATACCGATGCGGCGCCACGCGGTACCGCACCACCGCCGCGCGGTAGCCGAGCCCGCGGAAATACTCCGCGAAGAGCCGCTCGTACGGGCTCAGGCTCCCATACCCGCCGCCCGGCAGGATCACGATCGTCGCGTCCTGCCCGTCGACGAACGGCAGGAACATCTCCATCGCCGGACGCGGCCCGTCCTCGGGATTGTTCGGGCTCCCGTCCGGCCAGAGATTCACGATCTGCGTGTTGATCGAGCCCACCGGGGGTGCCTTCGCCGGTCCCGCCCACCCGACGACCGCTCCCAGTGCCATCACGCTGAGCATCCAGCAAGACCTAAACCCTATGCCCCGTTGACTGGCCCCATTCTTCATTCGTGTCCCTTCGTGTTCATTCGTGGTTACACCTCGCCTTCCGTCCCAGCCTCCGAACTTCAGTTGCCGGTTTCACCCTTGACCGGTCCGGTCTTGCTTCAGGCCTCCGTCCCCCAGTTTCCGGCATCCGGGCTCCGGCTTCCGGCTTCCGGCCTCCGTCCTGCGTCCCCCGTTTCCGGCCTCCGGCTTCCGGCCTCCCGCGCCGTCCTCAGCGTTTCCTGCACTCGATGCTGTCGAGCACCAGGTATCCGCCACCCGACCTCAGCGCGTCGTCTTCAAGCACGAGCGTCAGCCGGTGCGCACCAGCCCGATCCAGCTTCGCCACCCCGAGTCCACACTCGGTGCGCATCGTCGGCTCCGATGCCGGCTGGAGCACGCCCCCGAGCGGCGCGTCGTCTAGGAGGGCACGAAAACGGGGACCATTGCCTTCGGCCAGCAGGCCAAGTCGCAGGTCGTACTCGCCCGCCTCCGGCACCTCGACGACGAAGCGGATCGCGTCTCCGGCCTGGCGGCCGCGGAACTCCACGCCGCGATACCCGGCCAGCTTCATCCCGGGCACGACAACATAGCCGCCATCCGCGCGGTCGATCTCCAGTTCCTCGCACTGGTAGCTCTTCCCGATGAACCGCGAGGTCGCGAGGCCGATGCCGCCATACGGCTTCTTGTCGATCACATGCGTGTAATTGAAGAAGTGGTACACCACGCCCTGCCAGCGAAACACCCATGGCTTGTGCGCGGCCGACCGCCCCTCCCAGGGTTCCCGCACCCGCGTCAGCCCCGTTCCCGTCCACGGCGTCCAGTGCACCAGGTCGTAGGAGCAGGCAAACGTCTCGTGATCGCCCACCTCCTCCTGCGCCGGCACGCCGCGGAAGTACAGGAGCACGTACAGGTCGCCCATCTGGAGCAGCTGGGGATCCCCGCTGATGCGGAAGTCTGGATCGCCGGCCACGATTGGGTCGCGCAGCGGTCGCTGCCAATGGCGCAGGTCATGCGAACCCGCCACTCCGATTCGCTCCACGTTATCCCGCCGCCCTTTCGCGTTGTAGAACAGCAGAAACTCATAGCCGAGTTTACGGGCCGGGTCGCGCACCAGCTGACTCGCGAACTGGACGCGGTTTTCCCACCAGCCGACGTCGGGATTGTCCACCGCCAGGATCGGGTTTTCCGGCAGCCGACGCCAGCCGTCCACGCGGGCCGGATCGTCCGTTGACGCCAGCCCGATGTTCAGCGGGTAAGCTTCGAAACCGTCCTTGCGCCCGCCGATGTACGACAGCCAATACCGCCCCTCGAACGTCTCGGGCAGGTAGGCGCGATCGACGTCAAGTGACTGCAACCCGAGGTACACACCCACGCTTCCGGTGTCCCATCCGCCGCTGCCCTTTGCCAGGATCCGCCCACGCAGCGTCCAACGCACGAGGTCGTCACTGGTGGCGAGCCAACCTTCATAGCCACCTGATCCCTCCACATGGTTGTAGGTCATGTACCAGGTGTCCTTCGCCCGGAACACGCGCGGGTTATCGACCCGGGTTCCATTCGGCCCATTCAGCACCGGCCCCCATTTGTAGGGCGTCTTCAGCTCCTCATATACCGCCTGCATCCGCTCCCGCGGCACCGTCGTAGGCACACCACGCGCGGCGGCCACGATGGTGCCCAAGCCAACGACACCAATCAGTCCGACCAATAGTCGGAGAAGAGAACGCGGGATCATGAGAGTGATGGTGATAGAGGGTGAATGTCGGAGAGAAAGCAGGACAAAGGTCCGGTCGCCGCTGCGACCACTGGCGTCATACCGGCGTATCCGTGTGGCTGCCCGTCGCCACCAACCGCTCCATCGCGTCCGTCCCCTTGATACGACCGCCGTCACCTGACTTCCGGCTTCTGACATCTGACTTCTGACTTCTGGCCTCTGGCCTCTGACCTCCGGCATCTGACTTCCGTCCTCCGCCTTCCGGTTTCTGGCTTCTGGCTTCTGGCTTCCGTCCTCCGGCCTTCAGCCTTCTCTTCTAGTACTTCACCGTGTACGTGATCGACGCCCCAAACGACTCCATCACCCGGCGACTCCGCAGGATTGCATCGTCGTCCAGGAGGTTCGTCGCGTTCACCGCCACGCTGTGCGTCCACTTGGAGCGTTTTGGCCGCCACGAATAGGAAACGCCGGCGCGCGTCGAGTAGTAGGCCGGAATGAGGATGTCACGGTAACCGCTATGGCTGATCGTGACCTGCGAGCCATCAGGTAGCTTGGTGAGGATGCCACCGCGGTCCGGGAACGGATGGGTCTCGCCCGTGTACGTCACCCCCAGGTTGGCCTTCAGGCCCTTGAGCCAACCGCTCGACCAGGTCTTCCGCAGCGCCAGGTAGGCGCTCTCTTCGGGCACACTGGCCATCTGCCGGCCCACGAGATCGAGATCACGGCCGGCTTCCGTATAGACGGCCTTGTTGTAGCCGCCGCCAAACAGCGCGCTAAAGCCCATGCCGATGTTCCAGTTGGCATCGAGCTCAACCCCGCGGGAGAGGATCGAACCGACCCGGCGCGAGTCGCCGTTCTCGTCAGTGACCTTGATGTTCTCCCGGACGATGTAGAAACCGCCGAGCGTGAAGGAGAGTTTCTCCTCAAAGAATCCGCCCTTGATGCCGTAGTCCCAGCCAAAGCCGGTCTCGTTCACCGCATCGACCTCGTCGCCGGCCTGCGGCGCCGTGTTGCTCTGCGAATTCACGAAAAACGACTTCGCGTAGTTCACATAGGCGCGCACGTTCTTGGTGACGCCCACATTCACCCCGATATTCGGCGTGTAGTGGTCCTGGTCGCGCACCAGCGTGCTCAGCGGACCCGTGCCTTTGCGCTGCTCGGTCTCCCGGCGGAGATCCTCTTTCACCAGGTCGTAACGCACGCCGCCAACCACGATCGCGCGGCCCTTCCAGAACGCCGTCTGATGCCGGAGGAAGAGGCCGTAGATGTCCGTCCGGTTGTTGTCCCAGCGATACAGCGGATACAGCGCCGGAAAATCCTGCGGGCTCGGCCAGAAATACACCGGGTTCTTCGGATCCATGATGCGGGCGAAGCCGGACGCCGTGAGCGCCGTACCCGCCGCCGCCCGCCATTGCGGGTTCTGCCGCGAGTACGTGGAAAAATCAAAGGTGAGCAGCGTGCGGTTCTCGATCCGGTGATTCGCGAGCCAGTACCGCGCCGCCACGTCGGCCTGGAAGCCGGCGCCATCCTCGATGGAGATGCCGTAGGCCGGCAGCCGATCGATGAGTTTCCCGGCATTGGTGCCGTCGATCTGGTAATGCGGCGACACGCCGCCGGTGACGTTGTTGGAGACGCCCACGACGTTTCGGTTGAAGCAGTTGCCCGACATCCGCAGCGACCAGACGTCGCTGATCTTGTGCTCGAACGTGCCGGTGAGCGTCCGCACCGAGCGATCGGTCGATTCCGCGGGACCGTACCAGTTGAAACCTGCAATCTCGGTCGCGAGTCGCCCATGATAGTTGCCGCCCACCGTGCGTCGCGCGACGGGCACGAACGCGATCGGGTTGTTGTGCCGGTCAATGAACTCGTACTCGAGCAGCAGCGTGGTCGTCGGCCGGAATTTGTGCGAGATCGCGCCCGACAGCATCTTCGTCCGCATCTTCGCATACGGCTGGTCGTAACCCGTCTCGTAGAACGAGCCGTTCAGCAGATAGGCAGTCTTGCCCGACTTGCCCAGGCGGCCCGTGGCGTCCACGTCAACGCGGGCCAGGTCGTTGGTGCCGCCGGTGACCGAGAGTCGGTACCCCGGCCGCAGCTTCGGCTTCTTGGTCACGATATTGATCAGGCCGGAGGGCAAGGCCTCGCCGTAGACCGCGGCGGAAGGCCCCTTGATGACCTCGATGCGATCGACGTTACCGCGATCCACCACGCCGATGCGCATAAAGCCATTCCGGAGCGATTTGCCGACCGCGAGGCCGCGGACGTTTGCGCTGCCGCCGCCGGAATCGTAACCGCCGAACGAGCTCGTGTACGCGAAGTCGTCATCGAAATCGAAGAAGCCGAAATCCTCGATGAACTCGGCCGTCAGCACGTTCACCGTATACGGCAGGTTCATGATCTTCTCCGCCACGCGGGAACCCGTGATGGTCTCGGACGCCGTGTAGCTGTCGGGTGCGTCCGCCCGGACTGTGAACTCCGAAAGCACGATGGTCTCATCAGGCTCGCTCGTCCGAGCGGGAGTCGGAGCCATCTGCGCGATCGACGGCGTACCGGCCAGCGCGGCCAGAAGCGCGATGGCGGGAACCGTGAAACGGGAGTTGAGCGCGAGGCCGCGGTGATTGGGGTGCGATGGGCTGGTCATGACGTAAGGGGTGCTCCGAGGGGATCGGACGTTTTGGCGCGGGCGGGATCTCGCCCGACTCTGAAGCGGGCGAGAGACGAACCGCGGCGACCGTTCCGCTCAAATGCAACTTCCCGGTCCCCGAAAGGGACCAGCGTCCCTGGCGCCGGCCACCCACCAGCCACCGCGAGCGGCACGGCGCCCTATTCCTTCCGCTCATCAAGCGCGTAATTCAGGAATGGGATCGCGGCGAACGCCGGCAGGGAAACCACGATGCTCAGGATAAAGAGGAGCGGATACCCGAGCCACTCCTGGCAAATCCCGCTGATCATGCCGAACAGCATGTAGCTCGTGTAGATCACCGACGCGTTGAAAGCCACATAGGAGGCCGGGTATTTCGAACCGGCCGCCATGCGGAACATGTAGTAGTTCATCACCGTGAACCCGAGGCCGAAGCCGAAATTTTCGAGGCCCAGCAGCACCAGCAGGACAAAATCGAGGTGCCACACCCCCATCCCGAAGGCGCTCAGGTCCCATTGCACGAGTTCGCGTCCGGCCTGGTTCGTCAACGCGAGGTAGACGTAGATCGCGTTGGGCAGCACCGCCAGAATCGAGAATGGCCACACCACCCGGCGCAGCCCGTACTTCTTCAGCAACACGCCCGAGATCGCCCCACCGCTGATGGCACAAACCGTCATCACCGCGGTGAAGACGCCCACCTCCGTGATGCTGAGCCCGTAGCCGCCGTGCTCCGGCTTATCCATCAGGAACGCCATGCCCATCTTGGCGAGGAAGGTCTCGCCCGAGCGCATGAAAAACATGTAGGCCACGCCGGGCAGCAGCGCCGGCAACTGCAGATAGCCACGCAATGCCGTCCAGAAGGGAAGCGGCGCCGCTTTCATTGCGGGATCCGGCGCGCAGTCCGCGCGCGGCCGGGGGAAGAACGCCCGCGTGTAGAAGTACAGCGGCAGAAACACCGCCACGAGCCCGGCAAAATAGACCGCCCACGTGATGCGCGGACTGCCATAGCGATCGCCCACCGCTCCCGCGATCGCCAGCAGCACCGAACCGGTAAAAATCGAGGCCGCCCGGCCCCACACCGGATCCAACCCTGCAAACAGCGCCTGCTCCGACTTTGTCAGGGCCACCGTGAAGAACCCCTGCAGCGCGATCTGTTGGATCGACTTCACCACCGCGAGCACGGCGAGGGCCGCGAGGTACACCCAGAGTGAAAACGTCGGCAGCATCAGCGCGCCCGCCAGGAGGAAGACGCAGCCGATGAGCCACAGGCCGGACTGGATCGACCACCATCGCCGCGTCTGATGCGCGTCCACCATGGGCCCCAGCAGAAACTTCAACGCCATCGGCAACGTGGCGAGCGTGGCGTATCCAATCACCGCGTTCGAATAGCCCATCGATTTCAACAGCACCGTGGGCACCGAAACGATCACCGGATTGATGAGTCCCTGCCACGTTCCAATGCAGGGCGCAAAGTGCCACGCCGTCCGCCTCCGACCGCGGCCCAAGGCCTCGATCTCCCCTGTCGTCGGCGTGTGACTCTGATTCGGCATCATGGGCAGGAAGCCTTGCTCGCCTACCTCCGCAATCGAAAGGCCGGTTTTTTGGTCCCCTGTGGGTACCACCGGCCACCTCTTACTCTTACTCTTCCTCTTTCTCTTTCTCTCGGGCGATTGAGGGATTGAGGGCCTCGGCATCGTTCGCGCCGGTTTTCGCTACCGCGAAAACCGTCCTCCGGCTTCCGGCTTCCGGCTTCTGGCTTCTGTCTTCCGTCCTCCGTCCTTCGGCCTTCGGCCTCTGACATCTGACCTCTGACGTCTGACATCTGATTTCCGCTTTCCGCCTTCTGTCTTCCAGCATACCTTCCGCTCCAACCCTCAACCCCCGCCCTCCCATGCCGGACTCAGACGAAATGCTGCATCAGATCGGCGCCTTCGATGCGCCTGAGGTCGAGAAGCTCGTCCCCGCCCTCGAAGCCGAGGGCATCACCTACGAACTCGAGGAAGATGCCCTCGACGTGAATCAGGACAACCTCCAGTTCCAGCGCTCTCTCGGCATGTGCCCCGCCCTACCCAAAATCCTGGTGTTCGTGCCCGAGGCCGCCGTCGCCCGCGCCGAACCCATCGTCCAACGTCTCTTCCCAAAATGAAGCCGCGTGGTTCCACCGCCTCTGCCGACCAGCGCCCACGGCTCAACGCCGACTGGCATCGCGCCAACCGGATGCCCAAGAACCCCAGTACCGCGCAGCGCGTCGCCTGGCACGTCGCCCACACCCAGGCCTGTGCCTGCCGCCCCATTCCCGCTTCGATCCTCGCCGAACTCTCCCGTCATGCGGCTCGATGAGTTCGGAGTCGCTCCACGAGAAGGTTCAGCGCGTCCTGCGCGATCGGATCGAAGTCGTCCCTTACGATCCCGCCTGGCCGGGACGCTTTGAGGCCGAGCGCGCCTTCCTCCGGGAGCGTTTTCCCGGCGACCTGATCACGCGCATCGAGCATTTCGGCAGCACTGCCGTCCCCGGCCTTGCCGCCAAGCCGGTCATCGACCTCCTCGTCGGCGTCCGCTCGCTCGCCCGTACCCAAGTCGAGATCGCCCCCATGCTGGAATCGCTCGGCTACGACTATTTCTGGCGCGCCACCCACGGGGACGCCGGCCCGCCCTTCTATGCGTGGTTCATCAAGCGCGACGCTGCCGGCCAACGCACCCACCACCTGCATTTCGTCGAGCCCCACTTCGAACACTGGGACCGACTCCTCTTCCGCGACTACCTGCGCCAGCACCCTGAAACGGCCGCCGCGTACGCCGCCCTCAAGCTCCGCCTCGCCGCCGAGTTCCCCGACGACCGCGTCCGCTACACCCGCGAAAAGACCGCCTTCGTCGTCGCCGTCACCAACCAGGCCAGGGCAGAGGTCAGAAATCAGAGGTCAGATCGGGCCCCTGACCGTCTTCTGGCTTCTGGCATCCGGCCTCAGGTGTGCGACCTGGAATGAACCACGGAGACACCGAGGCCACGGAGCAGACTGGCTGATTCGGCGGATCACAGAGCTCGGAGGAGGCTCCTGATCTTCGGCTTCCGCCACCCGACATCTGACCTCCGACACCTGATTTCTGGCTTCCGGCTTCCGACTTCTGGCTTCCGACTTCCGGCCTCTGGCCTCCGGCTTCAGCCTTTCAGCCCTTGCGCTGAGCGCACCGCGCTCAGCGCCGCGCCAGCGGCCGAGCAAACACCCCGAGGTGATTGCCGTTCGAACGCTGCACGCGCTTCACCACCTCGAAGTCGCTCTGGTCGCCGTGCGGTTTCCCCGCCCCACTCACCTTGTTGAGCTGCATCGGGCCGTCCTCACTCGCCCGCACCAGCGCCGTCGATCCACCGCCGTCCAGATTCAATCCCTGCCACGCCCCGAAGCGCAGCAGCCACGCCGCCACGTCGTCCATCGGCGCGCCAATGCTGTACCCGGGCTGCCGGCCATCGATCGCCAGCAGGATCAGGTAACGGCCGTCCTTCGAAATGCCGACCGCGCTCCGCGGATGCTCCGTCGTGTTAAACTTCGTTGGCTTGAACACCGGCTTCACCCCGTCGATCAACACCCGCTCCGAGCCCGCCACCGCCGTCCAATACTTCTCCACCGCGATTGGCTTGGCCGTCGTCGTGATCGTCGCGTGATTGTCCCGCGTGATCAGCAGCACCGCCGCGCCGGTGCCCGTCGCCGCCGGCGGCGACACCAGCACGCCGCGCGACATCGCCAGCCCCAGCAGGTTCTTGTTCCCGGGCTCGCAGCAGGGCTCGTAGAAGTTTGCATTGATCGCGACCTGCAGCTTGTGCCGCACAAGGAAATCATTCGGCGTCTCGCTCGTCGTTTCGAGCGGAGCATCCCCGTTGTCCGGCGTCGCCAGGAACTCGATCCCCGGCGCCCGCAGGTCCACCCGCACCGCAAACGCCTTCTGCAGCCGCGGCTCCTTCTCATCGGCCTCGCCCGTCGCAAACTCGACGCCTTGGAAAATCGGTGTCCAGCCGCCGACTTTCACCTCGGCGCGCGCGGCGCCGCCGGTAAATACCCCGGCCAGCATCACGAGCGCGAAGCCGCCGGTCCGAATTCGGGAGAGAAGAGAGGAATCAGACATGGGAAAGGAAAGGAGAGGTCGCGGGCACCGCGTCGCGCGGAGCCGGCGACGAGCGCGACACGTTTGAAGGATCCCGCGCAGTCGCAAGCGCCGGCTGCGGCCCGCTGCCGGCCCGGGCCTGCTCCCGCCTGCGCGGCCGTCCGCGCTACAGCAGCACGTTGTCGAGCAGCCGCACTTCGTCGATCCACACCGCGATCGCCAGCATCGAGTGCCCCGGCACGACCTCGCGCTGCGCCTCGAGCGTCACCGGGTCGACAATGGAAATGTAGATGACGCGGATGCGGCGCCGCTCGCCCAGGATGTGCGTCGCCTCCGCCACGATGCGGTCCGGGCTGCGCACGCCTCCCGCCACCATCGTCCGGGCTTTCTCCACCGCCGCGTGCAACGCCACCGCGTCGATGCGCTGCGCCACGGTCAGGCTCCGATTGTGCACCCCCGCGGCCAGTCCATCCGGCTCGCGCACCGTCGGCTCCACGATCACTTCGACCGGGAAACCAAGGTCGTCACACATCTTGCGCACCACCGCCGCCCGCTGCGCCGTCTTCTGCCCGAAGAACGCAAACGTCGGGTGAATGATGTTGATGAGCTTCGCCATCAGCGTCGTGACGCCGCGGAAGTGCGTCGGCCGCGACACGCCGTCCAGCGGCTTCGCCACGTGCTCCTCGACGACATAGGTCGAGAAACCCTTCGGATAGATCTCCTCCGCCGCCGGAACGAAAGCCACGTGCGCGCCGCAGCGCTCGCACAGGGCGAAGTCCGCCTCGAGGCTCCGCGGGTAGCGCGCCACGATCTCGTTCGGTGGAAACTGCAGCGGGTTGACGAAGATTGAGACCACCACGCTGTCGGCCCTCTGCGCCGCCGCCCGGATCAGTCCTTCCTGCCCGGCGTGCAGCGCTCCCTGGGTAGGGACGAGCGCAATCGTTTGCCCGGCTGCTCGCAACTGGGCAGCATACGAGCGCATCTCCGATACAGATTCGATTTTAAGCATGGGGCGCAGGCGGGAGGGGGAAACGTGGACTTGAATAACGGAGGGCGAAGGGTTTGTTCAAGTTTTTCGCCCACCCGCACCTGTCGTTACAGCCCGTTTACACCCATGATTCGGATCAACGAGAACTACTCCAAGCTGAAGGCTTCCTACCTTTTCAGCGACATCGCCAAGCGCGTGAACGCCTACGTCGCGGCGAATCCCGGCAAATCCGTGATCCGGTTGGGCATCGGCGACGTCACCGAACCGTTGCCACCCGTCTGCATTGAAGCCCTTCATCAGGCGTCCGACGAAATGGGCCACCGCAGCACCTTCAAGGGCTACGGTCCCGAGCAGGGCTACGCGTTCCTGCGCGACGCTATCGCCCAGCACGACTACGCCGCCCGCGGCTGCCCCATCGCCGCCGACGAGATCTTCGTCTCCGATGGCGCCAAGTGCGACTGCGGCAACATCCAGGAAATCTTCGCCCAGGACGTCCGCCTCGCCATCCCCGATCCCGTGTATCCGGTCTATGTGGATACCAACGTGATGGCCGGCCGCACCGGTCCCAACGTCGACGGCCGGTACGAGGGCATCACCTACCTCGAGAGCACCCCGGCCAACGGCTACGTGCCGTCCGTTCCCAAGGTCGCGACCGACCTGATCTATCTCTGCTTCCCCAACAACCCGACCGGCGCCGTCGCCACCCGCGCTCAGCTCACCGAGTGGGTGCAGTACGCGCGCCAGCACAAGGCCGTCATCCTCTTCGACTCGGCCTACGAGGCCTTCATCCGCGACCCGCAGATTCCTCACTCCATCTACGAGATCGAGGGCGCCCGGGAGGTCGCGATCGAGCTCCGCAGCTTCTCCAAGACCGCCGGGTTCACCGGTACCCGCTGCGCCTACACCGTCATCCCGAAGTCGCTCGTCGCCTACGACGCCGCCGGCAACGCCCACCCGCTCCACGCCCTCTGGAATCGTCGCCACACCACCAAGTTCAACGGCGTGGCCTACCCGATCCAGAAGGCCGCCGCCGCGATCTATACCGACGCCGGCAAGCAGCAGACCCGCGACCTCATCGATTTCTACCTCGGCAACGCGAAGCTGATCCGCGAGGCCATGACCCGGCTCGGCTTCTCCTGCATGGGCGGCGACAACGCCCCCTACCTGTGGGTCAACACCGGCCGCGATTCGTGGGAGTTCTTCGACCTCCTGCTCAACCGCGCGCAGGTCGTCTGCACCCCGGGCGCCGGCTTCGGCAAGTGCGGCGAGGGCCATGTCCGCATCAGCGCGTTCAACTCCCGCGAGAACGTCGAGGCCGCCCTCGCCCGCATCGCCGCCGCCCTGAAGTAACCGGCGGCGCGCCCGCTCCCGGACTTCGCCGGCGGCCAACGCGTTTCCTTTCCGCACGGCGGTCGCGTGCGCGAGCCGTCGCGCCGCAGCCGTTCCGCGCCGATCTACGCAACGCGTCTCCGGCCCGCGCCAAATCCAGTTGCCTCTCAGCGCCGCGCTACCGCGCCAGCGCCGCTGCGATCTCGGCCGCCAGCCCGTCCACCCCGCGGCTCACCGCCGCGGCCAGCGTGGCTTCGTTGTCCGCGCTCCATTTCAGCTCCGCCGCCTGGAAGTCCCCGCGGCTCACCGCCGCGCCCGCGGTCGCGTCGACCGGGCTCAGCTCCCACGCGGCGCGAAACGCCACGCGGCCGTCCGCCAGGCCTTCGCAGGCCAGCACGCGCACGGTCAGCTCGAAATTTGGTTCCTCGCCCGCCGGCGCCGGCAAGAGCCCGCTCTGCACCGTCCGTGCGCCGCCACGCGCCAGCAGATCCTCCCGCAGCACACGCGCGATCCCGAGCTCCAGCGGCTCACCCCAGCGCGCGAAATCGCGCAGCTGGATCTCGTTGTCCCCGCGCCGCACCACCAGACTCCGCGTCCGCAGGTAGCTCGGCAGCTCCACCGGCCGCAGCCGCACCACGCGGGTCGAGGCGTTCGCCATCGCCGGTGCCGTGCCGAGCGACAACACGTACGTGCGCGTCGGATCAGTCTGCGCCTGCGGCAGGCCCAGGCAGCCCGTGAGCGACGCCGCGCTGGCGGCCAGCCCAAGCGCGGCCACCACGACCGGAAGACGGAGGGAGAGATGCGATTTCATCCGGAAAAGGAAAAGGGGGGAGCCGCGACCACCACGCTCACTCCGGCGGCTTCTTGCCCGTGAGGAGCGCGTTCGGATTGCGTTCGAGGAAATCGGCCAGCCGCTTCACCGACTCCGCCGCCTCGTTCAAGTGCTGCAGCGTCGTGCCCAGCTCGTCACCCACCGCCGCATTGCGGCTCAGGAATTTCTGCGCCGTCGCCGCCGTGGTGTTGAAGGACGCGATCGTGCGCTTCGCCTCCGCCAGCGTCTCGCGCAGCTCCTTGCCCGTCGGCTCCACCTGCCCGTCGATCCGTGCGATCGTCCCGCGCAGGTCCGCCACCGCCTGGTTCAGGTTCTCCAGCGTGCGCTTGAACTCGTCGCCCTTCGCCAGGTTCTCGATCTGCGCGCCCGTCCGCTTCCACTGGTCCACCGTGCCCTTGAGATCCAGCGCATCGAGCCGCGTGCGCACGTCCGCCATCAGCGCCGTCAGCCCGCGGGAGAGACCCGCGAAGTCGATGTTCTTCAGGTTCGTCATGATCTCTGTCAGGCTCGCCTGGAATCCGGCAATGGCCGAGGGCACCGCCGGCACCACCACCAGCCGGTTGGCCTCGGGCCGGATCGGCGCCGGGAACTGCCGCGGGTTCAGGAAATCGAGTTCCACGTACAGCAGGCCCGTCGCCAGGCCCGCGACCGACAACTGCGCGCGCAGGCCGCGGTCGACGAGCCCCTGCAGCTGGTCGCGGTTCGACACGTCGATGTTCACGCCGCGAAAGTCCGTCATCGTGTCCCGATTCAGCTCGCACGTGACCGCCGTCGCCGAGCGGTTTGCCTTCTCATCGTAGCGGATGTTCAGCGCCACCACCCGGCCCACGCGAACGCCGCCGAGCTTCACCGGCGAGCCTTGCTCAAGGCCGTGCACCGATTCGTCGAAGTACACGACGAACCGCTGCGGCTTGGAGAAGAAATTCACCCCGCCAAACGCCAGCAGCGCGATGATGCCCAGCGCAAACGCCCCGATGACGAAGGCGCCCACCACGGATGGACTCACTTTCGTCTTCATTGGTGTTCGCTCCCCACGAGCCGGACACCCCGTCGCGCGGGGTTCTTTGGGTTCATCTGGGTCATGTGTCGGCAGCAGCTTCTCAATGTTTCAGGTGGAACTCAACTCGCGCCTTTCCCCGCCGCCGTCTCCGGCAGCGCAAAGCGCAGAAACTCGGTCACCCTCGGATCGCGCGACGTCGCCACGAGTTCCCGTGGCCGACCCTGCGCGATGATCCCTTTCGCCTCCCGGTCCAGCATGATCACGCGGTCGGCGATCCCGTAGATCGACTGCAGCTCGTGCGACACCACCACGATGGTCGTCCCAAACGTGTCGCGCACCTGCAGGATAAGTTCGTCCATCTTTCGCGAGGTCACCGGATCGAGTCCCGCCGAGGGTTCGTCGAAAAACACGATCGCCGGGTCCAGCGCCAGCGCCCGCGCCAGCCCCGCGCGCTTCTTCATGCCGCCGCTGATCTCCGCCGGGAAGTAGTCCTCGAACCCGCCCAGCCCCACCTGCCCGAGCTTGAAACTCGCCAGGTCGTCGATCTCCCGCCGCGAGAGCGTCGTGTACTCCTCCAGCGGCAGCGCCACGTTCTGCCGCAGCGTGAGCGACGACCACAGCGCGCCGCTCTGGAACAGCACGCCAAAGGTCTTCAGCCGCGCCCGCCGCGTTGCCGCATCCGCCTGCGTGAAGGAATCGCCGAAGAAGGTCACGTCGCCGCCGCGCAGCGGATGCAGCCCGATCATGTGCCGCAACAGCGTGCTCTTCCCGCAGCCCGACCCGCCGATGATGAAGAACACCTCGCCCGGCTGGACCGCAAAGCTCACATCCTGCAGCACGACACGCCCGTCGTAACCGGCCGTGAGCTGGTTCACCTGGATCGCCGGAACGGCGGGAGGATTGGGCGGCGTGCTCATGTCGTCAGGAGGTCAGGCGCGTCACAGCCCAAGGATGTTGAATACGACGGCGAACAACGCGTCCGCCACCACTAGGAAAAGGATCGCGGTCACCACCGCCGAGGTCGCCGCCCGGCCCACGCCGGCCGCACTGCGTTCCGCCTGCAGGCCGCGGAGGCAGCCCGACAGGCCGATGATCAGGCCGAATGCCACCGCCTTGATCACGCCGACCGCGAGGTCCGACATGTCGATGCTCGTCTGCATCTCCGCCCAATACGCCGTCGGCTGGATGTCCAGGATGCCCAACGCCACGGCCATGCCGCCGATCATGCCCAGCGCGTTGGCGTACACCGAGAGCAGCGGCATCATCACCGCCAGCGCCAGCAGCCGCGGCAGCACCAGAAACTGCACCGGCGCGATGCCGAGCGTCTCCAGCGCGTCGATCTCCTCGTTCGCCTTCATGTTGCCGAGCGTCGCCGCAAACGCCGCCCCCGTCCGCCCCGCCAGCACCACCGCCGTCATGACTGCGCCCGTTTCGCGCACCATCGAAAGCCCGATCAGGTCGGCAATGTAGATGTCGCCGCCGTATTGCCGCAGCACGATCGCTCCCGTGTAGGCCAGCGTCACGCCAACCAAGAAACTGATCAGGCTCACGATCGGCAGCGCCATCGCCCCGCACTGCTGCATCTCGTACGCCCAGTCCCGCCAGCGGAACCGCGCCGGACTGCGCGCCAGCCGCGTGGCGCTGATCACCGTCTCGCCGACAAAGTGGAAGATCTCCCCGACGTTGCGCCGGATATCGATCGTCGCCCGGCCGACGTTCGCCAGGAACCCTTCCGAGCGGTCGAACGGCGCCCGCGTTTCATGCGAGGTTGCCAGCTGGCCGCTCAGGGTGCGGATCTCCTCCGGCAACGCCTCCGCGTCGCACGCCGCGCCGGCATTCCGACACCAGTCCTGCGCATGCATCACGAAGAGCAGCAGCGACGAATCCCAGCGGCCGAGCCCCTCCAGCCGCAGCCGCACCCGCCGTGGCGCCTGCCGGTCGATCACCGAGGTCCAGTTCGGAACTTTCCCGGTGACCTGCCAGTCGCCCCCCAGCGCCACGTCCAGCACGTCGCCGTCGGCGTGCGCCACGGCGCGAGCGGAAGTCGTGGGCTCGGTTGCAGGCATGGGGCCCACTTCACTCGTGACACCGCCACACGCCAAACCAAATCTGGCCGGCGCTCATGGCCTCCTTCGCAACGATTCTCCTGGATCTGGACGGCACCCTGGTGGACGCGTTCACCACCATCCACCGCGCCTACGTCCACACGCTGCCGCAGTTCGGCCGCCCGGCGCCGACCATCGACCAGGTCCGGCGGGCCGTCGGCGGGGGCCTGGAGAACGCCATGCGCCACTTCGTGCCCGAGGAACTCGTCGCCGCGGCGGTCAAGGTCCACATCGCCTACACCAACGAGATCCTCCTCGAGGACGCGAAGCTCATGCCCGGCGCCCTCGAACTGCTCCGCGACCAGCAGGCCCGCGGCGCCATCCTGGCAGTGTTCACCAACAAGCGCGGCGACCATGCCCGCGCTGTCTGCGCCCACCTTGGCGCCACCCCGTACCTCAAGGCCATCTTCGGCGCCAAGGACACACCCTGGCTCAAACCGCAGCCGGAGTTCGCCGCGCACGCGCTCCGCGCCCTCGGTGCCCGCGCCGAAACCACGGTCCTCATCGGCGATTCGCCCTTTGACGTCCAGGCTGCCCATGCCGGCGGGTTCGCCTGCTGGTGCGTTACCACCGGCACCCATACCGCCGCCCAGCTCCAGGCCGCCGGCGCCGAAGCCGTGTACCCCGACCTGCTGGCCGTCAACGCCGCGCTCTCCCGCGGTTAACCCGGCCGCATCGCGGGCGGCGCTCCTCGGGGGGGGAGGGAAGATCGCAAGCCCGCCCCCGGCGTTGGCCACGCCGCGCCGCGTGCGTTCCGCCGGGTTGCCTCAGCCGCGAAATCCGTCTCACCTCACGGCCCAACTTTGGCCTTCTCCCGTCCCAGTCCCAGCTCCGCCTCCGCCACGCTCACCGGCGTCGTCGAGCGGATCATTTTCCTGAACGAGGAGAACCACTACACGATCGCGGAGTTCCGCCCCGACGTCCCGCCCGCCAGCGCCGCCGCCGGCAAGCCCGCCAAGCCTGAGCCGGTCACCATCGTCGGCCCGCTCCCCGGCGTCGAATGCGGCGAGACGCTCCACCTCACGGGCGAGTGGACGCGCCACGCCCAGCACGGCGCCCAGTTCAAGATCGCGACGTTCCGTAGCGAGCTGCCCGCCAGCGTGTACGGGATTCGCAAATACCTCGGCAGCGGCCTCGTCCCCGGCATCGGCAAGGTCTACGCCAACAAGATCGTCGACGCCTTCGGCACCGACACGTTCCGCATCCTGAGCGAGGAGTCCGGCCGGTTGCGCGACGTCGCCGGCATCGGCCGCAAGCGCGCCACCGCCATCAAGCAGGCGTGGGATTCCAAGCGCACCGAGCGCGAGCTCTACATCTTCCTCCAGACCTACGGCGTCACGCCCGCCCAGTGCGTGAAGCTCGTGAAGCAGTACGGCGCCCAGGCCAAGACCGTGCTCACGAGCGAGCCTTACCGCGCGGCGCGCGAGATCGACGGCATTGGTTTCAAGACCGCCGACCGCATCGCCATCAACCTGGGCTTTGCCAACGACGCCCCGCCGCGCATCGACGCCGGCATCCAGTTCGCCCTCGAGACGCTCCAGGAGGAGGGCCACACCGCCTACGGCGAGACCGACCTCGCCGACTACACCGCCAACCTCCTCGAGACCGAGGGCCGGCTCGTCGCCGCCCGCATCGTCGTGCAGGTCCAGGACAAGGCCCTCGTTCGCCAGGGCGCGGCCGGCACGCCCGGCGCCCTCATCCAACTCCCGCA